>JAFDYQ010000004.1 GCA_018267365.1 Bacteroidota bacterium | reverse complement strand
TTACCTGTTTAGCTAACAAAGGAAAAAGAGCAAAAAGAAATTATTTAGTGATAATGATACTGCGTATTCAACTAATACTTGTTGAGTGCAAGTCTAAAGGAACCTATGAAAACTTTAAGCAATAAGTCAATTAATAAGTGTAAAAATAATGGTTTCTTATCAATATTTAAGTACTTTCTGAAGCCGTAAATTTTGATTGCGATTTATACCAATGTAATAGCTACCTGATGCAAAATCAGAAATATCAATTTCACTTCCTTGTCTTATCACTGGATAGTATTTACCTAACAGATCAATCATAATTACTACATCACTATTTTGCAGATCTTTTATTATTACTTTTCCTGTAGTTGGATTAGGGTAAATGTATTGGAACTGATCATTCTCTTCATTACTTATTCCCGTATGTCCTATATGGCTATAATCATAAAGAGTATCTCCCAGATAATTGACCCGGCAATCAGGATAGACGCGAAACCTCCACAACCAGAACTTCAGGCAACTTACCTGGCAATCATCAAAGCCATGTTGATAGATAAGGTCAATAAATCCAGTACCGATACTATCATCTATCAGGTCCGCATTTCCCTCACATCCCGTTTCACTACTTGTAAAGCTGATACTAGTATTTTGAATCCGAGCTTTCTGGAGAAGCAATGCACTCGTATTATAAAAGCTATCCGAGTGCAGCACAACATCATATAGCGCAGGGTTAGAGTTATTGCCAGCCGAACTACTTAGAATTACAGAATCGAATCCATAGCCAAGTAAGAATGTATCAAGGTCGGCATATCCCGTAGGAATGTTGCGATTTATCAAATTACGCATCCAAGGATAACTCGTGTCGGCAGTTACAACTATAGTTTGGAATGCCTGCCATCCTGTAGGACAAGTTGCATGCGCGGGAAATAGCTGCGTAACACTATCGCTAGCCGCATGGGCAGTGTCATTATAGACCGCAATAAGAGCATTCAGAAAAGTATCAATATAAGCCTGAGGAACACCGATGCTATCTCTATAGCCACCAAAAGGAACGGAGTACATTCGGCGTATAGCGAGATTTATCGCATCATCTCGATAGTAGGCTTTGAGGCTGTCATTGCCCACACAGGATGATACAGCAATCTGGCCGCTGGCACAAAAACATCCTAATAAAATAGCAATGACAGCCCCCAACCGTTTCATTATCAATATTTAGTGAATTTTATAGATCGTACAAATCCCTGCCCCTGCACTCTGTAAAGATACACCCCACTTTCCAGATTCTGAATATCGACCTTGTACTGGTTCGCTCCATCCATTGCCTGTCCGTCAAACACATTTCGGATATATTTTCCCTGAACGTCATATAAAGTGATCTTCAATGGTTGCTCCTTATCCAGTTCTACGAGCATAGTGTTTGACTGAGCCGAGGGATTAGGGAATAGTGAAAGGGCATAGCCATCTTCCTTTAATTCCTCCAAACCTGTAGATACGCCATCCCATATTCTCATAGAATAACTGAGTTTCATGGATAATGTGTCTGCGACACCTAGCGGATACCAGCATTGATCGTGCGATGTTTGCGTATCCTTTATCATGTAGAAATAGCCTGTTAGCGTTGCCGATGTATTTGTAACATTACTGATAGAGATAAGGTCCCTATCTAGGATAGTTGCATTACTAGAAAGGCTACCCAAAAGGTTTGAAGCATTGGCACGCACCCAATAATCCTGAATTTGTTCATTAGATTGAAGATTATGGGTAACTACAACCGTTACCTTATAAATATCTGCCTTATGTGAAATATCCTGATTAAACAGCTCATGATTACAGCATACGGTACAGCTATATGCGTCATGACCTGAATCATCACCGATACGCGTCTTTAGCTTTACAATAGTATCTGATACGACCTTCTGGAATGTTAATGTGGAAGGGAAATGCTTATTGTCAAAGTGCTTTACATAGAAATGCGGTTTTTGGATAGAGTGTAAGGTGGCGCTTGCATTTACCCGACCATAGCCAACTGTATCACTATGGAAGGGATATACATTCCCTTGTTTTTGTATCAAAAACTCACAATCCTCACTCTCTAAATTATTAAACCCTGTATCTGTAGTATTGATATAGCTATATAGCAGCGAAACCAGACCCGAAACGTGAGGTGCAGAAGCAGATGTTCCTTCAAAACCTTTTATGTGATTTCCCGTGTCCAGAGCTGTTACAAGGAAACTATAATATGGAGCTGTAACATCAATATCATAACCATAGCTAGCGGATGTGGCCCACTCGCTGTTTGCGCCTGAACCACCTACAGCTATTACGTGTTCGTCAGGATAACAGGCCGGAAACTGAATCGTCCTCGTGCCACTATTACCTGTCGAGGCTATTACAGTGACTTTATTTCGGACTGCATCCTTCACCCCGTTGGCCATTTCTTTAGCAAGATACATTCCGTAGGTGCTAGTATCCTGCCAGAATCCCCATGAGCAATTGATCACATGAAAACCATAACTATATGGGTAGTTGGGATCAATTGTTGAGGCCATTTCAAAAGCTTGAGCAACTTGAGCTTCATTAGTAAAAACAAGCGTATCATAAGGAGGCCCGATGAACTCAAAGATGTTCATGCTATACAAACTTACTCCGTTAATATTGTTATTAGCGGTATCACCAGCTATATACTGCCCCCCAGCAATACCCGCAATGTCACTTGAATGCCCAGTCGCATAGTTATTTCTTACAGCACCGATGATGCTTGCACATGAAGTGCCGTGGCTTATGGGGTCTGGTGTAGCATCAATGCCCATAGAGTGGCCCGCATTAAAGTTCCATCCATCCTTCACCCGGTCGATGCAATTAGCAGCGTTATTAAAACAAAAATCATCATCTCTGAAATCAATTCCAGTATCAAAGATGCCAACTTTTATACGGGATTTACCCGTTTCTAGATCCCATGCCCCTTCTGCGTTTATATGCGCGTTGGGATATGTTAAGGTTGAGTGAAGTGATGGCTGATTAAAGGCGTACTGATAATCGTTGGGGCCATTATCCAGATGTCCGCAATAATTAAGCTGAGTATGCTGAACATGATCTGTCATCGATATAAGACTATCCATTACGAATTTATAGTCCTTCGATTTACTTAGATACCCATCTGGTATATGTAAAAGGATATGTGACCATAGCGGCCTGACTGGTATCGTGTCACCATTTCGGGCTATTGAATGAGTAACCTTGCGCGTAAAATATGGGTATATCTTTTCTGCTCCCCAGGAACCCACACTGGCCCCCAGTTTACTAGATAAGGTCGTGATCAATGATGAGGGAAGAACTTTATTCAGGGTAGTATACACTAGCCCTCCGTTATCTGCGAAGTTCGTATCTATGTCTGAAGGGTCAAAATCTACTATGACTTGATTCTGCATATAGAAAGGCTTGCCATCCGCGCCTAAAGCGGCAGATCTCGATAAAGATACCCCCTCGTATTTCATAGTATTATAGGTATAAACACCGCCAACAGAACTGCGCCCGTACACTACTACACCCCCGCTACTGTCTATCTTTACATTTTTTCCTTCGTCCGAAGAGGCACCTGAATTATTGAAGGATTGCTCCCATAGAGTCGTACCCAGACTATCCATAGCAATAGTTATCTGGGTATTCCGCTTTAGATTATAGATGCTACCAGTAACATAGATGTTATTAGATCGGTCGAGATCAACATCAAGTGCCTGGGCATCCTTGCCTGTAGAGGGACAATATCTCCGTTTATCCCATACAATTACGCTATCGCGCATTTTAAGCGTCCAAATGGCTTTAGAGCCATCTGTATTACCAGCCCAGCCTGTCATGATGATATTGTTGCGGCTATCTATCTTAATAGCAGATACACCATCATTTTTGCTATTACCGCCATCTATATACTTACGCCATTTTAGATTCAGCAGGCTATCCATCTTGACTATAACGATATCATCCATTTTGCCTGCATCATTGGATATACCAGCCAAATAGATGTTCTCTGCATTATCTTTTGCGATGGCAACAGGGCGCGTTACATAAGCACCACTCGTATTAGTGCGACTCTGGCTTTGCAGTGCGCCTGTGCTGGTATTATATACTCGCGTG
This sequence comes from Bacteroidota bacterium, assembly GCA_018267365.1. Classification (GTDB taxonomy): domain Bacteria; phylum Bacteroidota; class Bacteroidia; order Chitinophagales; family LD1; genus UBA1941. The sequence continues at coordinate 198,970 of JAFDYQ010000004.1, read as the reverse complement.
ATAATATCACCGCTGGTACTTGAAAGCCCACTGATACCATACACAAATACGCTGGAGGCAGAGGCTTTGAGATCCACACCAGCGTCATATAACCCTACGCTGTCGTAGGTGGCTGTCCATTGCGGGCTACCACCAGCGGTCTTGTATTTTAAAAGTGTTAGTGCAAAGTCCACTGTGCCCGTCTGGCTTGTACCGCATACATAGAGGGCTGTATTGGATGGGTCAGGCACAATACGAAATCCAAGATTGTATTTCTTATAGGCATTCTGGTACTTGGCTGTCCAGACGATATTACCTACACTGTCGAGCTTTAAGGTAGTAATATAGGTCACACCAGAAACTGTGTCCCCCTCCACACCAGTTACATATATGTCGCTGCCTATAGTTGTGACATCTGTTGCAAAGTCAGTAGAGCTGGCAGAGCCATCATATTCCTTTTTGAATACCAGGTTGCCGTCTGACGTGTATTTACTGATAAGGAAGTTCTCGGCTTGGCCGTAATGGAAAGTATTACCTACAACCACAACGGCATTAGAAGGGCTGATAACGTGACTGGCTTGAAAATCATATATCCCATTTGGGGTTCCGCCAGAGGTTAGCCAATCTTGGTTTACTATGGTTTGAGCATTGAGCGAAAGAGAAAAAAGTGCGGAGGCGAGTAACAGGCAGAGCCTGATCGTAGGTCGTTTCATGTTGTTTAGTTTTGTGTTTATGAAATAGGTAAAGTCAAAGACACAAATCCATAGGTAAGGTCGTAATGAATTTTTCAGTAATCGTAGTAGTAGCGCACCGTCTCCGGCGGTGATAGTTTAGGTCTGTGGGGTTCAGACAGTATTCTGAAATATAAATTCCAGACAAAAAAGAGGGCGTGAACCCCTGCAAGTAATCCACACTCGGTAAGGCTCTGGAAAGCCTATGAAGCAATGAAAAACAGCAAAAGCCACACCCCTGAGGGTGCGGTGCTTTTAACTGTTTCCGCTTCATTCAAACTTCCAGATTTAACCGAGTGGAAACTACGTTAGCAACGCAATCTTTTATATGTCGTTTTATTTTTCTCTGAGACGAAAGTCAGATATTGATCCGATAAAAACAATACCCATTTTAGGGTATATGACAAATAGGCAATTAAATATAGTTTCACCTTAAATAATTTTCTTTCTTAAACTGGCTCGACAGCATTAAGGTCAGCTGGTATATCGGACTAAAACCACTAAATCATAGAAATCAAATAATATGGAAGCAGGAAAAAGAAGCATCAACGATATTTTTAACGGGAATAAGATTTTGGAAATCCCTTTTTTTCAGCGTGCTTATGTATGGGACATACCACAATGGGAAAGGTTCTTGTCAGACATGGAACACATCTCGCACACTAATAGGCCATACTTTTTAGGCTCAGTCATCCTTAAACAGCAGCTTACCAATTCGCAACAAAGTGTCGGTGACAAGAGGACAGTTATTGACGGCCAACAGCGTCTAACCACCTTGAATATATTTTTCAAGGTATTGAGCATGAAAACTAATAATTCCTACCTCTCAACATTGTTTAGGCTTCCAATGAAAAACAATGAGATCGCATTGCTTCACAATCATAACGATGTCGAGGCTTTCAATAGGATTCTGGATTTAAAAACAGAAGATAAATTGAACGGAGGCGATAGTGTTACCAGGGCTTATGCATTCTTTTCTGAGAATATTGATGTCAATAAATTAAATTTTCAGAATATCCTTACAAATATCATGTTTGTAGGCATTGACCTCGGTATAGATGAGGATGAGCAACAGATATTCGATACCATAAACTCCTTAGGTGTCAAGCTAACCACAGCCGAGCTTTTGAAAAACTATTTTTTCGGCAGGGATGATATACAACTTTATAAGGATTATTGGCTAAGTGTATTTGAAAAGGATAATGACACTAAAGATTTCTGGGATACAGAAGTAGTCACAGGCCGCCTAAGAAGGTATTTTATAGACCTATTTTTCTATTCATTCCTTCAGATAAAAGTTCAAGATTCGGCATATTCAGTTACCACTGATGATAAGGATGAATTCAGCAAGGTAGAAGGCTTGTTTGATTCTTACAAGAAATTCATCAAGAATTATGGCATCAATAAGATAGAACTGATTGCTGAGATCAAGGAATATGCAAAGGTCTTCATGGACAATTTTGATACTGAGGTCATTGACCGAGACCTATCTGCTGATAATAGTGTCGAAAGAATAAACGCCATAATCTTCGGACTTGAAAATACGACCCTCATTCCATACGTGCTTTTTGCTCTTAAAAACGTAACCGATAATGCTGAGCGTGACAAGATATTTCAATATTTGGAAGCCTATATAATGAGAAGAATGGTATGTCATGCAAATACTAAAAACTATAATCAGTTATTCGGGGAGAGGTTTATATCGAATAAACTCCTGACCAAAGATGATTTGAAGAGTTTTATTGAAAAGCGCTCAGATAAAGTTAATTTTATGCCAACTGATAGCGAGCTAAAGATCGGATTCCAGGATTCAAAGCTTGTAAATAAGCAAGCGGCAGGTATTCTGTACTTCATTGAGTCAAAGGTGCGGGACAGGGCAAAACACTCAACAGCTCTATTAGGACTTGACCGTTACAGCCTAGAGCACATAATGCCCAAAAAGTGGGAAAATCACTGGGGCAAGCTTTCTGACGAACAGCAGAAGATCAACAGGAACAGAAAGCTTTTAACCCTAGGCAATTTAACAATAATAACCGCATCTCTTAACGCATCTATCCGTGATGCAAGCTGGGACGTAAAAAAATCAGGAAAGAACAGCAAGCTCGGTCTGACTCAATATGCCGCTGGGCTTGATACGTTCAGCCAATATTTGACTCTGCCCAATTGGGATGAAAGTGAAATTACCAAGAGAGCTGATTTTCTCTATGATAAGGCGGTATCTATTTGGGGAAATGTCTAGCGGTTGATTACTCCAACCGGTTATATGCTGAAATATCCAGTTCTTAGCCAATAATATTGCAAGAAGGACAAAGCTAGATTATAAGGTGAGAACATATTGGGGAGGAATGGCGCGGGTCTAAGGTCAAGGCCGTATAATTTGCTTATAACCCTATTCCCACGCCCATATCGCAAGAACCTATCTTTGAAGTCGGATAAATCATCGCGAAAATCGTGATACACCTCGCTATGAAATGCAAAAGACAACTGACCAAGATTTAGTAGTTTAAATCCCAGATCAATATCCTCGCCCCCGGCGAAAGTTATATCTTCATTGAAACCACCAGTAAGCTCAATTGCGTGTTTCAATATGAGGCAATTTGCGGTAATCAAATAGTCTGGCCGGGCAATGCCGTTCTCATAGACTTTCGGCGGCATTAGGATCTCTTGCGATTCGTAGTACCTCGATATCCTATTATTGCCTAGTGATTTTACTTTGCCAGCATAACCTATAGAAGTGTTTTGCCCTTGCAAATAGCCAGATATGAAAGTCTTAGTCGGAATACAATCACTATCTGAAAACAATATCCAATCAGTTATCGCCCGTTGTACACCTTTATTTCGTGCCGCCGCGGGCCCTATTTTGGAACAAGACAAGAGCGTAATTTTAACAGGATAATCTTTTTCTAAGATATAGATCGATTCCCTTGAATTATTATCAACGATTATAATTTCTGAAGGGTAGTATTCTGGAGGTGTTACGTGAAAAAATGTTTCAATAAAATCTGTTATTCCCTTTTGGTTGTCTTTCACAGGAATAACAATTGAAATTTGCTTAGAAGTTTGAAGAAGTGGTGCTGAAAGCAGCGAAACTCTCTGGGGCTTATACCCCATCCTACTTATCATTGTCATATAGTAAAAATAGAGAAAAGAGTTTTAGCCAGTCACTAACTCGTTAGCTGCATCAATAACGCTATCCTCAAAACTGTCTAGGTATATCTGCGTTGTCTTTTCTGTTGTATGCCCCAAACTCTCAGATATTATCGCCGTTGATACCCCCTTTCTTTTGGCTATTGTCGCCCATGAATGACGCGACCAGTAACCCGTAAGATTCTCTTCGATCTTACATTCATCTGCAATTACTTTTAAGCACTTGTTATAGCGTTTCAGGGAGTTCTTTACATCACGATAGACCAATTCAGCGCTTTTACTTTTGATAATCGGAAAGATGTAATCTTCCGGCCCTTTACCCTTCAGATATTTATCAAGCACTTCCTGTAAGCGCGGCGTAATCTTGATATTGATAAGCTGTTTGGTCTTTTGTCGTTTATAAGCTATTCGCCCGTTATGAATAGCACAAACCTTTAGGTGTGCTATATCCATAAAGGAAATACCTACCAGATAGAATGATGTCAGGAACACATCTTTTGCTAATGCCTCCCTTTTTCTTTTCCCAGGATCAAAGTTCCTGATGGCTTCTATCTGGGTTTCGGTCAACGCCCGCTTGATAGTAGGCTCCTTCACTATCTTGTAATGCTGAAATGGGTAATCTTCTCTTTTTGCGATCCTTTCTTTTATTGCACGATTGCATACAGCCCGTAAAGCCCTCAGATACACACCAAGCCCGTTTTTAGTATTCCCCTCTTTAGACAGATAGAATTTCTCATATTCTTTAAGCCACGCGTATGTCAGTTGAATGAATGTAAAGTCCTTTTCTTTTGTAAATGTCTTTACACTTTGCAGCGACATCTTGTAGGAACGAGCATTACCGACATTTCCTATTGCAGTAAGTTCCGCGATCATTTTATCATAAAGCTGAAAGACGGTCTTAGTTCCATGCTCATTTGTGATCAATCCTCTTATTTCCTTTAAGGGTAATTTGTCCAGATTACCATTGTCGTGCAGAGCAGTTACTTTATCCATCACCTCCGCCCTTTTCTTATTAAGAATGTTGTTTATCCGGCTGATATTACCTGCTATTTGACTAGTATTTCTTATCTGCCGCTTCTTATTATCCCAATCTTTTTCAGCAACAGAATATTCGGTTGCTATACTCGTCATTTTGCGATTGACGATGATCTGAACATTGATCGTATAACTGTCATCACTGTTCTTGACCCTTTTATCCAATGCGAGAGATACAGAAAAACCCATGACCTGATGTTTTAAGTTTCACAAACATTTCACAAACAAATTTAGGTTTTATGCGTGTCAATCCGAAGTGATGCCGAGATAAAATATAGTATTCATGCGGGTTTCAGGATATATTGAATCATATTGAACCAAAAATCACCCGACTCATAATCAGAGGGTCCCTGGTTCGAGCCCAGGCGGGACCACCCACTACTAAAGCGGTTCAGCATATATGCTGGCCGCTTTTTTGTTTTTGCGCATGTATTGCGCATGTGGCAGATGGTTTGATTTGCGTCCATTTGTATCAATATCATTCTACCTCCTGTTCCTGATTTTGATCTTGTTCTCTCTCGCCATTGATTTGATCTAATTCAGCAAGGCGAGCTTTCTCCTTTTCCCTGTCCCATTCCTTTGCGCCTTCGATAAGGCCTCTGTCGTAGTCCCGCGCTTCATCGAGGCTGTCCCTGAGCATTTCAAAGAGCTCCGGCGTGAAGCGTTGGAGCTTGAAGCCCGCGTTGAAGCCGGCTATGTACGTTTTTTCTTCCTGTTCCATTATTTCCTTTTTGAATGGTTTTCGATGTAGTTCAAGATACTTTGGCGGTCATAGAGAACGATCTTTTTGCTCATGATGGAAACCGTCACGTCAGGCGAGTCTTTCACAGACTGCAAGGTCGTGCGGCTGCTGATGTTGAGCATGCGCATGACCTCGTTGCCATCTATCCATTTCGGCTCTTTGGATTGCTCATACTTCTCATCAACTCTCTCGATTACCTGATCGAGCAGTGCGTAGAAGGCTGCCGTATTGATGCAGATGGTTTCGTTACTGTTCATTGGTATTGTTTTTTTGAATTATCCACCCGGTGCAGAGTATCGCGGTAGACAGAAAAAGACTGACGCAGGGTGATAGAAATACGATTGTACCGTCGCCAGTGAGCTTACCGTAGAATGCGCAAGACCATCCTGAGAAAAACCCTAGTGCAATGGACATATTAGCCCATGCTTTGAGGCGTGATAGCCTTTCTCTATTCAGGTACAGCGCAAACAAGACAGATGGGACGAGTCCTAATGCTGCTCCATATATCGAGAACGCCATATCCGCCACGCTAAAGCCTATTTTCCTGAGCACTTCGACCATCACTATAGAAACAATGGCCGACAGTACGAGCACTATGCGAGAATATGTCACCTCTTTTGATGATTCCAACCTTGTAGCGAGTGACATGCTGCGATAAGGTCCCAGTATATCCTCGAGTACCGTATGGCTGACTGCGATGAGCTGTGTCGATGCAGTGGACAGCTGCGCGCCTAAGAGGCCGAGGGTAACGCAGAAGATGGTCAGCTTGCCTACCATAGAAACTGAGATCGCCTTCAATAAAGTTATGAGGAGATTCTCACCCGGCTGCATTTGCACCACCGTGAATGCACCTACGGCTACCACAACGAACAGTGACCATACAATAAGAGTCTGCACAACGCTTGACCACATGCCATTTACTACCGTGCTCGGCTCCTGCGCGCCTGCCACCCTCTGAAACAGTCCCATGTTCGAGACGAATGTAAAGGCATTCATCACGAGTATTCCCAAGACGAATGAGATCAGCCCATTGCTCCACTTTATAGTGCGTATGGCCTCAGGTACGCTTTGGTAGCATGCACCGATACCTCCGTGATCTGACGCAAACCATGCGTAGTATGCAATCAAGGAGAACAGGAGCAGCCAAATGAATCCCATCATTATGCGATCAGTCACTATCACAGTCCTGAATCCACCAAGCCCCAGATACGTGAATGCCACGATTGCGATCAGAGTGACAGTCAGCCACTCTGGCACGCCTGCTACCAATCCGCTGAGAAAACGGCTGCCCACTGTGAGCTCGAGGGCAAACATGGTCAGGTAACCTACTGTAGTACACAAGGCGCCTACTATAGCCACGCTTGGTGACTTGAACTCCACGCCCAAAAACTCATGCATTGAGGGACGGTGGCTGTATTCTGACATCTTGGACCAGATGCGCTTCACTATTAAGCTAAAAACACCGAGGCCGATAGCGGTGGTTATGGCAGGCCATAGAAGCCACCATCCCAGGCCCGGTACCAATTCAAAAAAGGCAACCACTACCGTTGCCAAGCTTACTGTGGCCGCCGTTGTCGTAGCTGAGAACTCGGTGGGCGTAGAGACCCGCGCGTTTGAGCCGAACTTCACAGGGATGATGTCGCCCAGATTCTTAACGAATCTGCGGTGATACAGTCCGATACCGATGTAAATAACGAACGAGAGGACGAGCGCGATCATTGCAGGTACTATCATATATTTAGTTTTTGATTTTGAATTTTATGTCTACCAAATAGATTTTTTCAAGGGCATCCGAAACGCCTTTTAATTTCCCGTTGACTATGGCTTCCATGACAGGAAGTTGTTTGCCCGGATATATGTTGATCCGGTAGTCATCCTCGGCGAGCATCTCAAACACAACCATTTCTTCAAGTATGTACTGCTGACAGATTTTTTCAATCTCCGTAGTTGTCAGCGCTGACTTCTTTATTCTTTTTATAAACGCCTCTGTGCTTTCTTTGACCAAATCACTGAAGTGCCGATTACTTTTCATCTTTAGCTCATAATTCCGATACCGCTCATTGAAGTCCGGCCTCTCATAGTAGCTCTTAATACTTATCACATGCACCTTCAACTTGCTTGACTTGCTTACGATAGAACTAAAAGCCCTGACAGCTCCCTCAGCCTCATCCATGCTCCTTTCTATCGCAGCGGCTTCATCCAGCGCGTAACGTATCTTCATATTATGTCGGTTCAGATAGTCGCCCACCAGTACCATGATGTGATCAGTTCTGTCTTCTACCCACCTGAGAACTTTCAATAGAGACTGTTCAGATTTTGTCCTTTGGTTATTCACGCTGAGGCCTATATAGGCATTGCAGGTCCAGGGTTCGTCAAGTGCTTTTGGGGAGACCTTTATTCTTCTTATTTCGTATTGCTCCATGATTACTTCTTTGAGGTAGGTAGTTTATCCCACAGCTTTTCAAACCTTGCGCACTTTTCCTGCATTTCTCCGTACTTCAAATTGATGATCTGGTCTCTCCGCTTTTCTTTGACACCCAAGAATCCAATCCTGTTATCGCTGCTCATCCTGAATACCCAGAAGGCGTCAAATTCTTCATCGTGGTCGCCCATGTTACCAAGCAGTATGCTGTCTATTTCCTCTTGGAATGAAGTATTTGATGCGACCTTCATCTGCACCTTTGGTTCAATAATTTCTATCGTCTTGTCGGATATTTTATGTAGCTCTTTCAGCTTTTCTAGGTATGTTTTCTTGAGGGCTGCCGGAGATTCCTTCGTGTCTACAAAAATGTATTGTACTGAGGTGAACTTATCCGACTTCAGGTACGGATGGGAGAATATCCTTAGATTTTCCTCGCTTATGATCAGTGATGGGTACCTGTATATTCCGATCACATCCGTAATCCTATCCTGATTGGTTTCTTCCCATTTTTCTGCTATGCCGTTGATGTGCATAGGAGGGTGCATACCCATAGCGCGGATGAACTCCAGTATCAGGTCGAGGCTCAGGGTGCGCACATCGACCAAGTTATCCTTTAAGGTCTTTATGAACTTGTCATCTTTGACCGTGATCTGATAGTAGTTGCTTTTGAGAAATTCACCGATGTATTCTGACGCGTGATCATTGATGAACTCCTTTAACTCGGCTGAGCTGTCACCGAGTTGGAAGAAGTGATGGACTTTGCGGTGCAGCGTCTCAAAGTTGAAGTCATGCCCTGCCAGGTCAGCGAAAGCATCAGATGGCTTTTGTCCGTCGTCCATTAGTGACTGCACGTATTGTATTCCGACAAGGAGTTGGGAGAGCATGTTGAATTGGATAGTAGATTTCGTGCATGCCTGTATGATCAGGAAAGTCTTGGCAGGTTGAAGGTTCGCATTACCGCTTTCTATCATGCGGAGCATGGCATCACTGAGCTCTAATTTGCCAGCCATCACTACAGATGACAGCTCCATCTTGTTGCGCTCCTTTCTCAAAAAGGCACCAAACATCTGTGCCAGCGGGTTCTTTTCTGTTTTTTTCTCTGCCATGTCCTACGTAAATATTACAGGATGATCTAATAATGACTTTGCAATTATAAGAAGATATTTATAAATGATGAATGCAAATAGGTTAATTGAAGTTAATACGTTAAAAAGTAAGGAATGTTACAAATTAATTTGTAGATATGCTGACATTGCATATCTTTACACCGTGAAAACGTTGTCGTTCTTTAAAGATTGAAGAAATCATGAGAAAGCCCCCGGAGGATGAACCTACCGGGGGTGAGATTACACTCAAATCACTGCTTATCTTTTTCGACGAGGTTAGGCAGTGATTTTTCCAAATATAGTGCAATTCACGCAACTATATAGCATATATATAAAATATATGCAAGTATTCTCACCTTAGGCATTCCCATCATTTTATTGAAGAGTTTTTGTCGGCCCACAGGGCGGAGCATATCGCCGTACAGATCCCTGTACCCGACAGAAGGATAGAATGTCGCCCGTACGGGGGCGGCCATTCTGGATTATGGCACTCGAGCGACATGGCTGCGAGGAGCTGAACTATTTGACCAAGGGAATAAAACACCAATTATATGAAAGAGCTGTACACACAAATCGAGACACTATTTAAGGACTTCGAGAGGAAGAGCCACTCGCTCGGACCGAAGGACTGGCAGGAAGTGAGGACGCAGGTGGCGACCTTCAAGGCCATCTTCAACGTGTTCATCACCTGCAGCGACCAGACGGTCCGCGAGTTCGGCACGGAGGCGCAGGACCTGCTGGGGTGGATAGAGCGCAGGCTCAACCCTGACATGGTAGAACCCTACCCGCATCAACTGTTCTGGACTGACCTGTAGGTCAGTCCCTATCACTAAATCAATAAAAAATATTTCATAACCAAAAAACAAATACCATGTTAGACACACTGTTCAAGACACGGCAGAGAGAGGGTGATCCGCTGGACACCTTTCGCTCACAGATGATCGCCAAAGCCGAGGCGAAAGGCAAATCCCTAGCTCAGCAGGGATTGCCTAAAGCTACCGATACGCTGAGCACCTACACGGGCGAGTTCACTGCTGGCTTCAAGAGCAAGCTGTCCGAATGCCTTAAGCCCTACGAGGGCAATCATGACAGGCTGGCGGAAGCTGAGAAAGAGAGCCTCACCGGCAAGGGCCTCAGGATTGAGAAGCTGCTGGAGAAGCACAGGGAGAGCTACAGGAAGCTCAATCTCGAGAAGGAGAACCTCCCGCACAACGATTACGAATCCCACAAGACCTTCGGGCTGTGGGTGGTGATCTTCATACTCGCCGCAGCCGAGGGCATATTCGCGCACCCTGCCTTTAGGCTCTTTGACGCATCGAACAACTTCATGCAGTACATGCTGCTGGCGGGCCTGGTCATCTTCTTCGTGTTTCTGCCGCACGCCGTGATCGGCATCTACAGGGCCACCGAGGAAAGCAGGTATAAGGTGGTGATACGCACTGCTACCGGTGCCACGATACTCATGGGCTTTTACGTACTCGCAGTGATGAGGGGTATGTACTTGCAGAACATCGGCAGCACTACCATGACGAGCGTCAAGGCGATGAGCGCACTGCCGCTTAAAAGCTGGTTCTTCATGGCAGTATCGCTGCTGTTCATGGTCGTGACCTGCTACTGCGCATACCTGCTCCCGGACAAAAGCCAGAAGAAAAGCAACGTGCGCGCTAAGCAGATAGACGACAAGCTCGCCGAGCTGGAGGCCGAAATCGACAAGCTGGAAAGGGACCACATGGCCATACCTGACATGGTATACGCCTCTGAGCAGCGCGTATCTCGCCAGCAGATAGATCGCGACAGCATCAGGCAGCGCATATCAGCCATGCACGCAGAGGTCATACACGCCTTCATCACTAGCAATCAGACCCACAGAAGCGATCAGCCGAGCTGCTACAACGACCCCATACCGTCACTCAACTAAATAATTAATCACTCAAAAAACAACAATCATGAAAAGGACAATGCTACCCATCCTCGCGATCCTGATGCTCTGCACGGGATGCGACAAAATCCAAAACGCCCTGCCGAAGGGAGAGACTACCGAGATCGCTGTCGTCGGTGACAGGACGGATATACTGAAAGAGGAGCCGTCTAACGACGTGCAGCCCCTGTACAATCTCTACAACATCGACGACGACCACCTGTACAACGGGTGCAAACTGACCTACAGGGACGTGTCGGACGTCTCTATCGGGGACGTGCAGACCATCACGGTCGATCCCGTGTCGCCTCTGCTGGCTAACAGCAATCAGCGCATAGCGGAGTACAAGGGCTTCGAGCAAAGCATCAAGGAAACCTTCGACAACGCGAAGAAGCAGTACGGCCAGACGCAGAACAGGTCGATGGTATTCTCGGTGGTGATGGAGGAAGCTGGGCGGCTGAGCCGTAGCAGCGCCACCAACAAGTACCTGGTCGTGTTCAGCAACATGCTAGACCACTCGAGCGACTACTTGGACATATACCAGCCGCTCGTGGCCGACATGATGGCTCGGCACCCCGAGCAGGTGATGCAGACGCTCGAAGGCAAGATGAAGATCGAATCGCTCAAAGGCGTGAAGGTCATCATCGTCTACCGGCCCAACGATCACGATTATCAGGAGGAGAGACTGTTCCTCATAGCGAAGGATTTCTACGTGAAGCTACTGACGCGGCACGGCGCGCAGGTAGTGGTGGTGCCGAAGATTCAGTTAGCAACCCAAAGCGTGTAGCGTGAAAAAGAACGGATCGAAGTGGAAGGAGGTCGCGGGAGCGGTATTGATGACAGCCGGCAGGTGGCTTTTGAAGCTAGGGGCATTCATAGTATGGGTGTGCCTCTCGGCAATCAATATCCTCCTGCGCCACATCCTGGACGGATTGAAAAAATGGATATTCCCTAAGGATAAGTCATGAGAGAACTATTCAAGAACATCGGCAGAGCAGGACTTGCCACAGGGCAAGTCCTTATCAATGACATCGTGGACAATATCAAGTACGGTATCGAGTATCATGACGATGAGGATAAGCGGTCGCCCATCGGCAAATGGGAAGATGTCATAGACAACCACGCTAACGGCTTTTGCCTCAATGGGACTGACATACTGAGGCCCGATATCACGAGCACGGTGACACTGTTCGCGGGAACAGGTCAAGGCAAGTCTACGGTACCTATGGCCACGACTTTAGGAAGGCTTACATCAGGGAGCGCCATAGTCTTCGACCCTGTGGGTACTCTGGTGCCGATCACGGCCCCGAGATTTGACAGGCTGGATTTCAAGATACACAACGTAGACTTTTCAAATATATTAAACTCATCATCCATTAATAAGTTCGACCTGTTCAAATCCGATGACGACGTGAGTAGGTTCATGGCGCACCTACACCGCGTCGGCAACAAGGGCGGGCAGACTGACGTATTTTTCATGACATCCTCGATAGCGCTCACCTCTTTCATGGGCAAGATCGTGATGCGTTTCGAGCCTAAGTATCGCAACATGGCTAACCTCATGCGCCTGCTCGACCTGTTCCCTCAGAAGAAGGCGGGCAAGCCCGGCGAGCCAGAGACGAGAGTATTCAACAAGATCGCAGCAAAGTACTGTAGCGACCAAATGTTCAACGAGTACAAGGCGCTTATCTCTAACCAATCCGAGCGCACGATGGGCAGCATTTTGTTAACTGCAAAGAGCGTGCTGCACCATTACGCGAGCGAGGCCTTGTGCAGGGCTTCCGCATTCAGTACCATCGACTTCGAGGCCTTCTCGTCAACTAACCAGATACTCTACATCACTGCAAACAGCTACGATGCCACCTACTACCAGGACATAACGAGCGTCACAATAGAACTCGCCTACAGAGCGCTAATGCGAGAGGTGAAGAAGAAGTCGAATAAGGTTTTTTTCTTATTAGATGAATGTGCCATATGTTCATTGCCCAGCCTCTCGGAGGTAGTCAGCACGTGTAGGAAATTTAACATATATAACTTATTATGCTATCAAAATCAGGGGCAGCTTTATAACAGCTACGGGCGGGAGCTGTCAAACAACATCCTTGCTAACAGTTCGCGGCTCTACCTCGGCTACCAGGACTATCAAACTGTGAATGACATCACTCAGCTCTTGGGCAAGCGCGACGTGATGGACAGGCAGGGCCGCCGTCAGGAACGGAATGCCGTCGATCCCAATGAGATACTGAGGATGAAGCGCAACGAGGGGCTATTCCTCCATAGGAACGTAGCCTATCGGCTGAAACTATCGCCATACTACGAGCAGCCGTTTTTGAAGGCAGACCTGAGCGGCAAACCGTACGTTTTCAGCAATCCAAACATTCCGTACACCGTACCCCTCATTCCTGTTTCATGAAAAGGAAGACCTTAGGCATGTGGGAGCATCTGAAAGCCACCGGCGCGCTCGACAAGGGCGACGACGCGATTGAGGCGGCGAAAAAGGAGTGGAGAAAAATATACAACACGCGATACAAGGCGGAGCGCAGGAAGACAATCTCCCTGCACGTAGTGAGCTTGCGGCCTGACGAGAGGCGCATGATGGCGATGTGCGCCAAACAGCACAATGCCAGTGTAACGCCATTTATAAAAAAGGCAGCCATCGCGTACGCCGAAGGCATCTACCTTGTTCATGACTCGGCAACCATCAGGAAAATAGAAGCTGTCCTGGTCAGGTCGCTGTCGGCGCTCGAGGATATAAGCAGGGGCGAAAAGAAAAAAGGCTGGCTTGGCAAAGTCAGCGATGCCAGTGATGCGAAGAAGGTAGTGACATCTCTGCGCACAGAAGTAATGCGGGAGCTTGCAAAACCTGACTTGCTTATCACCGCGATTAAGAACAATCCGAACAGATGGCAGGATATACTAAACGTGATACATGATAGTAAAGACGATAGGCGCTAAAGGCGCGGGTTCTTATGGCAGGCTCATAGACTACATCCTGCGCGACGAAGCGGCGCTGCGCGACAAAGACGGCGCAGTCGTCACCATACAGCACAACGTCTTCGGATCGCCGAGGGAGATGGAGGCACAATTCAAAATGAACAACGACCAAAGGCTGCACCACCGGGCCAATAATAACGCGTTGGTTCACGCGATTTTGGCAATCTCTCACGAGGACAAAGAAAATGTCACGCCTGAGATGCTACAGCGCCTGAGCCGCGATTTCATAAACATGATAGACCCTGACAGCCTCGCCTTCGGCGCGTTGCACATGGACGGCAACCCCCATGCCCACATACTCATCGGGGGCTCGAACCTGCTCGGCGAGTCCACGAGGGTGAGCCGCGAGCGGTTCCAAGAAATAAAGCAGGAACTGCAAGAAGTACAGATGCGGGAGTACCCCGAGCTTGCCGATTCAGTGGTCGAGCACGGAGGTGGCCACATGGCCCAAAGCGATGCCGAATACCAGATACGGCGCGAGGGCCGTGTCAGCAGAAAGGAAGAGTTGAAAGAAATGCTCGCGGTATCATACGACCTTGCGCACTCGCGGAAGGAATTTTTTGACCTGTTGGCCGAGGACAACTTAAAAGTATATGAGCGCGGGGGCGCGGTCAAAGGAATAGAGGACGAGAGTAGAAATTACAGGTTTCAGACGCTCGGCATAGACATGGCAGAACTGGACAAGCGTGAGGAGAGGTTGAGCGAGCTTGAAGGGGCAGATTTCAAGGAGAAAGAGCCTCAGAAGTCGGAGGAAGAACATTTAAGCATTGAAGAAGAAAGGATGAGAGAACTGGATGAGATCGGTTAGGCTTAGGACGAAGCAAGATTGCAAATGGAAATTCCACTTTGTGTTTTTATCCATTTGCCATCTTGCCAGGGCGTACCCTGGAACCCTCTACAAAAGCGAAGAAGAATAAGACTATAATGAGCCGTTTCCTTTATAGCTGATTATTTGTACCTTTATCTTGATAATGAGAAGAATAACCACCATTCTATTATTTGTATGTTACCTGATTCCTTGCATGGGAATGTCGGTGAATATTCATTATTGTGGGGGGAAGGTAAAAAGCGTTTCACTGATTTCTTCAAACAACACCCGTTGTGCGTGCAGTAAGAAGACAATGAAGAAGGGATGTTGCCAAGACAAGGTTGCTTTCATAAAGGCACCTCAAGATCACAACATCCAAAAGACAATCTCATATCCTTCTTTCAAGACTAACTTTTCAAACAGCGAGGTTCTGCTTTACAGCTCCATTTTTGGGTCAAATTATAAGGCCGGTCGCATATTGACGTGGACTGACCCGCCTCCCGCCTACTGTAGTCTAAATCTATATCTCCTCAATCAAGTTTTCAGGATTTAGAATCCTAGTCAGAAAGCTCTTTTCTCTAACGCTGATTAATTCGGCGTTTTAGTCATTCATTATTTATCCTCTAAAAAACTATGTACATGAAAAGCACGTACTCAAAAATATTAGTTATAGCCGTCCTTGTGTTTTCTTCGCTTGTTACCAAAGCTCAATACACAGCTTTGGACTTCAATAAGATGGACTGCAATGGCACGGACATGCACCATTTGTTTGCTGATCTTGACTCAGGCAAAGCCGTCCTCCTCCATTTCTTTATGCCAAACTGCGGTTCATGCCCACCCCCGGCCAGAATTCTTCAAAACATGGCAATGGGCATTAACGATATGCACCCTGGGATGGTAAAGGGATATGCATTCCCATACATTAATAGCACTACCTGCGCCTATGCAGCTTCGTGGGTATCAAGTAACAACCTCTCCACTATTTACACGCCAATGGATAGCGGTGCTGCAGGAGTAGCCAACTATGGAGGATTCGGTATGCCTACAGTAGTAGTACTTGGAGGCATGGACCATAGAGTACTGTTTGTATCGCAAGCGTTTTCCAGTTCGGACACAACAACAATCAAGGACAGCATCATGGGATTGATGAGCGCCACTACTGGTGTTATTGAATTACCCAACAATGTTTCATCTTTCAAAGTGTTTCCCAATCCTGCTGTAGATAATCTCAGCATCAACGTTGCTTTGACAGAGGCAACAACTGCGTCCATAGATATATCTGACATGGCAGGAAAACAGGTAGCAGTCGTGATGAAGGCTCAGAGCATCAACGGACAAGCGGCCATACCCTTCAATACTCGTGCGCTCCCTGCCGGGACATATACAGTTCGTCTAACCGCGAACAATAAGAGTGTGTCGCAGAAACTGACGGTAACGCACTAAAGACGGTTAATTAGAATAACGGACATTTGCCATGTACGTGGCAAGTGTTCGTTTATTAGTCTCATGAAAGCAGCTAACTTAAAACTACAATGAAAGATTTGAAGACAGTTTATGCGGTATTATTTGGCGTTCTGCTAGCTTGTCATTGCTATGGGCAGAATAGCTTAACCATTCCACCACAAATCTCAGGCACAAGCTTTCAGTTAAACGTACAAAGCGGTACTTCCGTTTTCTATACGGGAACGACCACGCCTACTTATGGGGTCAATGGTGTATTATTAGCACCCACCTTGATATTGAATAAAGGAGACAGTATTTCCCTAGCAGTGCATAACGGCCTTTCCATTCCTACTACAATGCATTGGCACGGACTGCACGTAGCACCACAAAATGATGGAGGCCCTCATCAGATCATAGCCCCGAACGCATCTTGGAATCCTTCTTTTGTGGTGAGAAATCAGGCTGGGACGTACTGGTATCATCCGCACGGCGCAGGTCAGACCGACCCGCAGGTCTCAAAGGGGCTTGCTGGGATGATTATAATACATGACAGTGCGGAGGCTTCATTAAATCTTCCAAGCACCTATGGAGTAGATGACATCCCACTTATCGTTCAGAGCAAGGCATTTGATGTTTTGCAACAGATCGCCATATCAACTGAGATGGACACTGCCATTTTCGTAAATGGCACTTTGACTCCTGAGTTTTCTGCTCCCGCTCAGGTCGTACGCTTTCGATTGCTCAACGGAAGCAGTATGCGGTCATACAATTTCGGTTTTTCAAATGGGCAAACCTTTTATCAAATTGCGACAGATGGGGGATTAAAAGACACTGCGGTTGCACTGACGCGACTGATGCTTTCTCCCGGCGAGCGGTCTGAGATACTGGTGAACTTTCAGGGGATGAGTGGCCAGACCATTGACCTGATGAGCTTTGCGTCGGAAATGCCTCAGGGTATTTTCGGGTCGCTCATCGTGGGTATGCAGGACGATACCATA
Source organism: Bacteroidota bacterium (assembly GCA_018267365.1). GTDB lineage: Bacteria > Bacteroidota > Bacteroidia > Chitinophagales > LD1 > UBA1941. The sequence goes on along the minus strand of JAFDYQ010000004.1, from coordinate 181,647 downwards.
GACGGCTACAACCAGAATTTTCTTAACGGTGCTGATTTTAACATTCTGAAAGTAACCGTAGCGAATGCAACTGTAAATCCCGTCACAACGATTCCCGCATCGCTTGTTCCATTTAATCCCTATCAGGAGGATTCAATAAACATGACTCGGTATTTTGTCTTTGACACTCTCCGTTCTTTGCCCCTTGATCGCCCCAACCGCGCTGATGGGCCATTCGGCATCAACAATAGGAGTTTTAGCATGGATAGCATAAACGAGGTCGTCAATTTGAACGCTACCGAAGAATGGGTACTCGTCAATAAAACGCTTGTAGCGCATCCGTTCCACATACATGATGTCCAGTTTAACGTTGTCGAAAAGGGTGGCGTATCACCTACGGCAACTGAAACAGGATGGAAGGATGTCGTGTTAGTCATGCCACAGGATAGCGTAAAGTTCATCACTAGGTTTGAGACCTTTGCAAATTCAACAGTGCCTTATATGTACCACTGCCACCTGCTCCATCATGAGGACGACGGAATGATGGGAAGCTTCTTGGTAACGCAGGCTACAGTTGGCATACGTGATGAAGAAATGAATCAAATCCGGCTTTTCCCGAACCCCGCTCAAAATGTGCTCGAAGTGACATCTTCCAGCCCTATTTATGGATTCACTATAACGGACATGGCGGGAAGAATCGTTGCGAGCGAAACAGGCTTCCAGCGAAAAACCATGCAGCTTGATATTTCTTCATTGCAAGACGGACTCTATATAGTTTCAATGACAGATGAAAAGGAAAAAGCAAGTCACTTCCGATTCAGCAAGGCACAATGAAGCTGTACGTCAAGAATATGGTTTGCAAACGCTGCAAAATGGTCGTGAAGGATGAACTTGTCAAATTCGGGCTTCATCCATCCAGTGTGGAGTTAGGCGAAGTTGTCATACAAGAGGAGTTGGATGAAGGGCAAAAAGAAAAGCTTAATACGATTATGCTTTCATACGGCTTTGAGCTGATAGATGACAAGAAAAGCCGGATCATTGAAAAAATCAAAACCCTTATCGTGGAACTCGTGCACTACTCCGAGGAGCAGTTGCCCGTTAAACTATCAGAGCATATATCTAGCCAGATACATCATGATTATAATTATTTGAGCAATTTATTTTCCGCCGTTGAAGGCATTACAATAGAAAAGTACTTCATCACCCAGCGAATAGAACGCGTTAAGGAATTAATTGCTTACGATGAGCTTTCTCTCAGTGAGATCGCAGTAAAGATGAACTACAGTAGCATTGCATACCTCAGCCGACAATTTAAGCAGGTCACCGGCTTTACACCTTCCAATTTTAAGCTGCTTAAAAAGAAGGAACGCAAGAATATTGAGGACCTTTAGTTGAAGCTGAGTGAGGAAGATCCACCTTTGCCCTGCGACTCCAAGTAAATTGTGCAAATCAATTCCAGAATAAGGTAAACGCCCTGGGCTATTTGCCTACTACCTTTGTTCTACGATTGCAGGAGTGCTGGCACAGCATGCAACAAGGGCAATTTGTAATAGCATTGCTGCAATATCTTAATCATTATAGAATAATAAACATGAGGGTTATGGAAAATACACACGATCACAAAGGGATGGGCGAATACAAGAAATTACTCGTTATGGTAATTCTGTCGTACATCTCAATGTTTATACTGATGTACGCAATGGTTGATTCGATGCCTAATGTAATCATCAATATTAACCAGTTCTACATGGCAGGTTTAATGACAGCCCCAATGGTCATCATTGAACTACTCGTGATGCGGGCAATGTATCCTAATAAAAAGCTCAACCTAACAATCACCTCGTTGGCGGTTGTAGGTCTGGTTGTATTTTTCATCTGTATAAGGCAGCAGGTCGGAGTTGGCGACAAACAATTCCTGAAGTCAATGATCCCGCATCACGGAGCTGCCATCTTAATGGTAGAGAAAACGCCGATCACTGATCCCGACATCAAGAAGCTTGCCGATGGAATCATAGAAACTCAACAGAAAGAAATAGAGCAGATGAAAGCTAAATTGAAGGAACTGGAAAAATAGAATCAAAATGACACATACTTATAAAATATCCGGCATGACTTGTGAGGGCTGCCAAGCGAAAGTCCAAAAGCTACTCTTGGCTGTACCCGGAGTTACGGCTGTTTCGGTAAATCTCGAAAAGGGGGAAGCCGATATCACAATGAGTCATCATATTGCGACTGAAACTCTTAGTGCGGCTCTAAAAGAATATCCTAAATACCAACTAACGGAGAAAGCACCTGCTCCCGCGATTAATGTATATACAGAGCCTGAAAAATCTTGGTTCGCAACCTATAAGCCGATCCTTCTCATCTTTGGGTATATCATTTCTGTTACCACTCTGATTTCAATATCGAGAGAGGGTTTTGATGGCATGCTTGCTATGCGGGTTTTTATGGGCGGTTTCTTTCTGACATTCTCCTTTTTCAAAATGCTCGATTTGAAGGGATTTGCAGACAGCTACTCCATGTACGACATAGTTGCCAAGCGCGTGTACTACTGGGGTTATATGTATGTCTTTATTGAGCTTTTGCTTAGCATAAGCTTCATCGTGAACTTTGCTCCCTTTGCGACTAACTTAGTGACCCTTGTTGTAATGACGGTAAGCATCATTGGAGTGCTACAGAGCGTATTGGACAAGAAGAAGATCAAGTGCGCCTGCCTCGGTGCAGTCTTTGAACTGCCAATGAGCACGGTGACGATCATAGAAGACGGCCTAATGATCGCCATGAGTGCCGTTATGCTATTTTTGTTAAAATAATTTGAGAAATAAAACGGGGCACGCATTTTTCCTCTTACCTTTGCATAGTGAAGAAATTACTCGCCATATTATTGCTCTTTTCGTACACGACAGCATTCGCATGTTCGGGGTACAATCTTCATTATTGCGGCGGGCATCTCAAATCCGTCACGCTCGCTCAATTCCATAACGCCGGATGCTGCAAAAAGATAGAGAAGCCTAACGGTTGCTGCAAGGACGTGTTTCTGAAATGCAAGAGTGCAGACCAGACGCAGGCTAAGGTAATAATGACCCAATCGGTCAAGGCTGACGACAGCTATGCTCCCTTACTCGTAGAGCAACACATTCAGCCTTATCTTTCATACATTGTTGCCGACAAAAGTGCGGCTGGCGATCCTCCCGACATTCTATCGCGCCGTCTGTATATCTTCACCAGGCGATTGCTAATTTGATTTGTTCTCAATTCTCAGAGCCACAGAAATAGTGGCAGGGTGCTTGTATGAAATACAAGCGCATTTGTAATTGAATTGATCAAGTCAAAAATAAATAACATGAAAAGCCTACTTATCATAATGGCGGTATTCGCCATTTCATTGTCATCGTGCGCACAAGGCAAAAAGGAAGCCTCCGTTGAATTCGCTACTACCGATAGCACTGTAAAACATCAAATCAGTGACGCTCTCGGAATCTATTATCAAATAAAGGATGCCTTAGTCAGTGGAAACGGGAAAGCCGCATCTGCAAAAGCAAAGGAGTTTGAGGCAGCCCTCGATGCAGTGGATATGAAAAAGATGTCTGCGCAAGAGCACAATTTCTACATGCCGTTGCAAGAGAAACTCGCCTACGATGCTCAGCACATTAAGACAGCGCCAAACATTGACCACATGAGGGAGCACTTCGGCGCATTCTCAAACAATGTCTGGAAACTCATAAAGGCATTTAAGGCAAACAACGGCCCTGCATACCAACAGTACTGTCCTATGCAAAAGGCTTCGTGGATCAGCAAGGATGAAGCCATAAAGAATCCGTACTACGGAAGCCAAATGCCGACCTGCGGCAAGGTCACCGATACGCTCAAATAGTTTTCTTAACGTTCGTTCAAAAGTGACTTGGTATGGGAAAGGTTCTTGTCCTGACAGCAATGCTCATCTCACTCTGTGCTCATGCCCAAATGGACATGAAGGGTATGGAGATGGGAGGGTCAAAAGGCGACAATGCTTCAAAACGTAAAACGACCAAAGCAGATATGCGCCGTATGGCGCGGGGAGCAAAGGAAGTGAGCGCGGAAGCAGGAGATAGCTCTAAGTTTAAAGATTCCGAAAATATGCTGCCGATTCGAGGGGAAACGAGACGGGAGGAAAGGACCGTCACTTCTAACCCAACTGGAAAAGTGATTAAGTCAGAGTCTCCTCATACCGTGCGGTACGACCTTTACGTAGACGACACTATCGTAAACTATACGGGAAGGAAAAGACATGCCATCGCGATAAACGGTTCCATTCCGGCTCCGACCCTATACTTCACAGAGGGAGATACGGCGGAGATATACGTCCATAACAAGATGCGTCATGAAACCTCCATCCATTGGCACGGCATCATACTGCCAAACCAGTTTGACGGGGTGCCTTACCTGACTACCGCACCGATCAAGGCAGGCCAGACGCATCTTTTTAAATTTCCTGTAGTTCAGAATGGTACGTACTGGTATCACTCGCACACCAAAGTTCAGGAGCAGAGCGGAATGTACGGCGCGCTGATTTTCTATAAGCGAGCAGAACCTGACATGAAGCAACTGCCGTTAGTACTCAGCGATTGGGCTGATATGAAGCCGTCCGAGATAGACCGCAGCCTGCATAATCAGACAGACTGGTTTAGCATCCGCAAGAACAGCGCTCAAAGCTATGGCGAGGCGATGGTAAAGGGCCAGCTTAAAACAAAGCTCTTAAACGAATGGAAGCGTATGACAGCTATGGACGTGAGCGATGTTGCATACGACAGGTTCCTTATCAACGGTGAGTCCGAGAACGTGCAAACAAAATATAAGGTGGGAGACAAGGTAAAGCTCAGGGTAGTCAATGGCGGGTCATCTTCCTACTTCTGGCTCTCTTGGGCTGGAGGCAAGATCACAGTAGTGGCAAACGATGGAAATGACGTAGAACCTGTCGAAGTAGATAGGCTCATCATCGCTGTCGCCGAGACGTATGACGTGATAGTGACCATTCCTGACGATGGAAGCTACGAGTTTCTCGTAACACCGGAAGACAGAACAAAGCATGCTTCGCTATGGATCGGCAGCGGCACAAAACACTTCGCTACTCCGTTTGAGAAACTCAAGTATTTCGAGGGTATGAAAATGATGAATGGCATGATGGCTATGAGCGGCAACCTGAAAAAGATGGATGGCATGGAGATGAAGAATCAGATCATGGACATGAATACTGTGATGTACCCTGAGATCACAGGAGCAGAAAAGAAGCGGCATGCAAGAAAAGCCGCTAAACAAAAGAATGAAGCACACAGTATGGACGACATGCACATGGACCATGCCAATATGTCCATGCCTAAAGATTCAAGCATGAGCGACATGGATATGGGTCAGGGCAGTTCCGATCTGGTGACGCTCAGTTACAGCATGCTCCGTGCTCCGAGCAAGACCACCCTTCCCAACTGGCCGACGAGAACATTCTACTTTGAATTAACGGGTAATATGAACCGTTACGTATGGACAATCGGGAACAAAACCGTATCAGAATCCGATAAGATTTTGATACATCGAGGTGAAAATATCCGCATCGTTCTCTACAACAATACTATGATGCGACATCCTATGCACCTGCACGGGCACGATTTCAGGGTTATAAACGGTCAAGGAGAATATGCACCTCTGAAGAATGTTTTGGACATCATGCCTATGGAAACCGACACGATAGAATTCGCAGGTACAGAGTCGGGCGATTGGTTCTTTCATTGTCACATCCTCTATCACATGATGAGCGGCATGGGCAGGATATTTAGCTATGCCAATTCGCCCGATAATTCTGAATTGCCTAATAAGAGAGCAGCACAAAGGAAGCTCTTTAGCGACGATAGAGAGTTTCATTTTATGGCTCGTGCGGGCGTGGAGAGCAACGGAACCGATGGAGAAGCGATGCTTGCCAATACGAGATGGAAAATTGAAACGATGTGGCACCTGGGATGGCATTCAGGTCATGGTTTTGAAAGCGAAACCTCAGTAGGTCGCTACTTGGGAAAGATGCAGTGGTGGTATGTTTTTGTGGGCTTCGATTACCATTACAAAACGATGAGCACTGGCATGAAAAAGGAACCGTTGGACTATCTTATTGCCCCGAACATCTTTGGCAACGAGTACCGGAACATGTTCGGTCAGATCAGCGACAAGAATAACCGCCACACCGCAACGCTCGGTGTACAGTACACGTTGCCCATGCTCATCATAGCGGAACTCAGGGTTGACCTAAACGGTAAGGTGCGCGTCCAACTCAGCAGAGAGGATGTGCCACTGACTAAGAGGCTTAGATTTAGCATCATGCTCAATACGGATAAAGAATACGCGCTAGGATTGAGGTACATCCTTCACAAATACGTATCTGTCTCCACGCACTACGACAGCGATATGGGTTTGGGGGCAGGTCTGACCATCACTTACTAAGGTATTGCCACCTTATTGCTTTGAGAATTTTGAAACATACGTCTTCTCATGCGTTGTAAGCAGTATGGAATAAATGCCTTTTGAAAGTGAACCGATAGAAACCTGCTTGTTTATCAGCGATTCCGCATTGTACATTTTTTCGCCAAGAGCATTGAATATGCTTATCGAAACTATATCATTGGATGGAGTCGAGATATTGAGTACATCAGTAGCAGGGTTCGGATAAATGGCAAATCCCTTCTCGCTTATAGTAGTTATAGAGTTAGGCGATACGGCTACAGTATCGGGCGTAAAAGTACCTAAACGATATTTGACCGTGCCGGAATTGTCGTCTTCCCAAACTACGAATACTTTACCGTTCGCTACTGCCACATCCGCGTTGGTTATGTCTCCCAGATCAACCGTATCATACGTTGCAGGAAATCCCTTTGCCACATTGTTTGTGAAAAGAATAGGCAACTGCGCATCGCCTCCAATGTTCTGCTTCCACAAAATCGCACTTGCCTTGCCATCAGATGCTATACGCGGATAGTTCTGCTGCCCGAGGTTAGGAATGGTAGTGTCGGAAAGATTAACTTTGTACTCCTGTATGCCTGTGCTGATGCTCGATTTGCTCAGATATGTCCGATATGCTCCGCTACCTCCGCTCATGAACACTGTATAAAGACTATCGCCGACTATTACCGCATCGGGTCCGCTTGACGGGCAAAAGTTAATACTCCAGTTAGTGTTGTCCACGTCAAAGCCCCTGCCAAACGTAGCACCATTGTCAGAAGAAATCCCAGACCACATATCACGGAGGTTACTCAGATTATCTCTATATACAATTGAAGTAGTGTTGCCCGAGGAGACAATTACCCCAGGGCAGCAATCACAAACTTCAGAAGTTGAGCCACTCCAGCCACTTGCCTTAACGTCTGGTGAAAAGGTGCTGCCATGATCTCCCGACCTCGTGACCGCCCAACGAGCATTCATAAACATGTTGTCGAACTTCATAAATGCCACAATGGGATTGCCATTGGAGTCTATGGTGACTGTCGGAAAGCGAGTAACGCTATCGCCAATATTGTCTATCCTAACAGGTGATGAAAAGGATATACCGCCATCAAATGAACTCAGTATGTAGATGTGCTTGCTCGTATCCATTGATTCCGGCGTTTGCCTGTAGACTACATACACAGTATCGCCTTTAGACGCGATGTCAGGACCCATCCATGATGCTGTTGCAACGGTCACGCCTGTCGGATTAAGTTTGATGGGTGTAGTGAACGCAGAACCGCTCCAACGGGAAAACCACAGCGATTCGTCATTCATGCGTCCCCAAATCACGAGCGGATTACCTGAGGCATCAAGGGCAATACGGGGATGCATATTGCTGTAGCTATTTGCAGCGATGTTAGCACCTGTATTCCAAGTGATGCCACTTTGAGCTGCGACGAAAATGACTGAGAATGTGAAAATAGCGAGTATGAGTTGCTTCATTCTTTGATTATTTTATGTGTACTGATTGTGGTGTTGTTATCCCAAAGTGTTACGTAGTAAAATCCTGCGGGCAAGTCTTTGGTAGAAACAGATAGCGATGAAGATGAAGTTTTACTGACTCGAACCTGTTTGCCTGATATGTCAGTGACGCGAATTTCAAAGCCTGCTTCGCGGTCAGTGGTGACTTGTAAAACATCGGTAACAGGGTTTGGGTACATCCGCATGTCGGAAAATCTATCCGCCTCGCTTATGCCAGTAGTAGCCGATGCATTCACGATAAAAGTAAGCGTGTCTCTGTGAGTTCCAACCACAGGGTTCCACACAGCATAGCGGACGATAGCAGTTCCTGAATTGACATGAGCAGTGACATGAAGAAGCAAGAAGCTGGTAGCGCCAGGTGCCGTGGAGGTCATCCTTCCGCTATCTACCAAATTGCCGTAACAAATGGCATTGTCGCAAATCGTTGCATCCCAATTAGCGGGCACAACTTCACTTACTTTTTGCCATTTCAGCCTGATCGTATCGTTTGATGTATTAAGCTGCGAGATCATGAGCGATAGCAAGTCTTCCTTCATTCCCGAAATTTCGGCAGTATCGTTCGGAGTAATGGAATAGCTCTGAGCCACGGAGATATTTGTTAAAGCTAACATCAATCCAAGCAACACTGTGGATTTAAGAAAATTCATTCAGATAGAATTTTGATTCTCTCTAAAAATAATACAAATATTCCAAACCTTGTTCGGTTGATTTTGGAATTGCCTATAGTGTTGTCGTCAAAGCAAAAGCACCCCCTTGAAGGGTGCTTCGCGTACCTATTGGTTATACCAGTTCTTTTGCCAAGTTTTCATTTCAGCAATCTCTTTATTCTGCGCCTCAATGATGTTGCTAGCTAGATTTTTAATCTCTTGATGCTTGGCATTTGTGAGAGCGAGCTGTGCCATCTGGACTGCTCCCTCATGATGCATAATCATCTCGTTTAGGAATGCTTGGTCAAAGGAGTCGCCAGCTTTTCCCTGAAGCCCCGCGTTCATGTTAGCCATCATTGCTCCCATTTCTGAATTATCGGCATTTGACATGACAGAGCCGTCAAGCATTACATGAGACACGCTACTCATCATCCCGTTCCGTGACTGATGTCCGAAAATAAGATACCCGACAAATATGCCAAAGGCGAGCGCGATAACAATGGTAATAAGTGTTTTATAGTTTTGCATAATAGTAGGAGGTTAGAATAATAATACGAACACCCTAACCGTCATGGAACTTTGGGATTGAGTATGCCCCGCGAGAAAAGACTTGCGTAGAAGTCCTCCCTGATCTTTCCACAACAACAACGATACGCCACAACTTTTACACATAAAAGTGAAAGTATAAGCAGTAATAGCGTGAAAGGAATTGGAAGTATAAGTGGTTCGGCCAGCAATATTTGAATGAGTGACTCAAATGCAGAAATGTGCTCTATTACGCCCATAGTACACAGGGTTTGCTGGTCTGCCATAAAAGGACAGTGCTCCATAGGTAACATATCATGATTGTGCGCATGACTCATTCCAATCCAGCCAAGGATTGCAAGAGAAGAATAGATCAAGAGGATTATGCCAATAAAAGATAACCTAAAGGCTTTCATGATCATATATTACCATAAAATCTGCTACTTAGGGTGTTGCTCAGTTTCAGCTTACGGCGCGCTCCAGCCGTTTCTTCACTCGCAAAAAGCTTCGGGCTCGTTCTCGAAACCGCTTCCGCTTAGGGAGGCAAGAGTGCAAAAAGTCCTGTGTCACGACACCAGCGCACCTTACTAATCATGTTTCGTGTCACATTACTTTTCACACCCTTGCGCTTTATGGTTCTGTAGCCTAAACCTAGAAAAGCCAAATAGAAAAACGGCCATCCCTTTCGGAATGACCGCTGAACCTATGAAATCGTAAAATACTGATTTCGCTTAATCCTTAATGATCTTGCGAGACTGTACCGTGTTGTGTGTTTTAAGGCTGGCTACATAAATCCCAGATGGCAAATGAGCGATATTTAGCCTCGTTTCTAGCCTGTTATCAATCATCTGTGACATTATTTCCTTGCCTGTTATATCCGTGACGGTGATTAGTCCCGACGTTGGGACATTGAATGATAGGCTAACGACGTCATGCGCGGGGTTAGGATGTATGGCAAAGCCGCTTTCGGAAATATCCAAAATGCTTGTCGCCTGATTGGTCACACTATTTGAAAGCGACGTGTGTATTGATCGCGCAGGGGTGCAGCTATACGACCAGTTTGAAGCCACCTTGTAGCGCGCATTGGGATATGAGGCGAAGTTCGCATCGGATGCCGTGTTTTGAGTGCCTGACACGTTGAGTATAGACGCCCATGTGCCAGTGCCGTTATTGTCTCTAAGTACGTCATAGGATGCTACCGGAGTTGTGGTGAACTCTATCTCGTAGTCGTTCCATTGCAAATTACCACCACCCAGATATTGCAGATGTATCGAGTTATGATAGAAGCTCTGCGCTCCCTCGTTTCCGCAGGTGTCGAGTGCGGATATGCGATATCTATAGCCGGTACTGTTGGGGTTTGCGCCATAGTCGTGATACTCACTGAGCGAATCGCGTAGGACGGCACCGATCTTAGCGTAGTTGCCCGTGCTGATCTCCCGATAGATGTAAAAGCTGTCGGTGGCCGGCTTGTTGACCTTTTCCCAAATGACAACATTATGGTTGGATGTAGAATCTACCGTGACCATGCAGATGTTCTGATACGGCGGTTCCTTTATGGAAACGCTCACATTGCTTTGCACCCAGCATGAGTTGCTGTCATAGAGGGTTGCAGTGTATGTGTCTGAGAATGGAGGCAATACCGTTACCTGATTGCCTAAGGCGAAGAAACCGTTATTATCGCCCCACGTGATAGATTCCAAGTAGTGGATGCTTGCAGGCCCTATAGTCACGCTGTCGTGCGGACAAGTCGCAATCACCGTATCGAAAGGTGCGAATGTCGGATTAGGCACTACCGTAAGAGTGAACGTGCTGTCCAGTGAGCAGACATTCCGCGTCACATGAACGCTGTAGTGGGTCGTTTGGGACGGCAAAATCGTGTAAGGAGCCGATGCGGTTGAGATAAGCGTGTGTGACGGCTCCTGATACCATTTGTAGGATTGAGAGCAAGCTGACGCTCCACCCACCTGCACGCTGTTGCCGTAGCATATCACTCCTCCTGATGGCAACCAGTTTACCGCTGCCGCGCCGTAGATCATTATCGTACCTAAAGACGTTTCTGTAGCGGTGTCTGATGATTCAAGGTAGAGATTAAAAAGGTCGTGGTCTGCGCAGTCGAATGCGTAGTTTGTGATGCTATCGGGTAGCGAGAAAGTAAACGTGCCGTTTTGGTGAGCAACCACCGTATCTGAATAATGGATGCCGTGACAAGTGCCCGTCTGCGTACACGTTACTTTGAGATAGAAGCGGTTGTTGTTTGACAAAGGCAGATTGGTCAAAACCGTGATCTGCACGCTGCTGCCGTCGCACACACTATCCGAACCTACTTTGGCCGCGTGCAGGTAGTAACCTGACGGTGTACAGGCTGGCACCGTACCGTAAGATATGATCGGATTGGCATCGGTCTGTGTGGTATCTACGTTCGTCGCGGGATCTGATGCGTTTTTCAACCTAATAAAGCATTTGTACCCGAAAGTGCTTGCCTCGATAGGAAGATAACTGCCGCCGAATAAACCGTGTGTAAGCGCCGTAAAGTATATCCTCGGTTTGTATTGACCGTTTATGTCGCAAGGTGTACCGCTTAGAACAATGCAGCCCTCCTCCCTCGGCGCAAACCTATTGCCCGCTTTGTTGGTTGCGTAACACATGCCGCTTGGCAGATTAACGATGCTGTCTACGTAGAATGAATCGAACTGAATTGTGTTGCCTTGTGCGGTGTAAGTTGAATCGGGCATCTTGATGTGGAGAGTGACGGAAGCGGATTGCCCGCTACTGAGAGGGGCTATGGACTGGCTAGTAGGGGTGATCCCCGGAACGGTCATCGAGGTGCCAGGCGTACAAATAGCGGCACCCGAGTTACCGCAGTATTGGGCGAATGAGCACAAGCCCAGAAGCATAGAGGAAGTGAGTAATAGGTACTTCATGATATTGGTTTTGGTTTTGTAATATGCCAAAATACAAAAAGTCACTTAAAGATGGTAGCGAATATGCACCCAACTAAATGGAGTACCATTTAAGTGCTTTTCTAGGTTGCTTTATTGGATGAAAAAGAAAACTCAAAAACGCCCTCTGACAGAGGACGAGATCAAGGCACTTCTATCTTCAATCGGTCAGAAACTCCAAGATGTGAGGAAAGAGAAGGGATATAAGAACTACGAGACGTTCGCGTTTGAGAATGAAATTCCGAGAACACAATACGGCAGGTATGAGCGAGGACAAGATTTAAAGGTGTCAAGCCTTTTGAAAGTCCTGCATGCTTTGGACATTCCTGCAGCGGAGTTTTTCAGCCTGATAGGCAAATGAAAAATATAGAGTATCTACATTTTCTAGGTTCTAAACAAAAGATAAAGAAAGGATAAAGAAAGGATAAAGAAAAAGTAAATTATTCGGACAAATGGCAGTGCGTGATAGCCAGTGAGACGGCATAAAACACTACCATGTTATAATCTTCCTTTTCGTACCACTGCCGAGGCCTAGGCATTCTCGTCGCTAGGTCAGGCAGCATCTTCACCATCTTATCGACCATTTCATACTTGGTCTTTGCTCCGAAGACTTCAAATGTATCTTGTATCTGCTGCTTCGTGTATCGGTACACCTTAAGTCCCATTTCACCCGACAGTGTTGTAAGAGCTTCGATGAGTTTGTCATTGCGCTTGCTTCTGGCCGATGACACCGTTTCTTTAAGGAGGATCACTTTGGGCTTGTAGTATTCCATGAACTTCTCGGCGCGCCTGAGGAGTTTTGAGTTAGAGATGGGCTTTGCCGTCGTCACCCCGAAGTCAAAAACCTTGTCTGGCACCTGTAGGCAGATATAGCCGATGCCTATGGAGTTGGGATATAAGGCCAATATAACAGGGTTTTCATGTTCCATGTCATTAGATCGTGAGCCTGCTGAGGACTTCGACCAGATACGCTATTCGACCTTTCACCTTTGGATCGCCATTCTCTATAGTGTGCAAATAGGCGATGCGTTCGCGGATGCGCGGAATGAGTATCTGCTTCAACTCCTGCTTTTGGCGATCAAAGAGTGATTCGACTGATATGCCGAAAAGGATGTGATACCCGAGTAGTATTTCCACGTTGGGCGTCTTAATGCCTTTTTCCCACCGCGACACGTTGGCGAAGTCAGAGATGTTTAGGAGAGAGGCGATGTCTACCTGCGTGAGGTGCGTGCGCTTTCGTATGATGCGCAGAAAGTTATGTTGAATGAACATAGGATGTAGCAACGTTGTTATAGAGTTGCCACTTACTATGGTAAACGTTTAGGTTAAAATATATATGAATAGATTTAGTTGAAATCAACAAATTTTTTCCGAAGTGGTAACGTGACCCACTGTGAGAAAAACATCCTTTCATGTTTCCCGAGCAAAAAACACCTTTCCGTATTGATGCATGGAAAAGTGTTTCCACCCAAGAAACATGAAAGAATATGCTACGCATATCTGACAAGATCATTAAGAGGATGCTTGCTCACTTGTGATCTCAGATGTTGGACTGACGCTGATAAATAGATAGTAGTAGTCTTGATATCTGAGTGACCCATCATGCGGGAAAGGCTGTAGATGTCGCAACCGCCCTCGAGCATGAGTGTGGCAAAGGTGTGTCTGAGCTTGTGGATGGAGAACTTGATACCCGAAGCCCACTGTATGTTTCTCGCCAGACTTCTCAGCCCTCTAGGTGTTAGACCTACGTTTCTTTGGAGCGACACGAAGAACTCCGCGCATGTCTTTTGTAGTCGCTTCCTTTCGGCAACATATTTTCTAAGACTTTCTGCAAGAGTGAAGCTCATCGGTATCATCCGATCTTTTGCACCCTTTCCTTGCCGCACGAAGATTGTGAGGTTATCAATATCAACATCGGCGTACTTGAGGTTTAACAATTCGCCACGCCTGAGACCAGCGAGTATGAACATTGAGAAAATGGCATGGTTCCGATATTTCAAGTATGGGTACTCATAAGGATAATTGTAGGCCGTTTCCAAGAGTTTCTGACTGTCAGCTTGTGTGAGCTTATCAGGTATTCTTTTTTCAACCTTTGGCATTTCCATGTCACCGACAGGGTCGCTGCTCATGTGACCGTTTGACACACACCACCGGAAAAATACCTTCATGGTCATTTGAAAGAGTATGAGGGTTCTCGCACTCCATTTGCGGGCGACCCTGCCGTCCATCAGGTAGGTTCTGACGGTTTCTTCTGTTACGTCCTCGATCCTCTCAATATTCTTTGCCTTGCGAAACGCGTTCAAAAGCCGCCTGTAGCGATAGATGGTTTGGAATGAATAGCCTTTGACGTGACGCTGGTAATCCTCGAATCTTTGCGCTAATAGTTGGAAATCCATAAAGAGAATGGAATCCGACTTGATTTGAGCCGTTGGCCAGGATCGAACTGGCGACCCCCACTTTACGAAAGTGGTGCTCTACCGACTGAGCTACAACGGCGATATGTTTTCTTGAAATAGTCTATGGTACTCTTTAGTTCCTAAAGGGTACATGACGTCGCCAATTTTCGGAAATCGTCTAGCAGTAGCAACGTATAAGTAATAAATGGTACAGTACCCTTTATTACGAATAAAGTCTCGGCTGGTCTTCCCAAATAGCATTGGAAACATTGGCTTTCTTAAATTTATATAGCTCGCTGCAATGTCCTGTTTTCTCCCCGGTAGAAGCTCAAAAAAAATCGGATGGTTACATTATTAATAAACAGGATGCATTAAGCATACACCATGCAACTGAAAAGGCAAACTAAGTATCTTTGCCTATTATGAAGCCTCAGAAGGAAGGAAAGATAGGAAGGAACGCGCCGTGCCCTTGCGGGAGCGGGCAGAAGTACAAATACTGCTGCATCGGCAAGGACTTGCAGGACAGGTCGATCTCGGTGTGGAATGGCGACGGCCTGAACCTGTTCGTCGATATGACGAACGACATGATGAACATGCATGCATCCGTCGAGCGACCATTGAAGAATTTCTGCAAGGACAATGAGTTGTACTATTTCGGAACAGCACTTACCCTCGGCGATTGCGAAGTGCTGGATGGCAAATTACGGGCAGGAACGTTGACGAAAGACGACGTCTTGGCAGATTTTCGGAAGAACGCCACGAAGGAGTTAATGACGCGAGTGCTTGAAATGAGCATGGACGAATTGCCGATGTTCAAGAAACGAGAAGCGGCTCTCAGGGATGCATTCGAGGCGCACTTTGACGGGAAGTATACCCTTTCCATACCGACACTATTTTTACTGCTTGAAGGCATATTGAGGGAAAACGGAAACTTGCGACCGAAGGACAAGTTCAGACCTACGATTCCAATTGACATATGGAACAATAGCCTGCAATTCTCGGTCGAAGATTCTGCGAAGGACTACAACGGCTTTATCACGAGATTGTTTGAGGGCGGGGGCGACCCGAATTCCTTCAACCGAAATCCGATCCTTCACGGCACGAATACCAACTACCACAACGAGAACCATTCTCTTTTGCTCATACTGAGCATCATCGAGGTGCGCAGTTTCAAGTTTTCCGAGGCGCTGGCGAAAAAGCATGATTATTCCAAGAAGTTTGTAGCTCGCAAGGATGGCAATAGCGTGAAGGTTACGTATACTCCCTAAGAATCACGAAAGATTATCGAAAGAGAGCTTATTTATGTCATCAGTCATTTCCTCAGTAGATACAGACCTCAAATATGTTTGTGTCATCTTCAAATCCGCATGACCCATGAGCTTTTGTATTTTAACTACACCTACGTCTTTCATGGCTAGATTTGTCGCGAACGTATGCCGGAAACGATGAACGTGCACATTTAGTCCTGACGTTCGAGATATGCGCTTCACCCAATGCTTAAGCCCAGGCAGTTCCAAACGCTTGTCTTTTCCATTTGCTAGAAACAAATAAGGACATTTCCCTTTGCACTTTTCCCTTTCTGTTAGGTATTCCTTCAAGTACATTTTGAGATGCAGGTTGATCGGTATCTTTCTCAGGCGCTTTGATTTGGATGTATGCGGTTGTACGGTGAGAAATCCACTGAAAAGGTCAATGTCTTTCAATTCGAGAGAAATAAGCTCCGTGCGCCTCAGGCCGCAGAATGTTAGGACGGCGATCATTGCCATATCCCGCTTTAGAAGAAACGCATTAGTGCAGTGCTGTGCAGATGCACCCATAATCTGACGTATTTCTTTTCCCGTTAATGCACGCCTATCGGTAAATTGAGGCTTCGGTAGTAAAAGGCCGTCAAAGGGGTTTTGCTCCAAATGCCTGCGATCCACTAACCACTTGAAGAACGTTTTGAGGCGGCTCGCGTAAGATGCCACAGTTGAATCCCTGATGCCTACCACCGCTTTGTTTTTTCCTATTATCCTCGTTCGAGTTTGCAGTCTTTTAAAAAAGACGCTTATAAGGCCGGTAGTTACATCCGAAGCATTTTGTATCTCAGGCATTGAAGCGATGAAATGTCTGAATGCTTCACGGGATGTTCGGAGCGTAGCTGGGCGCAATCTTCTGACATACTCGCATTCTGACATGTAGTTTTCAAATTGCTCATTGAGTGACATGCCTACAGCGTACCGTCACTGCATGGGCCGGACTACGGGAGGCATTTTTTTGATTTCAACAAAATTGCGCGGGTATTATCAATAGGAACCAACTGCGAAACTGTCTGCATGAACACAGACATTACCTACTTTGCAAAAACAGATTTTCGCAACGAGGGCAAGACCTTCGGCATCTGGCAGAAGGACCGCCTGCTTCATACCTACCTCGTAGGCAAAACCGGCACGGGCAAATCGACCATGATCAAGACTATGTTCATGCAGGATGTCTTGGCTGGACGTGGCGCATGTATTTTAGACCCCCATAGTGATCTAGTCGAGAGTATCTATCAATCTATACCTGCCCATCGGAAGGGTGACGTTATATATTTCGACATTCCCAATCCCGAGCTCACTCTCAGATACAATCCTTTTAAGAAAGTAAGCTATGAGAAGCGGTCATTGGTGGCATCGAGCATATTGGACGTGTTCAAGAAACTCTGGTCAGACGCGTGGGGCGTGAAGCTCGAGCACATACTGCGCTATTCCATCCTGACGCTGTTGGATCAGCCGTCTGCTACGCTGGCAGACATTCCCAAACTGCTGCTGGATAAGACATTTAGAAGGAACTGCATAGCCAACGTGGAGAATCCGAGCGTCAACCTCTTTTGGGATCGTGAGTTTCCGTACTACACGAGGTTCGACCTGCTGCCGGTGCTCAACAAGTTCGGCGGCATGCTTGCCCATTCGGTCATTAAGCGCGTGCTGGTAGAAAATACGGATGAGGTGTATTTGAGGAAGGCAATGGACGAGCGGAAGATCATTTTGGTGAATCTATCAAAGGGTCATGTAGGCGAAGACGTGGCGCACCTCTTAGGGGCTTTGTTCATCAGCTCGATCAACTCGGCGGCATTCAGCCGCGTAGACACTGACGAGGAAATGCGCATACCCTTCATGGTCTACATGGACGAGTTCCACAATTTCACTACTCAGTCCCTCATGGGCATGTTCTCGGAGCTTCGGAAGTTCAAAGTGGGACTGATACTTGCCAATCAGTATTTGCACCAAATGGACGACGAGGTGCGCCGGGCCATACTCGGCAATGCGGGCACCCTCATATCCTTTAGGGTAGGTACTGAGGATGCTCAGATACTTTCACGCGAAATGTATCCTGTCTTCAAGGTTGAGGACTTTATCAATCTGCCTAACTATTCCGTTTTCCTGAGGCTGATGATTAACGGAGTGCCGAGCAAGCCTTTTAGCGGCATTAGCATAGTTCACGGGGCTGATAAAGACCCTCCTTAGTTATTCTTTGTTAGTTATCCTATGCGTAACGAGCAAAAGCGTGAGGAGGTCGCTTATTCCCGCGTCACGCAGCAGCGCTGGAAGTTCTTTGAAGAAACTCGAGGAAAAATCCGGCGACTGTTCCGTAGCCTCCTCGATGACCTCCAGTATTTTCTTGTCCGCGAGGGCGATATGAGCCAAGAGCTCGCGGACCCGACGTGATTTCGTTTGCGTAGCTGCCATGCCTATCACGGTATCATTCGCAGCTAAGGAAAAACTAAACGAAAAGTAAAATGCCGACGCGAAGGTTGAGCCTTTTATCAGTTAGTTCTTTAATCATGTGACCTATTTATCCCTATTCTCCGGCATTGGAGGGTTTGAGAGAGGAATAGGCAGAAAAGCTCAGTGCATCGGTTACTCCGAGATTGACCCTTATGCCATTTCCATCTACCGCTCCCATTTCCCGGACCATAAAAACTATGGCGACGTTACTAAAATCAGACCCGAAGACCTGCCAGCCTTTGATCTCCTGGTCGGAGGATTTCCTTGTCAGGCGTTTTCCATTGCTGGCAAAAGGCAGGGATTCAATGACAGCCGAGGAAATCTCTTTTTTGAGATCGCAAGGATTGTCGAACACTGCCGGCCTCGCTTTCTGCTGCTTGAGAACGTCAAAGGGCTTCTCAGTCACGACGAAGGGAAAACCTTTGCCACTGTCATCAGTACGCTTGACGAACTGGGGTATGACCTTCAATGGCAGGTGTGTGACAGCAAGGATTTCGGGCTTGCCCAAAACAGGCAGCGGGTCTACATTGTTGGAAATATTAGAGGCACGTACCGATCCGAAGTATTCCCTATCCGAGAGACGAGGGCAAAGGATATTGTTCAAGGTACCCCGGTAATCGCCGTACGAGAAGCTACCTTAAAGGGATATGCACTTGCCGCTTTAGGTGATGGCGTTGACGTTTCGTTCCCTAACTCCAGATTCAGACGGGGCAGAGTTGCCAAAGGACTGTCGCACACTCTTACAACCAAAGGCGAGATACACACGCCAACGTCGGATGGCAAGCTACGAAGGCTCACCCCACTCGAATGCGAGCGGCTGCAGGGATTTCCTGATGGGTGGACCGCGATGGGCGTAGATGCCAATGGCGATAGGGTTCGCATCAGCGATAATCAGAGATACAAATGTTTAGGCAATGGTGTAAGTGTAACTGTGGTTCGAACTATAGCCGAGAAACTTATTCAAAACGAATATATGGGATAGCTACTGCTATCCTTTTTTATTGCAACGATGATGGATTGAATTTTTTTATTTCTCCGTAATCTACTTCGTCTTTGTAATCCATAATTATAGCAACACTATGCTCAGCTCTAGTCAGAGCCACATATAATTTTGACCTGCTTGTAATGGCCAGAGTGGAGCTTGTGTCTGAAATCCAATCAAGGATAGGCTTCGTCGGATAAATGACGGTTCTTGGAAATTCGAGACCTTTGGACTTCCCGTAGGTAAGAACGGGATAATCATGGCTTGTCTTTGTTCTTATGTCATGGATAAGCTGCACAGGATTATAGATGCTTAGATACTGATGTAGGTCTTTAGGTCTTACGACAAATACACCGTCGTGGCCGGTTGTAGATTTGTTTCCTGACTGGGCTTTACGATATGTGGGATAAAGCTTGCTCGATACGTCGCATATAATCTGATTACTACGGTAATTTGTTGTGAGTAGGGTCTCGTCTTTTTCTAGTTTCATTGAAGAGGATTCGAAGAAATGAAGGATTTGGGATTTCCGGTACTTCTTGTTCTTTGCAGAGTTGTTGGTCGAGTATGTTCCTTGTCGTGGGTCGCCGACCATGAGGATAGTGATGTCGCTGGCTAGAAGCGCATTTATTAGGTCAAGGTCATAGCCCGCAAGGTCTTGGACCTCGTCTATGAAAATATGAGAGTAAATCTTTGCCAGCCTCCTAATTACGAGCCCCTTACTTGCCTCATTGCATTTGAACACAAACTTGGAAAGCTTGTCGGAGTATATTTTACCATCTTTAGTGAAATAATGCTTTGCAACATCCGATTCCCTCGTCATGGGGGCAGATGATTCATTCACCAATACAAGGCCCGTAACTTTAGGTTTATAAAGGTAACTTTGGTATGGCTTTACACCGTGATCGAGTAAGAATGAAAACCAAGTTTGGATTTTTACGTTGCTTGGCACGCACCTGTTTTTCTTGATGAATTTTTCTTGTATGCCCGCCTCGTTCGCCTCCGTAAAAGTGGTGATTAATATCTTACTAGCCTTGTTCGCTAAAGTTTCATTGATGAGATGAGTGGTTTTGCCTGAACCAGCCGAAGCCACGATTAGTTTGTCGGATTTCATGGTTCGGTTATGGCATCTAGAATATACTGCGGATATGAAACTTGCTCGGTTGTCTTGAGTACCTTTAGAGCGCATGCGGTTTTGTTGGCTCTCATGTGTACATGAAGATTGTCCTCGGATAAATCGAGGCCTAAAATCTTATTCATTTTATCCAGCCCATTTGCTTTGACCATCTTCGGTTCTAAGGTGTTATAGTTAAAGCTTCCTCCGTGTACATTAAGGTTTCCATTGTCGATGATTTCATCGAAGCATATCCTTATAGAACTTATATAAGTAGCGGCATCGGGCAAGTATTTTTCGTATTTCTTTTTCACCGCCTCGAGGTTGCCGTCATTATCCGTAACCACCACTAGGGCTTTCTTAAGTTTGGCGGCGATTTCCAAGAATCGGAGGAATGAAGTGCCTACTGATATAACGTCAATGCCTTTTTCGATTGGCAGCATACCGTCATTATTGTCCATGTATGCCCGTTGCACGACGAGCTCGTCTGAATCTCCCTCTACGAGAATAGCTTTCTCGCATAAAATGAGCCGTAGCGTATCATAACCGGAAAGTTTCTCAAAAAATTCCTTCGTGTCTTTTTCAAGGTCATTAAGGCGCATAGTCTTCTTATTGTTCAGAAATATCAAGCTTTCCAATCCCAGCTTGTTAGCCACAAAACTGCTGTGAGTGGAAATGATCACCTGCTTGCCTTCGCTGTTAGATTTGATATATGAAAGCAGGTGGTTAAGCTTGACGTGTGATAGGTGGTTTTCAGGCTCCTCCAATAGCAATACATTTGCCTCAACTGTTTTCTGATGGCTCAATGCCAGCTTTGTTTTGATTATGCACTGCTCTCCCTTTCCGATGTGGTGGAATGGTACGTTGTCTAAATAGGTAGTTAGGTTATTCTCCCATGCATTCTTGACTGAGAGGTCTACTGAGAGGCTAACAGCTTTGTCGGAAATCTTAGCGGCTTCCTTAATCTTTGCGTTTACTTCCTTGATAACTGTTTCGCCGATAAATGATTCTCGCATCCTTCGGTGTGCCTGCGTTATGGCCACTACGTCCTCCGTTGAAAGATAGTCCTTTACAATACGCGATATGTAAACATCGGAACCGTTTTGGTATCTCATGCCCGAAGAATCTATGAGCGCAGCCTTTATCGGAATACCGCGAGGTGTAATGTTACCTCTAGCGCAAGAAGTCCATGTAAAGTCATAATATTCGATGGGTATTGTTTTAATGTCACCTTCCTTGATCAGCGCTTCGTATTCCTCCTGATACTTTGTATCAAATTCAATTTTCAAGCAAATGCCGCTTTCTGATCGGTCGTAAGTGTTGCCAGTACCTTCCAACTCGGGGTAGCTTTCGTCTTCAAATAACACCTCGATCAGGATATGAGGCAATGCCTTCGGAGAATCGGTCTGCAAACTAGCTATGTATTCGTCCAATACATCATTGTTGAAAAGGTACTGAGTGAGTTCGTTCTTTATGTACCTGCCGCTCATCATTCCAGTAAGGGCAAGGTTTATCGCTTCAATGATTGTGGACTTGCCTGCCTCGTTATTTCCTACGAGAATGTTCAAACCCTTGTTTAAAGGGAGCACGAACCTGCCCTTGAAACCTTTGAAATTTTCGATGATTACTTCTTTGATCATAACGGCTCAAAATTTATGATTTTCACTGATGCTGTGATCCCGCAAAATAAGGCATTTTATAATAAGTTCTTATCTATCCAGTATACAGTTTATGCGCATGGGTACTAGGCGGCAGATTATTTCTTGATAAATTCTTTAAATAGAGAGTACCATAGTTGACCTTCATTATGATTGATGGCATTTTCATACATGTATACTTCTTTTCTCTGCTTATATCCCTCATGCCATTTCGCATACTCTGAGAAGGCTATGGGTTCACTATCCACAGGAACTAACGACAGCGGTCCATCATCATCAATGTCAAATCCACTCATGGTGCCGAAGTTGAAATTGACGTCGCGAAGCGAGAATGCTCCTGAGCCAGGATGTTGAATGTGATGGTCGCCGATGGGCTGGTGATCGAAAAGTGGAGTATAGGAGAAATGATATTTGTGTGGAACAGATTTATTATCGACAAAAACTAATTTGACCCTGTAGGCCAAAATATCGCCTTGCTTCGCTTTGATCACTGCCGGACTGCAAAGCTTCGAAGCCGTCAGTTTTGCCGTCGTATCAGTCCACAGATTTTTTCTGGCAATCCGCAAATCAGTGTCGTCGTACATCTCGTTGATCAGAATGGCCACGCGCTCAAAATGATTCCATAAAAAAGAGCCGGCGAAGCTGTGTAATTTAGGGTGGGTATGATGGTTCCTCATCTCTCGATAGTAGTCTAAGGTTTCCTCATGACTGTCAAATTGATTTTTTTTAATGAGGAACTGAGCCAGTTTGGCAAACTGTACCTTGTGATACTTCTTGTTGAGCTCGTTATAACGGAAGTTCATTGCCATTTCTAATGTTGCAAGAGCCTTGTTGAAGGCCTCGTCTATGAACCTATAGTCGTAATAACTGTGAGCTAGCAGATGATCTATCACGTCAAAGTTTTTCAGTACGTCTTCATGAACATTAGGTTTGAAATAAATAACAGGCAGCTTATTACAAAACTGATCGAATGTCATGTCCTTAAACAAAGGATGGTGCACGAGGTATTTTTCCTGAGGTGTCATGTCAAGCTTTTGGAAATCAAAGTTAATTAAGAATGTGCATCATAAATGTAAAAGCCGCATCTCTGCGGCTAAGATTATTCAATGATCTTTTTGTGAAAGTCGTCCATGATGTCGCTCGAAAGCCCGCTCAGGTATACCTCGGTGGTTTTTGTATCAGAGTGACCGAGCATGTCGGAAATGGCCGCTATAGGCACTCCGAGGTTCTTTGCGCGTGTAGCGAAGCTGTGGCGGCTTACATAGCTCGTCAGATTCTCAGTGATGCCGCATAGCTTTGCGATGCGCCGAAGATTGGCGTTGAATCTCTTGCGCTTCGCCTGCACCTCATCATATTGCGCCTTTAGTTCCGTATGAGTGATGATGGGAAAGATGAAGTCCGAAAGCTTCTTTCCTGGCAGATACAGGTCGAGTATCGCCTGCAATTCAGTAGTAATATTGATGTCGTAAGGCTTGTCTGTCTTTTGCCTGTCGTAGAATATTCTGCCGTCGATTATGTCGGAGACCTTGAGGTGCGCGAGGTCGGTGTAGGATATGCCTCTCATGTAGAAGCTTGCCATGAAGAAATTGCGTGCGTTGTACAAGTGACTTTTTGAATCTATGTCGAGGGCTTGGATGGCCTTGATTGATTCCATACTGATCGCCCTTTTGCGCGTCTTGGTCGTGCGGATTGAATACGTATCAAATGGGTACAGTTCCTTGTCCACCATTTTGCGCCGTATACCCTCGTTGTAGATCGCCCGGATAGTACGGAGATAAGCGGCAAGTCCGTTTAAGGCATAGCCCTTTTTGAGGTGGTTATTTTCGAACTGAGTAAGGAACGAGTAATTGACCTCACGAAATGACAGGTCGTGTCCCTTGTTGAATTTCCTAAGCACGCTTATCGCGCACTTGTAAGACCTTGCATTGCCAAGGCGGTTGGCATCGGTGAACTCCTGCGCCAGCGCTTCGCCGAATGATAGGAACGATTGAGAATCAGATTTTCTCTCGATGAGAGTTTTGAGGTCGAGTACCGAAAGGGTTTCGAGCACCTTCTGGTCGTCCAGCTTTGCAACCAGGTCGATGGCTTCCGCCTTTTTCTTTTGGAGGTAGTTGTTGAGCCGAGCTACTGACTCTGAACCCTTGTAAGAGGATCTTATTTGTCGCGCGTTATCGTCCCAATCCTGCTCCTTGACGTAGATGCCGAGCGTGATCGCAGAAATCTTTCCGAAGTGAGATATCCTCAAAAGGATCGGGCAGGTCTGATCTTTTTTGGGCCTGCGAGCATCCAGAGAAAGTACTATGAATGTCTTCATTTTCTATGAATTTTTTAGTGAACAAATCTTGCCTCAGTATGCTTTCGCAAACGTCTTGTTCATATGGGCGTAAATTTGTTCAAATGAACATAATCTGCTGTATATGTATTAGTTACATCGTCGCGCAGATATGTCAATGACGGGTCATTAACGATAATATTGTTGGAAAAATCTTGCGCATGTAATGCGCATGTGGACGCAGGTTCCAAATGGCGGCGAATGCGACCAAATGAACTCAAATTGTTGCTATTGCTGCGTTTGGGAATATTTGCGAACGCGAAAATGCCCTCAAATTCCTTCTCATAATCAGAGGGTCCCTGGTTCGATCCCAGGCGGGACCACCCAAAAATCAAGCGGTTAGCGATGCAAAGTCCTAACCGCTTTTTGTTTGCTCAAGTAATTCGCAAATCCACTTTAGTTCCTGATATTTAATATTCAACCCTCTAAGTATGATATTCATATACTATTTGATAAGCGTAATACTACTGCTTGTATGCTGGCCAGATACATTTCTGAATCCATAATCCAGCACATAGACATAGACTCCGGGAGTCACGACAGACTTGAATGACCCATCCCAGCCAGCATAGGTGTCAGTACTATATACCAGCTCTCCCCATCTGTCATATATGCGCATATGGAAATACTCATACTCACAGTCAGATAGGGGTAGAAAGACGTCATTGATGCCGTCACCGTTAGGAGAGAAAGCATTGGGAATAAAGACAGTACAATCGATATGAGTACAAGCCGGTATGATGATATCACGATACAGGGTATCGCAAGGATACTCAAGTATCACTGTGATATAAGACGGTATAGGTGCTGTGATATCAGCCGTATGCCCGCCAGAACTCCATATAATGTATGGATGGTCTTCATAATCCAGATGTATAGCAGCCGTACCGCTGTTGCAGGCCGTATCAATTGTGACAGAAAGATAATCCCTGTGCGGCTGTGCGATGATCTGCAAGGTATCGCTGGCGATACCGCAAACTGTACCTACAGTAGCGATCAAGCTCAGCGCACTGTCGGCGAGAAATGATTGTCCTCCTGCCGCACCATTCCACACATATGTCAGATAAGCAGAATCCAGCGTGATGATAACAGGAAACCCTGTCTCACACACCCGAAGTGTATCATCATTAAATAACCGGGAAGGTAGCGGTGATATCAGAATATCAAATGTGTCTGTAACGGAGATACATTGGTCAGACACCGTACATAGGTATGATCCCGAAGTATGTGCATTGATCTGTGAGGACGTATCTCCTGTCGCGATCCACCTATAGCTGAGATTGCCGCTACGATTGGCCGTGAGAACCACAGTAGAATCAGAGCAGCTAACCTTTACTCTATGTATAGGAGTCAAGGGGGCATGCATCATTACATGTATACTATCCACTATCGTATCACAATAATAGGTGCCTGTAAATATGTAAGTACCTGTTTGTGATACCCTTACACGTACTGCAGTATCTCCCGTATTCCACCTTAGCCTGAATCGGGCAGGCAGCGAGGCATAGATATAGGCCAGACTTTGGGCGCAGATAGTAGTATCAGCGCTTTTAGTATATGCCACTGGGCAGTGGCACCGCGGCCTGATGAGTATCGACTGTGTATCTGACCGGCAGGCTCCATATGCTATGCTGGTATAAGGGCCCGGCTCGCTGATTCTGATACTTCTAGTACTATCACCTGTGCTCCACCGTAGATGCATATATGGCCCTGTAGCCGTCAGTGCGGCTGTATCTCCGTAGCAGATAGATGAGTCCGATGTAGAGAGAATCAGAGGCCCGATAGCATGGCAGCACTGTATATACATGAGATCGCCGAAACGCCATCTATAGTATCGCACAGGATTTGCATCAACAATGATCTGCCCGGATGAGCTGGTAGCCATGTAGGTAGGATGGTGAAACCAAAATGAATAGTTGATAATGTAGACCTGATTGGGGGCGGTGTCAGTAAATACGAACCGTTCACTATAGGCGTCATGTGAAACAAGCTGGCGTATCTCAGTCGTGCCCGAGGCTCCCAGCGTAAATTTGAATCTGATAGAGTCAATGCCATATGCGGCTGCAGTATCAGCATTCATCCTTATCTCTATGGTATCTCCGATACACATAGGATCATGTAGGGAATCTTCCCAAAAATTGGTCGGATAGCCGTTTACTGTGATGTAAGTATAAGTCGGAAAAAATACAAAAGTATCACGCTGCGCTACGCATAACGCGGATAAGAATATCAAAGGTAATATCAAAAAGCTCTTCATCATAAGTAGGGAAAGGCCCTTTGGGGGCCTTTCCTAAGTTTGTAGCAGGTCTCCATATTATTCTACCGCAAATCGCACAGTAGAAGCGTTTTCGTCATTAAATTTAATGACATAAATACTCTTTGCCAAATTTGTAGTATTGATTATTGTCTCATTTTCGTCATATTTCAGATCTGTAGTGACTTCTTGTCCCTGCAGATCGAATATCCTGAATGATACTCTGCTCTTGTGTCCGAAGTTGATATGTACCGCACCCTTGGACGGATTTGGATACAGTACGATATGATCTTCTGTAACGGTAGCCAGACCTGTAGTTTCGTCATCATAGGATGTTTTGCATCCAGCGATACCGTCATTAAACCAACCTGTAGTCGTAGATGAGCTACAAGCATTACCTATGGTAAACTGTACCTTGTATCTCAACCCTGTGGTATTTACATACCAGTAGTTGCCTGTATTAGTAAAATCATTAAGATTGAGGCAGACAATATCTGCTGCATTAGCTACGGGATTATTGAGTGAGGTGATCACATTCTGGATCAAAGTAGTACCTGTACTGTTGTATTCGTCCACGACCAGGCTATAGTAGCCGCTACCGCCTATAAATCCGCCGCTGCTGCATGACCCTGATATCTTTGGTGCCTTGGAGCATACTGTGATCGGAGACGATGAAGTGCCCAGTCCGGCAGCTAGTCCGGAGCAAGTATTATTTGTAGAAAACTGGAAACATGATGTCGTAGAAGATGGTGACGTCAGCACATTCACATGATACCATGTGCCAGTAGTGCCACAGTTATTTGTAGCTGATACATAGATCATATAGCTACCAGGAGTAGTGGCAGATATGCCACCGGGCATGAGTGAACGAAGGTCCAGGCCTGATGGGTTGGATGTATATGTAGTACCAGAATTGAATGTGCTGCAAGTCCCGGTAGCCTGTACTCCTATCACCCACCTATAGGCCGCAGATGTATTGAAAGTGAGTGTGACAGGCAGGCATGCATATACTTGCTGCTGTGTAGCAGGGGTGCAGTTGCTGGTCGCTGTTGTGCCATTGATTTGGACATTAGTAAAAGAAGGGTAGCTGGCTGCGATGTAGATGTAGGCGATCCTTGTATATGAACCGCATCCGTTTTGTACTACCAGATATACTTTGTAGTAGCCAGCAGTAGTGATATAGGTATTTGCTATTGTACTCAGATTGGTCGCTGTGGGCACACCATTGGTAAAAGTGGTGACACCTACGGCTGTACCATTGTCAGCTCCTGCTCGCCTTTTACGCCTTTACTGTATTAGCCTTTTATCAGCTCCTCCCAATACTCTGCGGCCCTGCGAGTATGAGGTATCACGATGGAGCCTCCTATCAGATTGGCTATAGCAAAAACCTCGTACATTTCTTCTGTGCTTACCCCCTCCTCATGACTTTTTCCCAGATGGTATTTGATACAGTCATCACATCGCAGCACCATAGAGGCTACGAGGCCCAGCAGCTCTTTTGTTTTTGAGGGCAAGGCACCATCTGCATAGGCCTGATTGTCCAGGCTCCAGAAGCGCTTTAATACGAGGTTGTCCTTGGCCAGGATCACCTCATTCATACGGGTACGGTAGTCGTTAAAATCGTTTATGAGTTCTGACATACAATAAGTTTTTTGGGATTTCGTCCACTGATATATGCTAAAGTATAAAGAAGGCGGCAAATCACTGGACTATATCACGCTACAAGCGTCAGATAAGATCTGATCACGTTTATTTTGCTATTTTACATCATCAAACCAAAACACAATCATACATGAAAAGTATCTTCAGGCTACTGAGTATCATGATCATAGCAGCATCTTTATCTTCTTGCGGCTACAACTCTATGGTGGAAAAACGGGAAGCCGTATCACGAGAGTGGGCCAACGTAGAATCTGCCTATCAGCGTCGCGCAGACCTCGTGCCAAACCTGGTAAATACAGTAAAGGGGCAGGCAAACTTCGAGCAACAGACACTTACACAGGTCATCGAAGCACGTGCAAAAGCTACCAGCGTACAAGTAGATGCCAGCAAACTCTCTGAAGAAGACATTCAAAAATTTCAGGCTGCGCAGAATGAGTTAAAGGGCTCTCTCTCCCGTTTACTAGTCACTGTGGAGCAGTATCCTGACCTGAAGGCCAATCAAGGCTTTATAGAGCTGCAAGCGCAACTAGAGGGTACGGAGAATCGCATCAATACAGAGCGTAACCGCTTCAATGAGTCTGTGAATGACTACAATGCCTATATCAGCCAGTTTCCCGCTGTACTGACCGCCAAAATGTTTGGCTTCACGCCTAAGGGATACTTCCAGGCTGAGCCCGGCAGCGAAAAGGCCCCAACAGTGAAATTTTAAGCAGCGATCGTGCTTTTCAAAAAACATATTTTCTCTTCTTCGGAGCGCCGGCGTATAATAGATGCCATAGGCCGCGCTGAAAAATTGACATCAGGGGAGATACGTGTACATATAGAGCCTGCATGTGCAGGTCTTGTACTGGATCGTGCGGCTGATGTTTTTCACAAACTGGGAATGCGGAAAACCGTTCTGCGAAACGGCGTATTAATCTACGTAGCCTGGCAAGACCGGAAGCTGGCAGTGATAGGTGATAAGGGTATCAATGAGGTTGTCCCTTCAGATTTCTGGGATACTACGGTCGAGAAAATGACAGTCTTTTTTCGCCAACAGAAATATGCTGACGGCGTGATACAGGGTATTGAAGAAGCGGGCTACCAGCTGAAGAAATATTTCCCGTACTATGCAGGAGATAAAAATGAACTGAGCAATGATATCAGTGAAGGCTAACAGGATACCACGTGCGATATATAGCTGGACCGGGCTCAAGCAAGCCTGGACTCTCCTCTGCGTGTTACTCATATCCCTGTGGGGCACAGTATCGGCACAAGATATCAAGCTGCCTGCGAGACCCAATCCCCCTCGCCTGGTCAATGACTATGCCGGTATGCTCAGCAGTGCAGACGCAGACGCTCTGGAAAGCCGGCTAGTGCAGTATGAGAAGGAAACATCTACGCAGATAGCTGTCGTCATCATCACGACACTGGATGGTGCAGATCGGGCTCAGTATGCTACTGAGCTGATGCATGAGTGGGGCATAGGTCAGAAGGATAAAGATAATGGAGTACTCCTGCTGGTGGCCAAGGAAGACCGGACCATGTTTCTTGGTACGGGTCGCGGAGTAGAGGGTGCTCTGCCTGATGCGATCTGCAAACGTATCACAGAATATACGATCAAACCAAAATTTAAAGAAGGTGACTATGCGGGCGGCATCAATGCCGGTATAGATGATATCCAGTCTGCACTGAAAGGTGAATTTAAAAATGATGAGCCCCAAGATGATGGGTCTGGGTTTAATGTAGGCTGGATCGTTCTGGCGGTTATTGTCATTATTCTCTTTTTTTCGTTTTTCAGTGGTGGCAATAACGGTCGCACCTATTCCAGCGCCGGTTCTTCTCTTCCGTGGTTTCTACTGGGTGCGCTGAGCAGCGGTGGCGGCAGCAGCAGCGACGGAGATAGCTGGGGAGGCGGTGGCGGCTTTGGCGGCTTCGGTGGTGGAGATAGCGGCGGAGGCGGGGCTGGCAGCAGTTGGTAGCAAAAAAAGTGGCATAATGAACGAACATCTCAAATTTCAACTCCATCCCTGGCACGGGGTAGACATAGGCGAAAAAGCACCGGAAACATGTACTTGCTTCATAGAGATCGTACCGACTGATACGATCAAATATGAAGTAGACAAGCCATCAGGCATACTCAAAGTAGACCGGCCGCAGCAATTCTCTAATGTCTTCCCGGCACTATACGGTTTTCTGCCACGGACTTTTTGTGATATAGAGGTAGGCAACTATTGCATGGAGAAAACCGGTAGGCAAGGCGTGATAGGTGATCAGGACCCCTTGGATATCATAGTCCTCACAGAGAAGATCATAGCCCGAGGAGGTATTCTCGTGCAGGCTATGCCCATAGGTGGTTTTCGCATGATAGATCAAAATCAGGCAGATGATAAGATCATAGCCATCATGAAAGGAGATGAGGTTTATGGCAAGTGGACAGATGTCACTGACGTAAACGATGCCATACTCACCCGTCTGAAGCATTATTTCCTGACCTACAAGAAAAATCCGAATGAAGATGCCAATCGCGTACAAATAGATGCTATCTACGGTCGTGAGGAGGCATTTGAGGTCATTCGTCGCAGCCAGGCAGACTATCGTCACAAATACGTAGATGTAGATTGATATGCGTGGACGTCTTACTGCAATAATCTTTTTCCTCGCTTCTGGGCTGGTGGGAGTATTTTTTTATAAAAGATACCATATCCCTCCTGCTGTAGACATACCAGCTATAGCTGTCACAGATCTACGAGGCCAGCCTGCTTCATTGGGAGCCTACAGTGGCAGGCCGCTTTTTGTTTCTTTTTTTGCTACCTGGTGCGGCCCTTGTATGAAGGAGCTACCCGACCTGGCCGTGCTACATGATCAGCTCAGTGACCGGCATCTGACCGTAGTTTGCATCTCAGATGATCCGGTAGAAAAGCTGCAGGCTCTCGATATACTATATGGCGGCAGGCTCGTATTCCTCCACGTACAAAGCCTGCATGACGTAGGCATCTATACTTATCCTACTAACTATATCTATAATGCCACCGGCCAGAAAGTTTACAGCCAGGTCAATGCGCAAAAGTGGGACAGCCCGGGTATGGCAGAAAGAATAACAGTCCTGCTAGACAAATAGGTAAAAGCTAACGGGCGAGCCTATAGCCATTTGTGGTACCATAGCTCTACTGATGAGGTACGAAAGTCGATAGCCTGATGCATGCGTTGCGTCATGATATTGCGTCCCTGAGTGGCAGACGTCACCCGCT
Organism: Bacteroidota bacterium; assembly: GCA_018267365.1. Taxonomy (GTDB): domain Bacteria; phylum Bacteroidota; class Bacteroidia; order Chitinophagales; family LD1; genus UBA1941. The sequence goes on along the minus strand of JAFDYQ010000004.1, from coordinate 150,200 downwards.
TTATCCCTTTCTCTTGAGCATTGATATTGATCACGTGGCGAAACAACTTCCTGCCCAGCCCTGCACCCTGAAAGTTTTCATTGAAAGCTCCCAGGCCAAACATAGCCTCATTATTGTCAAGATACCTGAATGTAGCAAAGCCGACCGGTGTATCTCCCTGGAATATGCAATAGCAGATGTGATCAAAAGTACCAAGCACAGCCTTCTCTACCCATGTCCGGTAAAAATCACTTACCCGCGATTTATCGAAGCCTCCATCATAATAGTAACGACTGATCTTATACAGGTCCTTGCTGATATTATGTAGTTCCTCTATGTGCCTTTCCTCTGCCCTACCATAGGTCATGCCCGCTGGTAGGGGATCGAGTGGTATGACGGTACCTTTCACATCGAAGTCTATCCGGATATCGGTCAGATGAAATCCTTGCCCTTCAGCCATCACCAGGTGTTTTTGATCGTCACAATTGCAGAGGTACTCCAGAAACTTGATATCGTTTCTTTTCGCATATGCTTCTGCTCTATACACTATATTAGGGGTGATCGTTTTCACCTTGATACTGCCATAGCCCATCCCCCAGAACTCCGTATCCCATGGCAGCTTCTTGACCAATCTTGAGATAGTGTCAAAGTCAAAATTAGGATTAGCCAGTGAGCAGGCCTCGGTACCGTAGTGGGCAGATCTATCGCCAGCCATGCGGTCTATGGTGATATCTGACAGTCCGGTGTGATCTTCCAGCCTGCCAAATGTGATAGAAACAACTTTGTGTGCCGATAGTAGGCCGTAATGCTCCCTTTTCAGGGCATTGGAGATCACAACGTCAGCTTCCGTCCTGCTGAGAAATTCTATACCGAGCTCAGAAGCATCATACATATGGACGGAGGGATCTATAGCCTGTATCCGCTCATAGGCTGCCCTCAGCTCTGATGCATAGTTGTCATCTTGCCCCGTACAATGTATAAACACTCTCTTCATATATCTGAATAACCTATATAATAATCATCGCCTCGCTATTCCCTTGACTAGTATATACATGTGTATAAATGTGATATACTTAGGCAATAGTCATTCTTAGGACATTCTTTTATTTTGTTACTTTTGACGCTAAAGAAATAAATTTAACCCAATACGTGAAAGAAAGTAATGAGGACTGGACTATAGTAATCAAACCTCAGACCGGCCTCTTTGATATTGATTTCAAAGAACTGCTCCAGTATAGAGACCTTCTCTATATTTTTGTGCGCAGAGACCTGATGGCAGTCTACAAGCAGACTATCCTGGGGCCGATCTGGTTCTTTATACAGCCATTACTGACCACCATGGTATATGCTTTTGTCTATGGCGGTATAGCGAATATCGGGACGGATGGCAAACCGCGTCTTCTTTTTTACCTTACCGGCACAGTCCTCTGGGCATATTTTTCAGAATGCCTTGTATCTACTTCCAGTACCTTTACTGCCAATGCATCCGTTTTTGGCAAGGTGTATTTTCCGCGTGTCATCCTGCCACTGGCTAAGGTGATCTCTACCCTTTTTAAAATGGGTATTCAGATGATATTACTCGCTATTGCCTATGCAGTGTATATAGCGCTAGGGCAGTATTCATTCCAGGTTAATGGCTACATCCTAACGCTTCCCCTGCTCATCATCATAATGGCCAATCTCGGTCTCGGCGTAGGCATGATTGTGACCTCTCTGACGATCAAATACCGCGACCTTCAGTATCTTGTTGCGTTTGGTGTGCAACTATTAATGTTTGCAGCTCCTGTGGTATATCCGCTCAGCAGATTTCATGGCAAAATGCTTCTACTGCTCAAACTGAATCCCGTATCAGCTGTCATAGAGACTTTCCGTGCAGCCGTACTGGGCGGCACAGTTGATTGGTACATGCTGGGATATTCTTTTATGATCTCCACAGTCTTGCTTGCTGCAGGATATGTAATATTCAATAAAGCGGAAAAATCCTTTATAGATACGGTATGAGTATAGTGATAAAGGTCGAGCATGTATCCAAAATGTATCGTCTCGGGGAGGTGGGTACAGGCACGCTGACGCATGATCTGAACCAGTGGTGGGCACGCCTCCGCGGCAAAGAAGATCCCAGCAGCAAAATAGCAGATTTAAATGATCGTACCAAGGTATCTGACAGCCAGTATGTATGGGCGCTAAAAGACGTTTCGTTTGATGTAAACCAAGGCGAGGTATTAGGCATCATAGGCCGCAATGGGGCTGGCAAAAGTACGCTCCTGAAAATACTCAGCCGCACCACACTGCCTACAGAGGGTATCATAAGGGCAAAAGGCCGAATAGCCAGCCTGTTGGAAGTGGGTACAGGGTTTCACCCGGAGCTGACCGGCCGTGAAAATATTTTTCAGAACGGAGCTATACTGGGTATGACCCGCCATGAGATCCGACGGAAGTTTGATGAGATCGTAGACTTTGCCGGTGTAGCCAAATACATAGATACCCCGGTAAAACGCTACAGTAGTGGTATGTATGTTCGTCTCGCATTTGCTGTGGCCGCTCACCTCGAGCCAGAGATACTGATAGTAGATGAAGTGTTGGCAGTAGGTGATGCTGAGTTTCAGAAAAAGTGCCTCGGCAAGATGAAAGATGTGAGTACGAATGACGGTCGCACGGTCCTCTTTGTCAGTCATAATCTGGCTGCAGTCAAGACGCTATGTAGCCGCTCCGTACTCATGTCTCAGGGTACGGTCCGTGACATAGGAGATACCAATCAGATCGTGACACAGTATGTCAAATTGAACTCTGACTACATGACACGCCGGATAGAATACAAAGGCGAAGATCAGGCACCTGGCAATGATAAGATCAAGGTGCTAAGGGCTGAAGTGACACCAGATGTGATCTCTGTAGATGATCCAGTCACTATCTCATTTGAACTGCTCAATATGATGCATTTCACAAGGTTCAAAGTATCTTTTGACCTCGTCAATTCCAGTGAACAGATCGTATTTAGTACAGCTGTAGATATTACTATCAGCGCTCGCGGATCCGCGAGCGCCAAATGCTATATACCGGGCCATTTCCTCAATGACGATATCTATTCTGTATGGTTCTATATGTTCACTGATGAGATGACGCCTCTATTGTTACTAAAGGACATGCTGAACTTTGAGATCATCGATAAAAGCCGCGACTATGCCTACTTGGGTAAGATCAACGGTGTAGTGCGCCCCATACTAAGGTGGGAAACTTCAGGATAAATTATTACCTTACCTCAAAGTGGTATATGAGTACAGAAGCTGAACAAGCAAAGCCAAAGAACAGTGAGCCTCTGGGCGACTGGATTACGATTCCTTTCAATAAGCCCTATCTATCGGGGTCTGAAACGGAGTATATCACTCAGGCTGTCAACTCTGCTAAGATATCCGGAGACGGACAATTCACTAAAAAGTGTCACCAGTTCTTTGAGCAGAAGTACGGCTTTCAGAAATGCCTGCTCACTACCTCCTGCACCGATGCGCTGGAGATGGCCGCCATCCTGATCAATACGCAGGAAGGCGATGAGATCATAGCACCGTCATATACATTCGTATCTACCGTCAATGCTTTTGTATTGCGCGGGGCAAAGATAGTTTTTGCCGACACAGAACCCGGCTTTCCCAATATAGATGTAGCAAAACTGGAAGCGCTCATCACACCGCGCACCAAGGCTATAGTCCCGGTGCACTATGCAGGCGCGGCCTGTGATATGGATGCCCTCATGGCGCTGGCCGAGAAGTACAACCTCTATGTCATAGAAGATGCTGCGCAGGCAGTCGACTCATTCTACAAAGGCCGCCCGCTGGGTAGCATTGGCCATCTGGCAGCGTTTTCCTTTCATGAGACCAAGAACATCATATGCGGAGAAGGAGGTATGCTGGTGATCAATGATCCTAAGTTTAATGAGCGTGCCGAGATCATCCGGGAGAAGGGTACCAATAGAAGTAAGTTTTATCGTGGAGAGATAGACAAGTATGGATGGGTAGATATCGGCTCTTCTTTCCTGCCCTCTGAGATCATCGCCGCCTTTCTTTTTGCCCAGCTCGAAAACCTCGATAAGATCCAGAACAAGCGAAAAGCCATTTGGCAGAAATACTATGAGGGACTGGCGCCGCTCCGGGGTGAGATCAACCTGCCGGATATACCGGACTATGCTACCAACAATGCGCACATGTTTTACGTAGTGACCAAGGACCTGGATCAGCGCTCGGCTCTGATCAGCTGGCTGAGGCAGCATGAGATCCTGCCCGTATTTCACTACCTGAGTCTGCATAAGAGTGAGTTTTATACTTCTAAACATGATGGCCGCGACCTGCCCTATAGTGATTACTATACGGAGTGTCTGGTGAGGATGCCTTTCTATTATGATCTGGAGCTGTCTGAGGTGGAGCTTATCACCGGTCTTATCAGAGAATTCTTTGAGAAAGAAAAGGTGGCCTCTCCGGCTGCATCCACAGCTTCAAAATCTTAGTGCATGCCCTATAGATTTGAAAAGATCAGTCCGGATCATATAGATGACCTGATTTACATTTATAGTGATGCTTTTGGCAAAGAGGTAGATCGCTCCTATATCTTTAGCAAACAGGATACCTCTGCTTTTGGCCCTTCATTCGTAGGCTATATCGCGTATGCAGAGGATGGTGAACCTGCCGCCTTTTACGGAGTTTTCCCCTGCCTGCTCTTATTAGATAATGTCAGATACCTCGGTGCTCAGTCGGGAGACACTATGACACACAGTAGTCATCGCGGCAAAGGCTTATTCACACAGCTGGCGCTCAAAACTTATGAGTATTGCCGCGAAAATGGCGTACATCTCGTATTTGGTTTTCCCAATGAGAACTCATACCCAGGTTTCACCAGAAATCTCTCCTGGGAGCACTTTGATGACTTTCAGATATACCGTATCCGAGTCTATACCCTGGCCTGGATGCGGCTGAAGAAAACGCTAAAGTTGAGCCCCGCTATCCATCAGGCATGGTCACGCTTTGTAGTAGGACTTTATGCCAAAGGCAAACCTTTTGCCAACTCTGTGATAGAGCCGGGTGTAGGCGGTATAGAGCACAGCGCCGATTTCTTTCGCTACAAGACCTACGAGGAAAAATACCTGGTAAAGATCGCAGGAGTAAATATATGGCTAAAAGCAGGAGAAGAATACCTGCTGCTGGGAGATATAGAGCGGTGCGACGACCATACCTTTGGCCGTGTCATAGCAGGCCTGAAAAAGATGGCACGCCTGATGGGTATACCATATCTGCGCTATCAGTGTAGCAGGGGTTCCTTTCATGAGGCAGGATTCAAACGGCATGGTGTCCTTTTTAATAAAACGTATCCTATCGGAGGTGTGAACTTTACCAACGTTGTACCTATAAATCAGTTTAAATTTACGATGTCAGACAACGACAGCTTCTAGCACGCATGGGATTTATCAAGGACAAGACTCTGGGATTTTTCGTTAAAACAAAGGGACTGGTATCTGACCGGATCTATGGTGGTATTGGTATTTCCTTTATGCTGCATCGTGTTTTGCCTTCAGAGTTGAGAGATCAGTATACTATCAATCGTGACCTGGCTATCACTCCCTCACAGCTGGAGACAGTGATCCTGTATCTGCAGAAAAAGGGTTGCCGCTTCGCTTCGCTCGATGAACTCTATGATATATTGCAGAGCGGTAGAAAGCCGGATAGGAAATTGATATGCATCACACTGGATGATGGCTATCGTGACAATCTGCTCTATGGTCTCCCTGTTTTCCAAAAGCATAACATACCTGTCACAATTTACGTGACAAATTGCTTCCCAAATCATACTGCACTGCTGTGGTGGTACTGGCTGGAGCAAAAACTCCATACCGATCATCAGCTTCGTATTGACACAGCATCGGTAAGCAAAAACTACCAATGGACATCGCAGCAGCAGGCAGATGCGCTCTTTCCTGAGATCCGTACAGTATTGAAATCTCTTCCTAAAACCGAGATATCAGCGGCTATGAAAGAAACCTTTGGCAAGGACGATGCCGCGATTTCTCGGGAGTGTCAGGATATTTCTCTGACATGGGATGAGATACGCCAGCTGAGCGGCGAGGCGCTGGTGACTATAGGAGCTCATACTATGAATCATCTCTCCCTCCGCACCCTCACAGATGCAGAGCTGGAGTACGAGATATGCACCTCAAAGCAAGAACTTCTGGAGAAGACGGAGAAGACGGACAAGGCTATCGAGCACTTCGCCTATCCTTATGGAGCGATAGGTGATGCCTTCACCCGTGAGTATTCAGTCGCCAAGAAACATTTTAAAACAGCTGTGCTAAACCGGCGTGGTAATATCTCTATGGGGCAGGTTGCGTACACTGAGTGCATCCCCCGCATGCCTATGGGCCAAAATATCACGCCGGAAAAACTAGACCAGATGCTGAATGGTATTACCCATTTCAGTGATCATGGCTTTATGAAAACTATCCACTATTGATGTCACCTGTACTATCCATCATCATAGTTCAGTACAAGATACCTGAGTTACTGCAGAGGTGTATTGATTCACTATATCAGCACCGTGGCGATCTGGACATAGAGGTGATAGTGGTCAATAATGATATAGAAGACGTATCACATGACCCGATAGTGGCCAGCCACCCGGAGGTAAAATGGATAGATGCCGGCTACAATGCAGGATTCAGTCGCGCCAATAACCTGGGTATAGCACGAGCTACAGGAGAGTATATACTGATACTCAACCCTGACACGGAGGTAAGAGAGGAATTTTTGAGTCAGTTTGTAGCCAACTATCGCAGACTCGATATGGACGGTTCCTTGGGCTTGCTCGGCTGCAGGATCATATCCAGTGTAGATGGCAGCCTGCTGGTAGGCAGCGGTCAGGGGTTTCCGTCCTTGGGCCGTATACTGCGTGCCAATCCGCTTTACATATATCTGACTCGCAGGTATCTGAGCGCAGAGCGGTCTTACATTGCCCGTACCATGCATTACACTGATCACGAGATAGATGTAGTCAGCGGCGCCTGCGTGATGGTCCGCAGGGAAAAAATAGTGAAAGATGGCCTGCTCTTTGACGAAGATTTCTTTTTGTATTCAGAGGACGTAGAGTGGTCATATCGGTTCAGGAAGGCGGGATACCGAAATTTCTTTTGCTCGGATATCGAAGTCTATCATGTCAACTCTGCCAGTACCGGATTCTCTCCTGCCAAGTCTGCACAGATGCAGATATCAGCCTACTTATTTTATCTCAAGTCGCATTCATCCATTACTTATCTGCTCTTCGGATTAGTGACCTGGCTCAACTTTAAAATGAATATCTCGCTACTAGACAGAGCAGGTCGCGAGAGCAGCGTACGCGAAGAACAGATTCAGCTCGACGTGTTCAGTCGCCACTTTTTGTATATATTGAAGGTGTATAATTCTTCAAAACAGGGTGAAAGGCCCTATCTGCGATATGATCCGCAAAATCAAAAATAAACTCTTCGCTCATCGGGACATAGCCGTCAGGCTGCAAGATACATGCGATAGGATCTCCGCCATCAGATCCTATAGCGATCGGATAGCGCTGTATGGCTCACCTACGGGCCCGCACTGGCTCGGCATAGCCAATGCTACTAAGAGTATCTATGGCGATGCAGCTCTTGAGATCGCGCAGTCATATTCCAATCCTGTATTTAGCACTGTTCAGCTGGACAAAATCTGCGATACTATTATAGCTCTGAAATTTCGAAGGGTCATTATCAGCGGCTTTGCGGCTTATTTCTTTCAGGTGATAGATCGTCTGAGTGGTCATTGCGAGATACAAACACTGTATCACGGCACGATCAGTGAGTTCCACTCTGCTGTGCAGCAGTATCTGATCAAAGGCCTCATAGCAGCTGGCCGCGCTGGAAAGGTCCGGGAGTTGTCATTCGTACGCGAAGGGTTGGAAAAAGTATTTGTGCATTTATATGGTCTAAATGCTACCCATATTCCATTACCTGCGCCTATCATACCTGCCGGCATTATTCCATTAGTACTTGATCCCGGCAAGATACACATAGGCGTATTTGGCGGAGACACCTTCAATAAGAATCTACACAATCAGGTGATATATGCACTCATGATACCCAATACTGTAGTGCATGTGCTGGATCAGAAAATGTTTGACTATCTCGGCATGGGAGATCGCATCATAGGCCACGGCTCACATCTGCCCAAGGACAAATTTCTAAGTATACTAGGTGCCATGACCGTCAATCTCTATATGTCCTATTCTGAGTCCTGGGGCCTGGTGGCATATGAGAGCGAAGCGATGGGTGTACCCGCCGTGCGTATGGACCATATAGATTATTATGAAAAAATACGAGCCGCTATAGCCGCCAAAACGTGCTAAACAAACACCCTGCTATGAAGGTCCTCCACATCATCGCAAATCTGCGCAAAGGCGGAGCAGAGCGCATAGCGCTCGATATCGTGCGTGAGCTGAATAGGCGTAGCGGCATCACTGTCAGGCTGGTACTACTGGAGGATAAAATAGAATACAACATCTCCGACGTCAGAGAGCTGGTGCACGTGATTCCATCTTCTGTCATGCTTTCGGTATGGAGGCGCACCCGATATGACCTGGACAGGCTACGGGCTTTTGTAAATGAATACCGCCCCGATGTCATACATAGTCACCTATTCATACCAGAGCTCGTCAGCCGCAGCCTGGAGTACGAGGGTGCCAGGTGGTTTTCGCATTGCCACTGGAATACCAGAGAGCTAAAACGACCGCCCCTGATTCCTGTATGCAGACAGGATATCATAGACTGGCGGGTATATAGGTATATGCTGCACCGGTACCAGCGATATGACAATCAGTTTATAGCCATTTCACAAAATGTTTATGACTTCTATATTAGCAATCTGCCTGCGCTAAAAGAAAACATGCACTACCTGCCCAATGCGGTCAATCTGGCCGCCTTTCGTCGTCCGGCATCCGCGCCGCTCCCCCCGCGCTATCCTATACGCCTGATATCGATAGGTACACTGAATGATGGCAAGAATCAGGCACTCCAGATAGAAATAGCGCGTGTACTGCATAGCCGTGGTATAGCCTTTCACCTGGATATCTGTGGTGATGGTCCTATGCGCAATCAGCTATCAGCCAGAGTAGAATCGCTCGGCCTGAGTCAATATGTTTCTATTTTGGGAGCTGTGTCTGATGTGCAAGCTCGGCTGGCAGAGAGCACTATTTTTCTGCATACATCTCTGGCAGAAGGGTTTGGACTCGTACTCATCGAAGCCATGGCTGCAGGTCTCCCGGTCATATCTCTGGACGGCGGAGGCAATGCAGAACTGATGCATAATGGCACCAATGGCTACCTGCTTAATATACAGGATCCGGAAGCCTTTGCCGATAAAATCATCCTGGCCAGCACTCCTGATCAATATACTCGTCTGAGCGAGGGTGCTTTGATGATATGTCAGCAGTACGATATAGCACCTTATGTCTCAAAATTGTTAGATTTATACGCAAGATAGTAGACAGCTGTGATAGCCGGTATCCACAGGCATGGCGCTGCCTTACTTAGCTTGTATATAGATATACACAGAGTATCAGATAATGTGCGGAATAGCAGGAATCGTAGATCATAGTCACTCATTAGATATCAACGAAGCACTCCTGCGCGCAATGGCCGATCCGCTCCGCTACAGAGGGCCGGATCAGGAGGGCTACTTCGTGCATCAGACAGCATCCTGTCAGGTGGGCCTGGCCCACAAGCGCCTAAGTATAATAGACCTCAGCGAAAACGGACTACAGCCAATGCATAGTGCAGACGGCCAGATCACTATTGTATTTAATGGGGAGATCTATAACTATCGCGAGCTAAAAGAAAAACTCTATACACAGGGTATCCGGTTCCGCACGAGTTCAGATACCGAAGTGATCATAGCTGCCTATCAGGCATGGGGTATAGATGCGACACTAGACGCACTGGAAGGCATGTTTGCATTTGCGCTGTTTGACCACCGTATAGCTGTACTCATCATAGCGCGTGATAGATTTGGCGAAAAGCCGCTATACTATATGCAGCAGGGACGTATGCTGGCATTCAGTTCTGACATACGTTCCTTTGATACTATACCAGGTCCGAGAAACGTAGATTACGAGGCACTCGGCTATTACCTGTCTGAGATGTGTACGCCCATAGACCGTAGCATCTGGCAGCAGATACACAAGCTAGCTCCTGCACACTATGCCACATTTACGGCGGCGGGCCTTCAGCTCAAAAACTACTGGCAGCCGGATTATAGAAACAAAATCTCCCTCAGACTGGAGGAGGCGGTAGACAGGTCTGAGCAGCTACTCGTGGCGTCTATAAAGCAGCGGCTGGTGGCTGATACCCCGGTAGGCTGCTTCCTCAGCGGAGGCATAGACTCATCTCTCGTTTCACTTTTCGCAGCGCAAAACTATCATCAGCGCATCCACACCTTTTCTGTCGGTTTTGAGTATGAGGCATATAATGAGCTTCCTTATGCCCGCCAGGTAGCGGATATCATAGATTCAGACCACCATGAGATCATTATCAATCCCAATGACCTGCATATAGCTGATGCCTTGCTCGCAGAGTACGGTGAGCCCTTTGCCGACTCCTCGCAGATACCTACATATTATGTGTCAAAGTTTGCCTCATCTATGGTCAAAGTGACTCTGGGCGGTGATGGCGGTGATGAGATATTTGCGGGCTACAAAACTTACAATCAGGGTCTACGCATGCAGCAGTGGTATCGCCACCGCTATTTGCAGCCACTCATGCGCGCTGCATCTGCGTTGGGTAGCCCCAAGGCCTCTTATCTGGCCGGCATTATGAGTAGCGATACTGCTACTCTGGCCTCAGCGCTCTATAGGAGTATGGGCTTTAGTCCGGGAGATATGCAGCAGCTAGTAAAAGGGAATACCGCCATCATAGGTGCAGCAGCACAAGTGAATGGCGCTGCCATATCTGACGCGCTGAAGAAAACTAATAATTTCTTTGACGCAATTTTATACGCCAGCCTCAAAACCCGACTGGTCAATGACTATCTCGTAAAAACTGACCGGGCCTCCATGTTTACGTCTCTGGAGCTTCGCACACCTTTCCTCGATAGGCCACTGTTAGATTTTGTATCATCGCTCCCGGCAGACTATCTGATCCACAAAGGTGTAAATAAGTATATCACAAAAAAAATAGCTGAAAAGCATTTCTCCAGAGAGTTTATCTATCGCCCCAAGATGGGATTTAGCCTACCTATAGGACAGTGGATGCGCAAAGAATGGAAAGAGCATATAGCGCAGGTCATACACCATGAGAATCCGTACGTAGCATTGGATCTGCCATACATAAGCCGCATCTGGCGCGAGCATCAGAATGGTACCAGAGATCATACCCATCGCATCTGGATCCTCTATGTCCTCAATCGCTGGGCTGACAGGAATCAAAAAAAGAATTAACACCGCCATGCCCATCCAGAAAATAATTATAGTGTCGTATTTCTTTCCACCGGCAAATTTTGCAGGGTCCTACAGGGTTAGGTCTTGGGCCAGGCATCTGCATAAGTTTGGCTATTATCCTATCATAGTGACCCGCTGCTGGAATAATAACCAGACTACCACTACGGAAGCCGTGCTCGATAATACCATGCAGCACGAGAGGCACGACACATACGAAGTATATCGCATACCCTACCATCCCAATCTCAGAGATCGCATTCATGCCCGGTATGGAGACTCCAGGTTTACTATTGTAAGGAAAGCACTGACGCTCGCGGAGCTGTTGTTGCAAAATTTCAGCAATGCCGTGATACCATATCACAATCTCTACGATTTCGCATTGCAGCTTGTGAGCCGGGAGCGGGATATTACCTGTGCCATCCTTTCCGGCAGGCCTTTTCAGCTTTTCAAATTTGGTGATATGCTTCACCGCGAGACTGGTATAAAATGGATAGCTGACTATAGAGATGAATGGAACACCCATCAGTGGCTACTGGATGAATCCATATCTCGCCGCGCCATTCGTGCACTGGAGTCTCAATCAGAAAAAAAATGGCTTCGATCTGCGTCTATGTTTACTACCTGCTCTGACAACTGGGTAGAGCAGATAAGCGCCTTTACCGGTCGCCCCGGACGTGTAGTGCTGAATGGATACGAAGAAAATCTCATCGCTGAGGGTCGTAGCCGTCCCTCATCTGATATACTGACCATTGTACATAACGGCACCATCTATTCCTCACAGCCTACGGAGATATTTCTGGAAGGGTACAAAAAATTTATCGATGCTACACCTGGAGTCAAAGTGCGGCTATTATTCCCGGGAGTAGATAATGACCCCGCAGAGGGCAATAGAATCCGCCGGGCTATGATAGGGTATGAAGACTATTATGAAGTCACGCCCCGCATACCGAAAGATGACCTGATCCGAATGATGTCCTCAGCGCATCTTTATCTGCTGATCGGTACCCAAGGCGTAAAGGGTCACCACTCCAGCAAAATATTTGAATATCTGGCCATGGGACGCCCGGTAATCCTCTGTCCCGATGATAATGACGTCATGCATGAGCTGATGCAGGATACTAACGCAGGCTTTATCACTAAAAATGCAGAAGAAGCCACAGTTCTTTTGATAGACCTTTATCAGAAGTTTGTGACGGGGAAAACGATACCATATGCACCACATACAGATCGTATAGCATTTTATTCCCGCGAAAAACAGGCTGAAGTGCTTGCCAAAGTATTAGATGAGGTAACAGGTTAAACAGCACAGAATCCGCTCATGCATAGTGAGACAGCATAATACAAATGGGTTGCATTTATTTTTACTAAGTTTACTTTCAATCGTCTGAAAATCAGAAATGCCTAACAAAAAATTTGCGCTGATAGGCGCGGCCGGATATATTGCCTCCCGACATCTGAAAGCTATCAAAGACACGGGCAATACTCTCGTGGCTGCACTTGATAAATTTGACAGTGTAGGGATTATGGATAGCTTTTTTCCTGAGGCAGACTTCTTTGTAGAATTCGAGCGCTTTGACAGATATGTAGATAAACTGCGCCGCGAAAAGTCGCCCATAGACTATGTCTCAGTCTGCACGCCAAACTATCTGCATGATGCGCACATACGATTCGGCCTGCGTAGCGGCGCTGACGTGATCTGTGAGAAACCCCTCGTGCTCAACCCGTGGAATATCGAAGGTCTGCAGCAATACGAGTACGAAACAGGTAAACGAGTATTTAACATCCTTCAGCTACGTCTTCACCCTGCTATCATAGCCCTGCGCGAGGAGGTAGCCAAATCTCCTGCGGATAAGGTTTATGAATTTGACCTCACCTATATCACCTCCCGCGGGCACTGGTACTATACCAGCTGGAAGGGAGACGTATCTAAGTCCGGCGGTATCGCTACCAATATCGGCGTGCACTTTTATGATATGCTATCCTGGATCTTTGGCAGTGTGAAAAAAAATATCGTGCATGTACATACCCATGACCGGGCGGCAGGCTATCTTGAGTTTGACCGGGCACGCGTCAGGTGGTTTCTGAGTATCAACTCTGATACTATCCCCCCTGATCTGCAGGCTGCCGGCAAGCGCACCTACCGTTCTATGAATATTGAAGGGAGAGAGATCGAGTTTAGCGATGGCTTTACGGATCTGCACACCCGTAGCTACGAGCAGATTCTAAATGGAGATGGATTTGGACTGATGGAGGCACTCCCATCTATACAGATCGTGCATGACATCCGCCATCAGACACCTGTAGGTCTGCAGGGAGACTATCACCCTTTTGCAGGACAAGGGCAGGCCCCTCATCCCTTTCACTCGTAAATCACCTGAGATAGCATGTGCGGCATAGCTGGATTTTTTTCTCCTGGCAGGACTTGGTCAGAGGCAGACCTGAGGCGCATGACTCGCTGTATAGCTCACCGTGGTCCTGATGCAGATGGTTTCTATATAGATCAGGCCAGCGGGGTAGGCCTCGGCCATCGCCGTCTCAGTATTTTAGATCTTAGCTCCGCGGCCAATCAACCCATGGCCTCCCACTCCGGCAGGTACCAGATCTGCTTCAATGGAGAGGTATACAACTTCCGGGACATAGCGCAGCAGCTAGACATACAGACACATACTACATCAGATACAGAGGTCATTCTTGAGGCCTTTGCTAAACGTGGGCCTGATTTCGTGCACTTACTGAATGGCATGTTTGCTATAGCTATCTATGATACGCTGGATCATGCCCTCTATATTTTCCGCGATCGTGTTGGTATCAAGCCGGTCATATACTATTGGAACGGTGGCGATTTTGCATTTGCGTCAGAGCTCAAGTCCCTGCTGGAGCTGGAGTCGATCAATAAAAGTAAAAAGGTAGACCGCCAGAGCATTTATAACTTTCTCTATGCCGGGTACATACCGGGACCCAACACTACCTATGAAAATATATCCCGCCTGCCTTCCGGTAGCTATGCCGTAGTCAAGGATGGTACGCTGGAGATAAAAAGCTACTGGCAGCCGGAGGAAAAGATCACCGAAGAGAAATTTTCCGACTTCGCGTCGGCCAAAAAGAAACTAAACGATCTCCTGGTCTCTTCTATCCGGTACCGCATGATCAGTGATGTCCCTTTTGGCGTATTCCTGAGTGGCGGTATAGATTCCAGTACCGTCACTGCGATAGCACAGCGGATATCTACGGAGCGGCTGAAAACCTTCTCTATCGGCATCAAAGATCGGGATGAGTCAGAGTATGCGCGTGGTGTGGCCGAATACCTTAAAACTGATCATCACGAGTTTCGGGTCTCTGAGCGTGAAGTACTCGAGATGGTAGATAGTATCATACCCGCATATGATGCACCTTACACTGATTCATCTGCTATCCCTACTATGCTTGTATCGCGTCTGGCGCGCCAGCACGTCACTATGACACTGAGCGGAGATGGCGGCGACGAACTGTTTATGGGCTATGGTGCACACGTATGGGCCGGACGCCTCCATACGCCTTTGGTACATACCCTCCGCAGGCCTATAGGTGCTGCTCTATCATTGATGAGCAATAGGTTTAAGAGAGCCGCCGGCATGTTTGATTATGCTGATCGAGATCGCATCAAAGGGCACATTTTCGCGCAGGAGCAGTACCTATGGTCCGAGCGGGAGCTGGCAGAGCTTGTAGAACCCGCCTATCTCCAGCCGATCATCTTTGATGAGCATCCGCGCACCCGGGGTCGTACACTTTCAGCAAAGGAAGAGCAAGCCCTCTTTGATCTCAAATATTACCTCAAAGATGATCTACTAGTCAAAGTGGACATTGCCAGTATGATGTATTCCCTGGAGGCACGTGTGCCTTTTCTTGATCATCGCATAGTGGAGTTTGCACTCAATCTGGACGAAAAACTGAAAGTACATAAGGGCGTGACCAAGTATCTTTTGAAAGAAGTGTTATATGACTATGTGCCGCGCAGTTTCTTTGACAGGCCGAAGAGAGGATTTTCATTGCCTCTCATTAAATGGCTAGGCACAGATCTGAAATACCTGCTGGACACCTATCTGTCACGGGAGAATGTAGAAAAACTTGGCTTCGTGCGCTATGATAAAGTCGCGGAATTGAAAAAACGCTTTGAAGCGGGTGAAGATTATCTCTACCAACGTCTGTGGTCCCTCATGATCCTGCATAAGTGGGCTGGTTAAGCAGTAAAAATGAAAGAGCAGAAAGTACTATATATATCGTATGATGGTATGACCGACCCGCTGGGCAGGTCTCAGGTCATCCCTTATCTGATCGGTCTGACTGCTACAGGCATTCGATTTACTCTGATGAGCTTTGAGAAGCCTGAACGCTACGAGAAAGGCAAAGAGGCCATATCTTCTTTGCTCGAGGATCATCATATCAAATGGATACCTCAGACATATACCAAACGTCCTCCCATTCTCTCTACACTTTGGGACGTATGGCAGATGCGCAGGGCTGCAGAGCGTGAATATGAAAGTAAGGCCTATGATATAGTGCACTGCCGTAGCTATATCAGTGCGCTGGTAGGTCTCTGGCTCAAGAAACGCTATGGCGTAAAAATGATCTTTGATATGCGCGGCTTCTGGGCCGATGAGCGAATAGATGGAGGCATCTGGCCGCGCGAGAGACAGCCATACAAAGCGATATACAACTTCTTTAAGAAAAAGGAAAAGGAGTATCTCCTCACTGCAGACCAGATCATCAGTCTCACAGACAATGCGCGGCAGGAGATGCAGAGCTGGCAGCTGTGTGCATCGCCGCTACCCATCACCGTGATCCCCTGCTGCACTGATCTCAGTAAATTTGATCCGGACAAGATAGACCACCCTCAGCGAACTAAGCTGAAGGCTCAGCTAGGTATCGGTGATCAGGCTACCATTATATCCTACCTGGGCTCCCTGGGCACCTGGTATATGCTCGATGAGATGCTCGATTTTTTTGCTGTAGCTCTAAAAACTCATCCGCATCTCAGGTTTCTGTTTATTACTGCAGATGCCCCTGGAATGGTTTACGACAGGGCAAAGCGGAAAAATATTCCAAAGGAAAAAATCATCGTCGCAGAGAGCCCTTATGATCAGGTCGCGACCTATCTCAGTCTCTCACAGATCGCTGTTTTCTTTATCAAGCCCGCCTACTCTAAAAAGGCCTCCTCTCCCACCAAACAGGGTGAGCTGATGGCTATGGGTATCCCGATGATCTGCAATAAAGGTGTAGGCGATGTAGACCACATCATAGAAGACACTCAGGCAGGCATCGCCTTGGAGGCTTTTACACCCGCAGCCTATGCCTATGCAGCAGCTCAGATAGACCGGCTGCTGACTATGGATAGGGCACACATCCAGCAGGGTGGCTATCACTACTACGCCCTCTCCGAAGGCGTTAAAAAATATAAAGGAGTATATGACAGACTAAAGGATATAAATGGATGAAAAAGATCTATTTCATAGTCCCCTATCCACATGGTGAGGCCCCCTCACAGCGCTTTCGCTTTGAGCAATACTATACCGCCCTCGCTGCACATGGATTCGACTTTCATATCAGTGCCTTCCTGGATCATGACACATGGCATATACTGTACAAACCTGGCCATACCATAGCCAAAGTGCAGGGTATCCTTAAAGGATTTTGGCGCAGATGCATGGATCTGCTGCATATAGTGTCTTATGATTTTGTCTTCATCCATAGGGAGGCTGCTCCCATCGGGCCTCCTGTTTTTGAATGGATCATTACCAAAATCCTTGGCAAAAAAATAATTTATGACTTTGACGATGCGATCTGGCTGTCAAATACCTCTGCTCACAATAAGATAGCAGCCAGGCTCAAATGGCACAGCAAGGTAAGTGCCATTTGTAAATGGGCCTGGAAGGTATCATGCGGCAATGACTACCTGGCTCACTACGCACGCAGCTACAATACACAAGTAGTAGTAAACCCCACGACGATAGATACGGAGCATTTGCATAATCGGGTAAAAGATCAACACACTGACCGTATAGTCATAGGCTGGACAGGCACGCACTCTACTGCCCAGTACCTCGATCACATCATACCCATACTGGCACGACTGGAGCAGCAGTATGATTTTACATTTATGGTCATATCAAACAGGAAACTAAAGGCCGACTTGCGCTCTTTGCAGTACCAGCACTGGCATAAAGAATCAGAGATAGCCGATCTGCTCCAATTTAATATTGGCCTCATGCCACTCACAGATGATCCCTGGGCCAGAGGCAAATGCGGATTCAAAGCGCTGCAATATATGAGCCTGGGTATACCGGCACTAGTATCACCGGTAGGCGTCAATACCAGGATCGTAGATGATCATGTGAATGGCATGATCTGCTCTACAGATGCTGATTGGGAGCGCGCCATTACCACCTATCTCTCAGATGCCGATCAGCGCATCCGGGCGGGTGCAGCTGCGCGTAGGAAAATAGAAGCTGAATACTCCGTGGCTAGCAATACACCCAACTTTATACGCTTATTTAGCTAAGCCGTATTTACTCTTGATTTCCTACGCTGTGCATGGTAGTTGACCAGCACGAGCGCCAGCATAAAGAAAGGCAGAGCCGGTATCTTGTAGCGATCCAGTGCGCCAAAATTGTAACTGGTAAAGCCCGCGACAAACGAATAAAACATACTAAATGTCAGAGAAAAGAGGATCAGCGGGTCTTTTGTGATAGCCGATATCCCTGCCAGCCTGGCCACTGCTAGGGTATACAGCAGATACAATAAAAAAAAGAGGCTCTGCAAGGCCGTGATAAGTTGAAAACCGGAGTGCGCCTCCGTGAGATATGGACGAAAAAGTGTCACGTTGACAGCCTTCGGGAATACCTGGATCAGACTCGATGTGGTATAGTCTGTGATGCCAAGGTCATATGCAGAGCCACCCAATGATCCGTGCCAGCTCTGAAAGCCCTCTGCCTTTTGCTGCAGCGCTTTTGCACTTAGACTCTCATCGGCGCTCATGGCGCGCCCTACACCAAAGATGATCACCATACTCGATATGGCAAGCAGGAGCGGAAACGACACCGTCTTGAGCGTTTCATTTTTGATGATTTTGTCCCGAAACTCGGCAAAGAGCCAAAATCCGATACACGGTATCAAGATGATCAGAAAGAACAATCGGATACTATACATCAGATATAATCCAAGTATAAGTGACAGTATCTGATTGACTGCAAGGTTCCTCCGGATAAAGATCTCATAGACATTATAAGACACCAGAAAAAGTCCGCCCAGCGTCAAGGTATCCTTAAACACACCGCTACCCCAAAAGAAAACAGAAGGAATATAAAACAGGCAGTAAGCAAAACGCTGGATGAGTTTTGGGTCGGGATAGAGGTCTGCCAAAAGTGAGAAAAACTTCCAACTGCAATAAAGCGAGAAGATACTGAAGTAAAGCGAAATGACAGGGTAGGAATCAAAAGAAAAAAGATTGACCAATGCTGTGATGCGCACTATGGTCCAGGTAGTCACGTCATAGATAAACGGCAGATAATCATATTGGGTCAGCTCCGGATGAGTCCAGACGGGCGAGGCGCTGAACATATGTATAGCGTCCAAAGGTTTGCTCCAGAAAAGGGAATAGATATAGCTGGCCGAAGTATAAAACTCCATGGTATCTCCCCCGCGGTAGTAGTACTGGTATACCAATCCGCTGGCCAGTGCACCAAACATCTTGAGCGACAATGCAGGTATGAAATACTTGCGGAGATCCTTACGTATTTTCCTTTTCACAAAACTATCGACCACAGCATAGATCAGCACAATAAAAAGTGGCACCAGAAAAAGGTCCCGGGTTTCGAGGTATTGATACTGATAGTAATGTTGATAAAACCTATTCAAGATGGTATGACGCAGGACCTATTGCGCTACACAATGATAAAAAAAAATGGCCGCACCTTTCGGTAGCGACCACTTTTGAACCTATGAAAACGTACTGCTAAGATAGCAATATTTTGATTACAAAAAAATTATTGCGCCAGGTAGATGTCCTCACTGCCGCTGTACAAGTGCAGGTTTTTGGTAGAGTGATCTTTTATTTCGTACTGCACTGCATCCAGTGAGTCATTGGTCTGCAGATATTTATTACCATTGATCAGGACCCAGGCTCCCCGCACCTCACTATGGTATACAAATGGTACAATAGCACTGGTAGTGATCGTACTGTCAAAAACCAGCGTCATACTGGTAGAGTCATAGTGCTGTATACTATCTACCGTATAGACCTGCCCTATGTGGGTTTCCGTCCATGACTTATAGTATTTGCCATCACTTGTAAATCGCCATTTGAACCCCGTATGAGTGGTGTCAAAACCAAGCGTTTTGTCCCTGCCATCTACCATATACTTAGACATATGCCAATCTCCGGTGATATCGCTCACCAGTTTTTTCTCATTGCAGCCCATGATAGCTATGGAGAGTGCCAGAGAGAGGATGACCATTGTTTTTTTCATTCTTGTCAGCTATGGTGGCTATTATTGAAACTTCCTAAAGTAGCGATCTTCTTTGTCCTTGAGTAGCTCTACGTGATTGCCGGTCAGGTTAAATATTGTATACGTGGTAGCCTTTTTAGCGGTATCTGTCAGCACCAGCTGTCCATAGCTGTTTTGAAATGCCCAGGTACCTGTCCGTAGATTAGAATCCGCACCCTGTGGATTCATCTCCAGATACTTGCCATCAGCCGTAAAGGTGATACTATAGTTCTGGAAAGAATCATTTACCAGATGCGTCTGGTCTATGCTCTCACGGGTTATCTTGTAGATAAACCATTTGCCTGTCAGGTCATTGACATACTCTGTCTGATGAGAGCAGCCGATTAGCAGCATTGCCCCGGCTAGTATCCAAAATGCCTTCTTCATCCTTGATTTTATGTTGATTTAGCTAAGATATTTCAAAAATTGTAAATAGCCCTTGCTTACGGGTAAATATAACTCATTGCCCGACTTCCTCAAAAGTTCCATTGCTTTTGTTTTTCCTCACATTATCCCAGGTGAAGCATTTACCATTCATAGCTACATAGACACCGGGTGGCAGCGACTGGACAAATGCCAGCGCGGTACCCAGATTGAATAGGCCGTCTGAGCTGCCAAATTTGTAAGGAATGATGGCACCCGTCAGGACAATAGTCTTGTCTTGGATGGCCTGCCCTAGCGCTCGGGCTGTGACAGCCATAGTATCCGTACCGTGTGTGATCACTATATTGCGCTCCTCACAGTTGCGGCAGGTATTGACTATCAGGTCGCGATCCTGATCGGTCATATCCAGGCTATCCACCATCATCAGAGTCCGCATATTCACCTCCAGCTCACATCTGCCCAGCTCGAGTATCTCCTGCAGGTGCGTGTTTTTAAAGTAAAGCTTGCCGTGGATCTCATCATATTCCTTGTCAAACGTCCCCCCGGTGATAAATATCTTGATAGCCATAGTACATGTGTGTAAGCGCCGCAAGATTGCAATTATCCCATAACTGTCAAAATCGCAGCATGCACCTGTATGCATACGCAAATGATGAAACAATAGATACCGGAAAAGGAATAAAAATATGCCTTCAGTTCAGACAGAAGTAATAGCTCACAGGATTGGTCAGGATAGTACTGGCCTTGGCCCGGTCCAGGTGAAATACCTGCCGACGCAGCCGAAAGGTCATAAAATTACGTTCGGGATCATTGTCTATCACTCTGATCAGATCTCCCGGGAAACACCCAGCCTCAAATAGCTGTGCTATCAGGTTTTTGTCTGTCAGGTCTACGATATAGCCAAACTCCCCACGGAGCAGGTCGGATAAGGGTCTCATGTCTAGCAGCTTAATGGTAAGGGGTTCTAACACTAGCAAGATAGCTGCCGGACATACTTTTGTCAATAGGCAGTTATCCACCTGGTGATCAGTGCTTCAGCCTATGCCCGCCAAACTTCGGGCAATCGCACTTATTGGCGGCGCAGCCGGTACTCACCGTGCAGGTGGTAGCCAGCAGGATAGCTATGGTAGCGACTATCACAGATCGGAGGCAAAAACGAGCAACAGACATAAAGTAAAGATGGGTTTTAGTTACCTTAGCACGCCTATAGCAAAACGCGCTCCGGCAAATTTAATTATCCTTGGAAGAAAATATCAAGCATAAAAGGTTTCTCATCTGTGTGCTAAACTGGGGCATAGGCCATGCCAGCCGCATGATCCCCATCATCCGCCTGCTCCGCAGCTATGGGCAGACAGTCTGCCTGGCCAGTGATGGAGACGCACTGGCTATGCTCAGGAGAGAATTTCCCGATGTGGAGTACTGCGACCTGCCGGCCTATGATCCTGTCTATCAGAGTGGCGAGAGCGGCATGCTGCCCAAGCTGCTGTTACAGATCCCTAAATTCTCCAGGGCCATACGGCAGGAGCATATCATGATAGAGCGACTGGTACGTGAGCAGCGTATAGACATCGTGATCAGTGATAATAGGTATGGCTGCTACTCGCGACGCGTGCGCAGCATACTGATCACCCACCAGCTCACTATTCAGATGCCTGATATGCTGGACTTTCTGGGCAGCTTTGTCAATTACTACAATCGGCAGCAGATCAAGCATTTCTACAGGGTATGGGTACCTGATTTCAAAGATGGCAGAAATCTCACCGGTGCGCTCTCTGCCTCGGGATCAGTAGACCGCCGCTATATCGGCCAGCTATCACGTATGCATGAGATCTCAGGTGTGCAGCAGCGGTATGATATTATGGCCCTTATTTCTGGTCCTGAGCCGCAGCGGACCAGATTGGAAGATATACTGCGGTCTCAGCTGCAGGACTACCCCGGCACCTCGCTGCTGGTGCGTGGCAAACCTAATGGAAGCAACGAGATCAAAGTGCAGGGTCGGCGCAGCGAGGTAGACTACCTGGACTCTGAGCAGCTCAATCTGGCCCTGCAGCAGGCTGCGCTCGTGGTGTGCCGCTCGGGATATAGTACGATCATGGACCTGGCACGGCTGGGCAAAAGCGCGATATTTGTACCCACTCCCGGCCAGACCGAGCAGATATACCTGGCACGCGAGCTGGAGAAAAAAGGCATAGCGCCATACCGTGAGCAGCGTGATTTTCAGCTGGACCGTGTGCTGAGCAAAGTGAAACTGTATAGCGGATTTCGCAACGCCAATTATGAAAACGATGTCCTGACCGACGTCATACGCAAAGTATTGAAGTGATATATCAGAAAGCCATCAAACTCCTCAAAAGCTTCGGCTATGCCTGGCAGGGCATAGTCATAGCCACGCGGGAGCAGCTCAATATCAAGATACACTGGCTCGCAATCCTATGTGTGTGCATCGCCGGCTGGTATTGGCACATCTCGGTGCAGGAGTGGTGCTGGATCATACTCTGCTTTGGCATGGTGCTCTGCGCCGAGCTGTTCAACTCTGCCATAGAGGACCTGGTCAACTTTATCTCACCCGGCCATCATCACCTCGCCGGCAAAATAAAAGACATGGCCGCCGGGGCTGTACTGGTCACCGCTATAGCTGCAGCACTCATCGCTTTCCTTATCTTCGCAAAACATTTACCATTTATATGAAGAAGATCCTTGCATTGACCCCTCTCCTATTGGCACTATCTATAGCCTTTGCACAAGGGTATACCGGAGCGCTGCGTACCGAGTATAAGGATGAGAATGGCCGCCAGAATAACACAGAGGTCTTTATCAAAGACAATAAATACTACATCCGCAAGATATCGGGCGGGGCCAAATACAGCGGCTATATACTGGATGTCACTAACCATAGCCTCACCTGTCTGAATGACCAGGGCAATAAGACTGCCGTCATATTTGATATAGACAAAGTGCTCCCGCTGTATGAAAAGAATAACTACCTACCCGGCTACAAAGTACATAATACGCAGGCCTACCGCAATACCGGTGCGACGGAGAAAATAGGTGAGCAGACGGCCGCTGTCAAAAAGGCTATCGCTGATAGCTTCTCCTATGAGATCATGACCGCAGACCTACATATCAATATGCAGCGCCTGATCCCGGTACTGAGGCTGGCCGGCTTTTGGGGATCTGCAGAAGATGGCAACAATGCAATATTAAAGGGTAAAGTAACTAATCGAAAAACCTCGCGGACATCTACGATGGCCATGACACCGGTCAAAATAGAACCTGATACCAGACTCTTTGATGTTCCTAAAGAATACCAGGTAGTAGACATCAATAAGTTTATGGCTGATCAGGCGCACAATGCTAAAATGGCTGACTTTGTACGCGGATTTGTAGGCATCTGACCGCCGGCCATAGCTCACTCGGTCGCTGCAGAGATGTGACCCTCTGCGTCGGGGCCCGTCACATCAGGAGTAGAGACTCCTGCCGTGACATACTCACCTGTCTCGCCCTCTGCCACAGGATGCTGGAAAAAGGTACGATGAAAGATAATGATGATAGCTACGCCTATAGTGATAGCTGCATCTGCTATATTGAAGATGGGACGAAAGAACTCGTAAAATTCGCCCTTCCAGATAGGAAACCAATCAGGAAATACGCCGTGCACTATAGGAAACCACAGCATGTCTACCACATTACCTCTCAAAAAGCCTGCATAGCCTCCCCCTTTGGGAAATACCTCAGCCACGCGTCCCACACTATCGGTGAATATCATCCCATAAAACGCACTATCTACCATATTGCCTATAGCACCTGCCAGAATCATAGCGCCGCTATAGATCAGGCCCGGATGATATTTTTCTTTGATCAGGCTGCGCAGCATATAGATGATAAATCCGATAGCCACCAGGCGGAATAGAGACAGCAGCAGCTTGCCATACTGAGAAGGCAGCTCCATGCTGAATGCCATGCCGGAGTTCTCTATGAAGTGGAGGCGAAACCAGCGCCCTGCTACGAGTATCTCTTCCCCTTCTATCATATGCGTTTTGATCACCAGCTTGATGAGCTGATCCAGAAAGACAATGAGAAAAACAATGATGATAGCGTTTCTTGTGGTCTTGTTCATTCTTAGTTGAGTTGCACGCTTACCTTCAGCGTAGAGTCATTAAATTCTATTTCATCAAAATCGGAGAGCGTATCCACCAGCTCTATTTTATTGGCCAGTATCTCATTGGCTATATAGTCATGGTACTGCGCCAGTGCCGCCTCCAGAGACGGCTCCCTGACCACCAACACGCGTATACGGTCCAGCACCTGAAAGTCTTTGTCTTTTCTGATGTTCTGCACCTTATTGACAAACTCACGCGCCACTCCTTCGTGGCGCAGGTCCTCTGTGATATTGACATCCAGTGCCACCGTCAGTGGGCCGTCATTAGCCACCAGCCAGCCCGGAATATCCTCAGAGATGATCTCTATATCTTCTACCGTCAGGTCAAATGTCTGGCCATCCATCGTGAGCTGATATCCTTTATCCTTGTCAAACTTCGCAATGTCTTCTTGCGAGAAAGCTACGATCGCTTCCTGTACCAGTTTCATCTTAGCGCCGGCTTTCTTGCCCAGTGATTTGAAGTTTGGCTTGGCCTTCTTCTTCACTATGCCGGCCGTGTCGGTCACGTATTGTATCTCCTTTACGTTCACTTCGCTCAGGATGTAGCTTTCTACTTTCTCGAGTTGCTCCTTCATCTTGAGGTCGAGCACTGGTATCAGCACCTTGCTCAGCGGCTGGCGGACCTTGATCAGAACCTTCTTGCGCAGCGAGAGTATGAGTGAGGTGAATTTTTGCGCCAGCTCCATGCGCTCCTCCAGGTCTTTGTCTACGAGAGTTTCATTGGCCTGAGCCAGCAGGGTCAGGTGTACAGATTCTATCCCTGCCCCTAAATCCCCAAAGGGGACTTTAACAGCCGCTGAAATTTCTGTATTCAAGCCCCCTTTGGGGGTTTGGGGGCTGAGGTTCCTATACAGCCAGTCGCTGAAGAATGGCGAAACAGGGCTCATGAGTTGCGCTATTATATATAGGCACTCGTGCAGCGTCTCATAGGCTGCCTGTTTGTCACGGCTCATGTCACCTTTCCAGAAGCGGCGCCGGGAGAGGCGTACGTACCAGTTTGACAGGTGCGCATCTACAAATGCCTCTATCGCGCGCGCGGCACGTGTCGGCTCATAATCCTCATAGTAGCCTGTTACTTCTTTCACCAGTGACTGCAGCTTAGAGATGATCCAGCGGTCCAGCTCCGTACGCTCGGCCATAGGCACCAGATTGCTGCGATCTACCTTGAAGCCATCGATATTGGCATACAGCGCGAAGAAGCCGTAAGTGTTATACAGCGTGCCGAAGTGCGCACGTGTCACCTCTTCTATGCCCTTGAGGTCAAACTTGAGGTTATCCCACGGGTCGCTATTGCGTATCATATACCAGCGTGTGGCATCTGCGCTGTACTTCTCTATCGTCTCAAATGGCTCTACGATATTGCCCAGGCGCTTGCTCATCTTCACACCGTTCTTATCCAGCAGCAGGCCGTTTGATACGACGTTCTTATATGCCACGGAGTCAAACAGCGCCACGCCGAGTACATGGAGCGTAAAGAACCAGCCACGCGTCTGATCCACACCTTCTGCTATAAAGTCAGCAGGGAAACTGCTGGCCCCCATACCCCCAAAGGGGGCTTGAGAGGCACCCACTTTGGGTAATGTCGGCCTTTGGGCCAGTTCTTTTGCGATAGCATTTAAAACGCCGTCTATATTCCCTATTACTTCTTCATTAGTAAAGCGAATAACCTTGTAGCCAAGATTATTTAGCAGGTCAGTACGTGCCTTATCGAATTCAATTTGATCGGGCTGATTGTGATAGTCACCATCTACTTCTATTACCAATTTCTTCCCTATAGATACAAAGTCAACAATAGATTCTTGTATGACATGCTGCTTTCTAAACTTATAACCATTCAGCTTTTTACCGCTACGCTGAGTCCACAATATCTCTTCCGCTTCTGTAGGTTGGTTTCGGTTTGACGAAGCCCTTTCCTTCAGGATTTTGTATGAATGCGGATTAGCCGTTTGCCATCTTTTGGCAGCATTAGCTTCATCGGTCTCGGGGTCGGTTCCCCCTTTGGGGGTCAGGGGGCCGAAGGGCCAGTGCCACTGTGCGTAGGGCATGGCACCGGAGTCAAACCAGACATCTATCAGGTCAGACTCGCGGTACATAGGCTGGCCGCTGTCAGATACCAGTACCATCTCGTCCACGTGCGGCTTATGCAGGTCAGCGAGATCTGTATTCTGATCCTTGCCATCCGGAGTCTTTATACCTGCGGCTATGGCTTTCTCTACTTCCTTCTTCAGTTCTTCTATCGAGCCGATGCACTTCTCCTCTTTGCCATCGCGGGTGCGCCAGATAGGCAGTGGTGTACCCCAATAGCGCGAGCGGGAGAGATTCCAGTCCACGAGGTTCTCCAGCCACTGGCCAAAGCGGCCCTCACCTGTATAGGCGGGCTTCCAGTTGATCGTTTTATTCAGCTCTATCAGGCGGTCCTTGATAGCTGTGGTCTTGATAAACCAGCTATCGAGCGGGTAGTAAATCACGGGCTTATCAGTACGCCAGCAGTGTGGATAGGTATGCTCGTACTTTTCAGATTTGAAAAGCTTATTGTCCTTCTTCAGCTTATCTACCAGGCGGATATCTACATTGAGATAGGTATCGCGGCGCTGCTTCTGCGCCTCGGCAGCCTTCTCCTCTTCAGAGAGGTAGCCCTCTTTCACAAACTCTCCGGAGAACTCTCCTACTCCATCTGTAAACCGGCCTTGCTCATTCACCAGCAGGAAGTCTGTCACGATGCCGTTCTGTTTGGCTACGCGCATATCATCTGCACCATGTACCGGCGAGATATGTACCACACCCGTACCATCAGTAGTAGTGACAAAGTCTCCCGCTATCACGCGGAAAGCATCGCCCTTGGGCTGAGAGAATGGGAAGAGTTGTTCGTACTTTATGCCGACCAGGTCATTGCCTGTGCCTACCTCTTTGCGATCCTTTATCTCAAGATTATTCCATGCAAAGGTCTTCTCCACCAGATCGGCTGCGAGTATCACACTCACCTCCTGCTTACTGTAGAAATTGACCGTCTTGATCTTGACGTATTTCACACCGGGTCCTACGGCTAGGGCTACGTTAGAGGGTAGTGTCCACGGTGTGGTGGTCCAGGCGAGGATGCGTACATCTTCATCAGCGCTGTCGAAGAGCGCTGATGACTTTTCATCCTTTACTACCTTCCACATACCTATGGCGGTAATGTCTTTCACATCGCGGTAGCAGCCCGGCTGATTTAGCTCAGCAGCACTGAGTCCGGTGCCGGCAGCGGGTGAGTATGGCTGTATGGTAAAGCCTTTGTACAGGAGACCTTTCTCGTAAAGTATTTTGAGCAGCGCCCAGAGGGACTCGATGTACGTATCATCACAGGTCACATACGGATGCTCCATATCTACCCAATAACCCATCTTGGCAGTAAGGTCCTGCCAGATATCGGTATACTTGAGTACATCTGCACGACAGTGCTTGTTGTACTCTGCTACAGATATCTTGGTGCCTATGTCCTTCTTGGTGATGCCGAGTTCTTTCTCCACGTTCAGCTCTATAGGCAGGCCGTGCGTATCCCAGCCGGCCTTGCGCTCTACGCGGTAGCCTTGCAGTGTCTTGAAGCGGCAGAAGAGGTCCTTGATAGTGCGACCCATCACGTGGTGGATACCCGGCTTACCATTAGCAGAGGGCGGTCCTTCATAAAAGATAAAGCGCTTGTCTTCAGGGCGTGAATTCACACTTTTTTCAAATATCTTATTGTGCTCCCAAAACAGCTGAATATCCTTCTCCATAGATGGCAGGTGGAGCTGGGAGTACTCAGGATAGCCGGTGCTGTCAGGGTTTTTCGGTTTCATTTTGAGATAAATATGATCGCTTGGTGATATGAATAAAGCTATCCGCTACGGTGATCTGACCGGTGCGGATGGCCGGCAAAAATAGGCAAAAATCCCGTACCTGTACCCGTCATTTGTCCCCGTGCATCGCAGCCATCAGACGTGTAAGGGGTGTAATGCCAGTATTATAGCGATTAATATACTATCACAGGCGATTAGCCGTTAGAGACGGGATTTTTAGATATTTTAGACACATGAAGAAGACCTTTTTCAGTTTATGTTTACTCCTGATGACGGGTATGAGCCTGCTGGCCCAGCAGCGTCCGCTGGGCACCTGGGAGAGTTTCCCTCCATATAATAGTGCGCTGCAGGTAGTACAGAGCGATGACCGCATATACTGTGCTACTCCATATTCACTTTTCTACGTAGACAAGGCGGACGGCAGCACCACTCCTATCACCAAAACAACCGGCCTGAGTGACGCCAGCCCCAATCACCTGGCCTATCACGCAGGGAAAAGCACCTTGGTGATCTCCTATACCACCAGTAATATAGACCTGCTCGTGAATGGGACCGACCTCTACAATATCCCGGATATCAAGAATACCTCAGTAGGCTCATCTAAAGGCATCAATGATATAGAGATAATAGGCGAGTACGCCTACCTGGCTACCGATCTGGGTATCTCAGTACTAGACCTCGATAAAAAGGAGATCAAGGACAACTACATCATCGGAGATACAGGGCAGTCTGTCAAAGTTTTTAGCATTGCGTCTGACGGCACCACCATCTTTGCTGCTACTGATGAGGGTGTCAAGTCGGCACCTCTGTCTTCCAATAATCTTCAGAACTTTAATAACTGGACAGTGTATGGTGCCTCTAATGGACTCCCCATAGGAGCCGCCTCTCTGGTAGGCCAGCTGAACGGTCGCTTTTATGCCGTGGTCAGGGATAGCCTTTACCTGCTGTCGGGGTCCACTTTTACCAATCAGAGATATGACACAGGCTACAGTTATCATTCTTTTTCATCTGCAGATGGTTACCTCTATGCATTTCTCTGGACCGCAGGTAGTGCAGAGAAGACGCTCCGGATCAGACCGGATGGAGCGGTAGAGGAAGTAAACTTTACCAAGGCTTATAAGCCCATGCAACTTGTAAGATCAGGCACGGATGTTTACATAGCCGATGTGTGGGCCGGACTGGTACACTATAGCGATACTAACTTCCTGGAGCAGATTTATCTCTCAGGACCTCCTAATTCCGGGGTGTTCCGTATGGCCTCATCTGATGATAATACGCTATACCTGGCGTCAGGTGGCACAGACGGAGGATACATCAATCAAAACTACGATCGGAGTGGTCCCATCATCTATGATCATGTGCGCTGGCAAGGCTATAATGTGGATGCCTATGGCCTCAATGGCTGCTACGACCTGCTGGATGTAGCCGTAGACGATGTACGCCATAAGGTCTACTATGCCTCTTTCAGTGGTGGTGTAGTGGAAATGGACCTGAGCAAAAATACTATTACCAGCTATAACAAAGACAACACTAACGGTGTGCTCAAGGATTTCTTTGGTGTGCCCATCACCAAGGTAGTGTCTCTCTGCCTGGATGCCAATGGCAACCTCTGGATCAGCAATCCGTGCAATGGCCCTACCCTGGCGGTCAAGACACCTAAAGGTGACTGGGCTAGTTTCTATGTACCGAATGACGTAAATGGTAGTGCTAAAGTGGCCAGACAGATGGTGGCAGACGACTATGGCCAGATATGGATGGGTGGCCGCGCTGACAACATGGTGGTGTACAACCCCGGTAACGATGTACTGAGTGCCACTGACGACTCCTATGCTACGCTCACTACCGCCACCGGTGGCGGTGGCCTGCCCAATGTGAATGTCTGGACCATAGCCAAGGATAAGAACGGCGATATCTGGGTGGGGACTGATGTGGGCATCGGTACATTCTACTGTGCGGGTAGTGCTACGACCAGCTATGGGTGTGATGCTACCAAGATCAAGGTAGACCAGGGGGGATTCATAGGCTATCTTTTCTCTACTGAGATAGTGAAGGCCATAGCTGTAGACGGCGCCAACCGCAAGTGGGTGGGCAGTACCAACGGCGTCTGGCTGATCAGTGATGACGGTACCAAGCAGCTCCTGCACTTCACGGCGGACAATAGCCCCCTGCCATCTAATAACATCACCAGCATCACCGTCTGCGAGAAGAGCGGTGAGGTATTCATAGGTACTGACCTGGGCCTGGTGAGCTATCAGGGCGATGCCATACTGGGCGATGAGACCAAGGGCAAATCACTGGTATACCCCAACCCGGTACGCCCCGACTATACAGGCCCGATAGCTATCAAGGGACTGGTGGACAATGCCTACGTCAAGATCATGGATGCAGGTGGCATACTGGTATACCAGGGCCGCGCCAATGGCGGACAGATGATCTGGGACGGCAAGGGCTACAGCGGCAACCGTGTGCAGACTGGGGTCTACTTCGTCTATGCCGCAACTGATCTGGGCAAGGAGCACGACGTAGGCAAGATCGTCTTTATCAACTAGGCGCAGGCACGCGCCCTGCACGACCATGGACATCAAGACCAAAGGTATCGTACTGCACACAGTCAAGTACTCAGAGACATCTGTCATAGTGCGGATGTACACAGAGCGACTGGGCCTGGTGAGCTACATAGTCAACGGCGTGCGCAGCTCGCGCACTACGGCCAAGGCCGCGATGATGCAGCCGCTCACGCTGCTCGACCTGGACATCACTCATAGGGATAACAAGAACCTGCAGCGCATCAAGGAGTATCGTCGTGCCTACACCTATCGGACACTGCCCTTTGATACGGTGAGGACGGCTATGGGGCTATTCATACTGGAGGTGGTGAGCAAGAGCCTGAAGGAGCACGATGCCAATGAGGAGATGTTCCACTTTGTGTATGACTGCTTCGTGCACCTGGATGAGATGGCGGTGGTGAACCATGACTATCACCTGCAGTTTCTGGTGTACTATGCGGTGTACCTGGGCTTCCCGCCGCATGGGGTGTGGACGGAGGCTGCGCCCTTCTTTGATATGCAGGAGGGTGGGTACACCAGCCGCGAGAGTGTGAGCGGGCTGGTGCTGGGGCGTGAGACGAGCAGGTGGATCAGCGTGCTGTCTACTACGAGTATGCTGCAAGTGCCTGACCTGAAGCTGCACAGAGGGCAGCGTCAGGAGCTGATGCATACTTTGCTCAGATACTATAATATGCACCTGGATGGCTTTACAGGTTTGCGGTCTCCGGAGGTGCTGGAGATGCTGTTTTCATAGGCGCAGGGCAAGTTTTCCGACTGATATAGGGAATGTCTTTTGACTGCTCTTTTTGGAGTGGGTGGAGTGCTTTTGCTGGTAATGGGTGGTGATAATGAGGGTGTAAGATGGGGGTGGTGATGCGGTGATGATGACCACCTTTATTTATCTGCTTGTGTGTCAATTGGTGGGCTGAATGCCTTGCTATGACTTGGTTTTGTGAATAAGTATAGTGGGAGTTATATTTGCTGATGTGGTGTTTATTTGCTTTATTTGCATTGCCTTTTTTTACCGCGGAGGCGGAGAGGCGCGGAGGAATACAAAGGTTATCTCGCAAAAACGCTAAAGCGCAAAAAACTTCAACAGCCGTTTTGCACGCAAAGACCTACCTGCCGGTAGGCAGGTGCGAAGGCGCTAAAAAAACAGAGAAAATTTGCGACCTGTCCGCCGGGGCGGAGAAAAAGTCTCATAAAAAATGGTTGCGCCCTTTTTCGAAGCAATCTTCCATTTAAGTGGCTGTTTAAGTTTACTTCAGGATTTGAAGGTAGATATGCACGCGCTGGAACGTAAAAAAAAATCAACAACAGTTTTTCACGCAAAGACCTACCTGCCGGTAGGCAGGCGCGAAGTCGCTAAGGGAATACAGCTTTTTTGACCGCGATTTTTAAGTGCCCTTTTTAAGTTGAAGATTGCTTCGCGAAATATCGCTGATGATTTTATCATTGGAATTTACCCCGCCTCGGCGGGCAGGTCGCAAATGTTCGCTGTTTGATTTTCCGCTGTTTGATTTTGGCGCAGACCGTTGATCGTTTTTTATTACTTACTATATAAATATCAGAACCCTATGGCTGCTGCTGCCCAAAACCGCTATGCGGAGAAGTGGACCCGCGAGCGCACACTGCGTGCGCTGGAGTATATCAAATCCTTTACCAATGAGCCTGACTGTATCTACCTCGGATCGGCGCTCAGCCGCGCGGGGTACTATGAGGATGTGTGGCGCTACTGGCGCAAGAAGTGGGCGCGGGACCATGATATCACGTATATGATGAAGATGCTGATGCAGACCTTTGAAGCCAAAATAGTCGAGCGCGTTTCTAATAGCAAGATGCCGGTGCGGTTTGCGATGTTTGCGCTGTCGCATCACTATGGATGGGGAAAGGAGAAGCAGGATGATGATCTGAGCTATCTGGCGGAGGAGGATAGAAAGGCACCTCTCCCAACCCTCTCCGAAGGAGAGGGCTTTAATACACCTCTCCCAACCTTCGCCACGGCGAACAAGTCCGCCACGGCGGACAAGTTCCCCGAAGGAGAGGGCTCAGGCCCCATCCAAACCCTGCCTGAACGGCAGGCAGGCTTCCCCAAAGGGGAAGGCTTAAATACAGAATTGCATGAAGAGGATGCGGAGGAGGAGCCGGAGATGGAGGATGAGGTGTATGAGGTGACTACGCCGGATACGTATGACCGGTATGAGCCGGGGTCGTATAATCAGCCGCGTATGACGTATGCGGAGCGGGACTTTTACGCGCATAAGGTGACGTGCTACAACATGGAGCACGCTGACGCTCCTATCACGGAGCTGCTGGGGTACTATGACGGGCCGGTGCCCGAGGGCAAGGATGGGATAGCCTGGGATGGCGGGCACTTTCGCCGGTATGATGGGCCGCAGTAGGCGGTGGCTGTGCTGCGACTGTCTGTGGTCTGGCGTCCTCGCCAACCACCGGGGCGGCTGTGATGTTTAGCGTTACACGCTACAGTATCGAATCCGGGTTATAAACGCGGACTAGAGGGGATGCAATCGCGCGACAGGAGGACGTTAAGCTGAAAGCTTAACTTAATGGTAGGTCTAAGCTGGAAGCTTAGACCAGTGGGGGGCTGTGCTGCGAGCTGTCCGTGGTCTGGCGTCCTCGCCGACCACCGGGCTGGCTGTGATGTTTAGCGTTACCAACGCTACAATATAGAATCCGCGTTATAAACGCGGACTAAGAGGGTGTCGTGTCGGATTGCAAATCCTCTCAGTAGGAAGTTCGGGATTATAAATCCCGAACAGCAGGGAATCCGCGTTATAAACGCGGACTAGAGAGGTGGTTCTTTGATTCTGTCTTCGGCACAAGAACGCCACGCACTAGCCCACCCTGCATTCTTGCGCCATAGGCAGCCAACTAAGAAGTTTTCTTCAAAGTAAACAAATATACGGGTTGAAGCTTTGAGCCGCTGACTTCCATACTAATTTGGTCGTTTTCGAAAATATTGGGGTTCTCCGTTGGACGAAGCTTACACTTGGAAACGAACTCATCATTTATTCCTTTCACAATATCATCTTGCTTCTCTCTTACATTTTTTCCTGAAAATTCAAGTTGAAATGCCAATTTACTCAGAGCTGCATCATCATTATATTTTATATCATAGTGGTCGAAAACATCACGCTTAGAAGTAGTTTGCCAAGCGGGGTCGTAATAATCTTCACTGCGGGTCACGGGATTTTTACTTAATATAGGAGATTGGCTAAACTCAAATGCTGTTTGAGTTATTTTAGCATTATCATTCAACGTGATTGGCTTATTCGTAAAAGCTCTCCAGTTATATTCATCACCCACTTGAACTTCAGGAAAAAGCTGTTTTACCTTCCCCATATTACAATCCAGAGAGATTCCTCTAATTTGTCGCTCAGTACAATTCTCGCAAAATTTCTGTACGATACCTGCAACATCAAAATAGTCAGATTCCACGTAACTATTACTCACCAAGTCTGAAACATTTACTCCATCAAACTGTGGATTAACTAAATATTTACCTTCTTTATTAATAATACCCCATTTATTACCACTCGATACAACTGCGATATCACCTAAAAAAGCTGTAGCTCTATCAAATTGGGGATTGATTACATACTTTCCATCAGAGTTTATGAAGCCTACCTTTCCATCTGAGCTCTTTACAGCTGCCAAGTCATTCGAAAATTCATCAGCATAGCTAAATTGTGGATTGATTACAATACTGCCCTTCTTATCAATAAATCCGAATTGAGAGCCCTGAACGATACGAGCATAGCCATTCTTAAAATCAGTTGCAGCATCAAATTGAGGATTGATAACGAATTTGCCCGACTCGTCAATATATCCATATTTTGTACCATTGCTAACCAAGGCCAAGCCATCCTTAAACTGAGAGCATGATTTAAATTGATAATTGACTTTTATTTCACCATCCTTATTAATATACCCCCAAGTTACCTCCTTTTTTTCGGCATTGTAAGATGCTACCTGCGCCATATTTTCAGAAAATGCAGATACTTGGTCAAATTGTGGATTAATCTTAACATCACCATTTTTATTGATAAACCCCCATTTTTCTCCAATTTTCACTGGGGCTAAACCCTGCTGAAAGACTCCGCAATATTCTGCTGTTGCTATGGTTGCTTTGACATCTCCATTATTATTAATTATTTGTGGTTGTCCGTTTTCTACAACGACAGATGCCAGACCTTCAGAAAAGGGAGTAGCGTATTTATAGGTAGGATTAATCTTATATTTTCCATCCTCATCGATATAGCCATATTTATCATCTGCAGATTTTACCAGCGCAAGACCATCATAAAAGAGGCCAGCAAATTCGAATTGGGGATTTATCACGATCTTTCCGTCTTTATCAATATACCCCCACTTGTCGCCTGACACATATGGAATTAGCTTATATGACGCTTTGGATTTTCCAAAGTAACTACATGATGATAAAGCGATGGAAAAGAGAATTAAAATAGTAAAACGTAAAGCTCGCATAGTATTGAATTAAGGGTTTGTATAATTAATTTTTGAGACGGGAGCCTTGGCAAACAGGACATGTGCTGGATACAACTTGATTGGTATGCCCATTTCCTTGACAATAGTAGCAAGCTTCTCGGCTTATACCTGTGCCGGAGCAATAGGTACACGAACTTGAATAGTTGCCATTGCAGTGTCCACACACTTTGGATCCATTGCCGTTGCATGACGAGCAGGTTTTCCCCCCGGTACCATCACAGGCATCACATTTATAACTTCCAACACCTGAACAGTTTCCACATTGAACAGCCCCTGAACCCTTGCAGCGGCCACAGGTAAGTTGCAAGGTTGTTACTCCTATATACTGATTTATTTTCCCTGATCCCCTACAAGCGTTACAACTTTGGGATCCCTTTCCGTAACACTGATTACAATTACGGATTCCTCTACCATTGCACGAATAGCAATTGGTTTTCCCTTGTCCGTTGCATGAATAACAGTTTAACTTTCCACTTTTACAATAACTGCATTGTAGCGTTCCAGTACCGCGGCAATTGTTGCAATTAGATTTACCTCGACCATTACAATGCGTGCATTGAGCATATTGTTGGTTTATACCCTTTCCTTTACAGGCGTCACAAAGCTTAGAGATTCGATTATGTACATCACTCGCATTAAATACAATAATTTGATTAATGCTGTAATAACCATCCTTGGAGGCTTTAAATATGAATTGCAGATTGCCTTTTTGATATTTACTGATTAACTGATTATCCTTTATCTGAGATGACACGAAACTAGACTGTGTTTTTAGCTGATTTTCTAGATTGCTAAACTCTTGTTGAGGTAACGAGTACGTTATGATATTTTGGTACCCGCTATGGGTAAGATACTTGACAGTTTCTGAAGATCTCGACCAAGTTATAGCATCATTATATAAGGTATAACCGTCAATTTGAAAATCAGGTTTGTCATTTTCTGAACCTGTCCATTCGTATCCTGATACGGAGAAAAAGGTTTTTACTTTTTCCGCATTGGCAGATTGCATGGTAACTAGGTCCGTTAGTTTTAGCTGAGCACTAACGCTTGAAAGAAAAAGTATATTACAAAAAACTCCAGCTGTAATACGCGATATATAAGTCCAAATCATAGATTTTTTTTTGCAATAAACATGATTTATCCGAAATAAAAAAAAATTTTTAGTAAAATCGGTGATAATATAAT
This sequence comes from Bacteroidota bacterium, assembly GCA_018267365.1. Lineage (GTDB taxonomy): Bacteria > Bacteroidota > Bacteroidia > Chitinophagales > LD1 > UBA1941. Next base: position 113,611 of record JAFDYQ010000004.1, on the reverse strand, counting down.
TAATTTCTGCATTTACATCATACTTGACCCGTAGGCAAGCCCCAGTCCTATGGCGCAAGAATGCAGGGTGGTTTATCCGTGGGGTTCTTGTGCCGCTCGGATGGTGGTACCGCGCTCCCCCACTGGTCTAAGTTTAGCGAAGCGTAACTTAGACCCAGCATCTGGCAAGCTTTCAGCTTGCGTCTCGTCATTGCAAACAGTCAAGCTGAAAGCTTAACGCAATAAATATGTCTAAGCTGAAAGCTTAGACCAGAGAATGGCCGCAAACGCGCACGAGTGAATGCCCCTAATCCCCCACTGGTCTAAGTTTAGCGAAGCGTAACTTAGACCCACCATCTGGCAAGCTTTCAGCTTGCGTCCCGTCATTGCAAACAGTCAAGCTGAAAGCTTAACACAATGAATAAGTCTAAGCTGAAAGCTTAGACCAGAGAATGATGAGTGAATGCCCTTAACAGCGCCGGTTGCCTCCCCGCTCAAAAATGCTTTACTTTGACGGCTTAGCTATATAGATATTATGTCATCAGTTTCGGATAAATATGAGGTGATAGTGGGGCTGGAGGTGCATGCGCAGCTCAGCACCCTGAGTAAGATGTACTGCGGGGACTCGGCGGCCTTTGGCGCTGCGCCCAATACGCAGGTGAGCCCGGTCTCTCTGGGTCACCCGGGTACCCTTCCCCGCGTGAACCGCAAGGCGATAGAATACGCCGTGAAGATAGGCCTGGCAACGGGCAGCACGATCAGGCGGGAGAACCAGTTCGCGAGGAAGAACTACTTCTATGCCGACCTGCCGAAGGGCTACCAGATCACGCAGGACAAGACGCCGCTGTGTGAGAATGGGTTTATAGAGTTTGAGGTGGCAGGTGAGCGCAAGCGGGTGGGCCTGGAGCGTATCCACATGGAGGAGGACGCGGGCAAGAGCACACACGACCTGGACCCGTACTATACCCTCGTGGACCTGAACCGTGCCGGTGTGCCGCTGATAGAGATAGTGAGCCGCCCGGACATCCGCAGTGGTGATGAGGCCTACCAGTACCTGACCGAGGTGCGGAAGCTGGTGCGCTACCTGGATATCTGCGATGGTAATATGGAGGAGGGATCGATGCGCTGTGATGCGAATATCTCGATCCGCCTGAAGGGCGATACGGGCCTGAACCCGCGCGTGGAGGTGAAGAACATGAACTCGATGCGCAATGTAAAGAAGGCGATAGAATATGAGTTTGAGCGGCAGGTGGAGCTGATGGAGCGCGGGGAGCGCCTGGCGCAAGAGACGCGCGGCTATGATGCGCTGAAGGGGGTGACGCTGCCGCAGCGTAGCAAGGAGCTGGCGCATGACTACAGGTACTTTCCCGAGCCGGACCTGCCGCCTGTGATCGTGACGGAGGAGTATGTAGACGCGGTGCGCGCGGCCATGCCAAAGCTGAGCCGCGACCTGATAGCAGAGTACACGACTACGTATGGCCTGCCGGAGTATGATGCGCGCGTGATCACGGATGATAAGGACACGGCCTTCTACCTCAATGACCTGCTGACGCTGACAAAGAACTACAAGGCGGCATCTAACTGGCTGCTGGGCCCGATCAAGTCATACCTGAATGAGAATGCGCTGGAGATATCCGAGCTGACGGTGAAACCACAGACGATAGCCGACCTGATAGCGCTGATAGATGCGGGCAAGACGAACTTTGCCGTGGCGTCGCAGCGGATGCTGCCGGAGCTGGTGGCCAATCCGACTGAGAGTCCACTGGCGGTATTGGAGCGCCTGAATCTGCTGCAGAGCAGTGATGAGGGGATGATCAAGGACCTGGCGGTGGCGGTGCTGGCGAAGTACCCGGATAAGGTGAAGGCCTATCAGGCGGGCCAGAAGGGGCTGCTGGGGCTATTTGTGGGTGAGGTGATGAAGGGGTCGGCGGGGAAGGCGGACCCTAAGCTGACGAATAAGATACTGACGGAGCTGCTGGCGGGGTAAATACGAATACAATTTTGCACGCAAAGCCGCAAAGGCCGCAAAGAATTATTTGAATACAAAAGAATACAGGTTTAACAGCAAAAACCTGTCTGCAGACAGGCTGACGCGAAAACGCAAAAAGGTTTTGACCGCGGAGAACGCAAAGAACGCGGAGATTAATTTATAATACCTTTGCGGCCTCCGCGATCTTTGCGGTTAATGGTTTGATACGATAAAGCTTAGAAATAAAACAATGAAAAGACTGACATCGCTCGTAGTACTGATACTGGTGGCCATGACCTCGTGCAACAGCGCGGGTGATGGGACTAAATATACCATAGATGGCTCTGTGAAGGGCGGCAGCGGCACGATCTACCTGGAGCGGCTCAACCTGAGCCAGATCACGGTGATAGATAGCGCCAAGATAGCCGGAGGAGGTGACTTTCACCTGAGCAGTACGGCGGAGAAGGGCTTCTACCGCCTGCGGATAGACAATCAGCACGCGTGGCTGATGCTGCTGGAGAATAAACCGTATAAGGTGGAGCTGGACTACAATACGCCGGGCACGGGGGCGAAGTTCACGAAGGGGACGGAAAGCAATACGGAGTTTCAGGAGGCGATCAAGACGATCAGCGAGCAGCAGCAGAAGCTGCAGACTATGAATAACCAGTTTCAGATGGCGCAGAATAGTGGCGCGGGTATGGATACCCTGCAGAAGATGGCTACAGCCATACAGACTGCCGGCATGCAGCTGGAAAATACCATGAAGCAAAAAGCTGCCGCTACCAAGGATGTGCTAGTAGCGCTATACTATACGAGCTTCCTGCGTATGGACCGCTACCCTGCTGAGAATAAAGCGATAGTAGAGCGCCTGAATAAGGAAATGCCAAACTCCAGCTATGCCAAGGAAATGGCTACGCAGGTAGCCAATATGGAGGCACAGATCAAGCAGCAGCAGATGGCTGAGCAGTCTCAGGCGCAGACGGCTATCGGCGCGCAGGCTCCTGAGCTGGCATTTAAGGATCCGAGTGGCAAGGAGGTAAAGCTGAGCTCTCTGAGGGGCAAGGTGGTGCTGCTGGACTTTTGGGCCTCGTGGTGCGGTCCGTGCAGGAGGGAGAACCCTAATGTAGTGGCGGCGTATAATAAATTTAAGGATAAGGGCTTTACGATCTATAGTGTGTCTCTGGACCAGGACGCCGGCAAGTGGAAAGGCGCCATAGAGCAGGATGGCCTGATATGGCCGTATCACGTGAGCGACCTGGCGGGCTGGCAGTCGGCTGCGGCGCGCACCTACGGGGTCAACTCTATACCGGCGCAGTTTCTGCTGGATAAGGAGGGTAAGATCATAGCTAAAAACCTGCGCGGCGAGGAGCTGGAGGAGAAGCTGAAAGAGGTACTGCAATAAGCCTTGGAAATCAGCATTTTTACCGGTTTGTCCAGAAAGGCAAACAGTTTGTCAGTTGATTCATTTTCAATGGATTGAGAGGATTTTATACACAGCGAAATTTCCGCCGATAAATTGTTTTGTTTCAGAAAATTATTGTGATATTCACGTCACGTTATTCTTTACTTAAAAAATCAAAAAACAAACGGCAATGAAAAAAATTTACGCGCTTTTCGCAGGCGCACTTCTCTCTGCCTCGCTGACTGTGAGCGCCCAGTCTACGCCGCGGGTGGTCCTCCTGGAAGAATTCACAGGGGAGAATTGCAACCCATGCGCAGGTGTCAATCCGTACGTAAAGAGGTTTGTCGATCTCAATGCGACTGATTCATTCATCCATATAGCCTATCAAGTACCTATCCCTAGTGCAGGTCCGATCTACAACTCGTATAAGACCGATGCTAATAATCGGATGACCTACTACAATGTCAGCTTCGCTCCATTCGCCAAAAATGACGGCCTTGATTATCCAGTACAGGGACCTACCAGTGGCGCAAACAGTGCACTGAACAATATGTACTACTATTTTGATACAACCTCTGTCAATAACTTTAACTCTCCCCCAGCATCAGTGACGCCGATCTCTCCGGGTTTTAATCAGCGTCGCGCTATTATGTCTCCTTGTGCGATCTCTATTACCCACTCCTACTCTGCCAATAATGATTCAGTTTATGCAGTAGCGGTGGTCAATACATCTGATAACTTTCACGCTGGTGCACATAATAGTCTGAAATTCAGATGCGCCCTGATCGAGAATGAGCTGACTTATGTCAACGCTCCAGGTACGAATGGAGAAACATCTTTTGAACAAGTAGTAAGAAAAATGCTCCCTAGCGCTGCCGGTTCTCAACTCGTAGATACACTACTGGCAGGCCGCTCTGATACTTTTACCTTTGCTGTGAAGATCCCTAACTATGTACGCTCTAAGGCGCAATTACGCTTTGTCGGCTGGGTACAAGACGATAATGGTAAAGAAGTAAAGCAAGCTGGTATCAGCCAGCTGGTGACACCAACCAATCTGGTGGAAATGGTGGCTGACCATGACTCTGTGCCTCAGATATCATGTACTACTACGAGCACATCTTCTATCGGTGCTTACGTGACAGTGATCAATACTGGTAACGTGACCATTAATAGCCTCAATGTAAATGTACTGTCTGGTGCTACCAGCCTCAATAACTTTACATACAGCCAACCTATCCAGCCTGGTGCTACCGTCATGATAGACGGCGGCCCAATAGCTGTACCAGTAGGCAACAGCTACCCTAGCATCACTTTCGTACTCAGCAGCCCTAACGGCCTGAGCAATTACTCTGTATCTATCTTTGATACAGTGAAGACTCAGCACCAGATATTTGGTACATCATACCAGGCGCCTATCGTACAGACTTTCATAGATAGTACCGTATATCCTATGAACTATGAGGCTACCAATGGCGACGATATCTGGTACCCAAGTTATTATTTCGCAAGCTATTACAACTACTATCAAGGCCACTACCCTAACAGGACATTCCTCGGATCAGACGATGACCAGAGTATCTATTTCTGGAATTATTTCGATCAGGCTGGTGTGACCGGTGACTATTACCTGGAGAAGGCTGATTTCTCAGGTACGACTAAGGCCTATATGACTTTCAAGCATGCCTACAGTCAATATGACAATACAACCAATGATCAAGTAGATGTACAAGTATCTACAGACTGCGGTACTACATGGAATACAGTGTGGAGCAAAAGCGGAACGGCCCTCTCTACTGTAGCAGCTGCTCAAAGACCTAATCCAGGCTTCTGCCCTACCTCTGCTGCTGACTGGGTGGGTGACACTATCAACATGGACAACTATGCAGGCCAGAACAATGTGTGGGTGCGTTTCCACGCTACATCTGACTACGGTGACAACGCCTTTATAGACCAGATCAATATCAATGCATATAACAATGTGGGTGTACGCGATATCACTAACCTGAACACTGTAAATGTATATCCTACTCCGGCTAACGACCTGCTGAGCATAGAACTGGCTGTGACTGAGTCAGCAGCATTTGACATCAATATCGTCAATACACTGGGCGAGACTGTGAAGCTGGTGGCTAACAGCAGCTATGGCCAAGGTATCAACAAGATAGACGCCAACATTAGCGATCTTGCTGCAGGTATCTATAATGTAGTGATAACCAGCAACAACCAAAAAACGGTTAAAAGATTTGTAGTCGCTCATTAATTTGAGTATTTTTGCTAAACCTTACAAAGGAGCAACCCGATAAGGTTGCTCCTTTTTTTAAAATACCAGACGATGAAAAAACTTTTTACGCTAGCCCTAATACTGTTTGCCGGATTAAGCTTGGTGAAGGCGCAGAGCCTGACCTTTGACCATGATACGGTCAACTATGTGGGGACTACTGCCTCCAGCAATGAGAATGACCTGATAGGCAACTGTACGAATACCACCAATGCCACCATGACAGTAAACTGGTCAGTGATCGAGTCTACCGGCCCTGCTGGATGGGATTACCCTGGTTTCTGTGATAAAAACCTTTGCTATGTGCTCAATATCGGAGCGGTGCATGGCTTTACACTGAATGCGGGCGAGTCTGGAATCATGAAGCTGGAGATCATAGGCCACTGTACTCCCGGTTCTGGCCACGCTACTCTGCGCCTGTGGAATGCAGCAGATAGTGCCAATAGTGTGCTGACCATACCCTACGTAGCCCGACTGAACCAAAGCGTGACCTGCCCTACCGGCATCACTGCTGTAGAAGCGGGCAAGATAGAGTTCTATCCTAACCCTGTACGTGATATGGCCCATCTGGCTATACCCGGCACTCTGGATAATGGCCAGATAGACATCTACAACCTGCTGGGCAGCCGTGTATACAGTGGCACGGTACGCGGTGACAAGGATATAGATCTCTCCTCTCTGGATGCCGGCCTGTATATAGCCCGTATCTCTGATGGTGGCAAGGTGATCGCTACGCGGAAATTTACGAAGGCTGAATAGGCAGTAGAATAAATTATTTATAAGAGGATGTCGCGAGGCATCCTTTTTTGTTTTTACAGCCCAAGGGTCAAGGCGCCACTTAGTCGGGCTTCGTGGTCGAGAAGCCACTTCTTGCGATGGAGGCCGCCGGCATAGCCTACGAGCCGGCCATCTGTGCCTACTACGCGGTGACAGGGTACTATGATCCAGAGTTTGTTCTTGCCATTGGCGGTGCCGGCTGCGCGGATGGTCTTGGGATCGCCGAGTAGCCTGGCTAGCTGCATGTAGGTGATGGTCTGGCCGAAGGGTATGGTGGTCAGCTGCTGCCAGACTCTCTGCTGAAATGGAGTGCCCTCCTGCGCCAGGGGCAGATCAAAGTCGCGGCGTGTGCCGGCAAAGTATTCCTGTAGTTGCTGCTTGCACTTTTTGATCGGTTCCGTTTCGCCTTCTTCGATCTGTTCCTTGTGATCCAGTACGAGCACGGAGTGAATGGACTGCTCATCTCCTGTGATGAGGACGGGGCCGAGGGGTGAGTCGGTGTAGCTGCGGTGTGTCATGTCTGGTTTCGGATGGTTAGAGATATTTCTCGCAAAGGCGCAAAGGATTTAAGAGAATGCAAAGGTTTTGTTTCGCAAAACGCTGAAGTTTTTTGAGGTTCGTAAGCAGTGTTGGAGATTCGTTTGTCGACCCTCCAAACCTCCCGGAGGGAGGCTCTTTAATACAATTTCTGAATCAGAATTTTCAGAATGCTTTTAATGATTCAGAATAATACAATTTGAACCGCCTGTCCACCCACAGGCAGTCATAGAAACATAGAGACATAACAATACTTTAAGTGGAAGATTGCTTCGAAAAATCTCGCTGATATATTTCATTGGAATTTTTCCCTGCCTTTGCCGGCAGGCAGGTCGCAAATGATGCTTGATTTAAATACAAGCCTATCAGCTGCCTTACCACTCCCTGCCCTCTCCTAAAATAGGAGAAGGTATACAGCCAGCTGGTACTTGGCTCCTACTTCGTGTTTTCTATTCGTTAGTTTCCTTTTAATTCGTCTACGTCTTTTTTGAGTTCCTGCATGAGGTGGAGGATATTCTGGTAGGAGAGTTCGTTACCTTTATTCATGTGGCTGATGTGGAGTACGGCCTTCCAGACTTCCAGCACTTCGTCTATTTTGATGGAGTATGCGGGATAGGCTGTATTGTCAGAGCGCAGTACGAGCGTGCCGTTTTCCTCCACCTGATTGAACACACGCTTGTAAACAATGCCCTCATTCTTTGAAAGAACTACGTAGGTATTGCCGTCTTTGATATTGCGCCAGTTGTCTACATACTCGCCTACTACTATAGAGCCGGGCAGCATGGGGAGCATAGAGTCTCCCTTGATCTCAAAGGCGCGGTAGGTGCCTGCGGGCAGGAATGGCAGGCGGAATCGATTCAACTCCTTGAGGAATGTCGGATCACTATAGCCATTGAGGTATCCTGCGGCTGCTTTGACAGGTACCATTTCTATATTTTCACGATCCTCTTTGTCTACCGTGATGGCAAGTACGCGTAGATTTTTGCTGGCCTCATCCATCTGCTCCGGAGAGAAGATAGGCACCTTCTCAGTAAGGCGCAGGTCACGCGTGATGAGGTTGTCTATAGAGTGCTTAAAGGCCCTGCCGAGGTCTGCGAGGACCTCATAGTTTGGTTTGGCGCGGCCCTCCTCATAGGAGCCGATCAGGGAGCGTTTGATATTGAGCTCTGTGGCGAGCTGCTCCTGTGTCCATCCTTTCTGCTTGCGCAGAAATTTGATATTGGTATGAATGAAATCCATATCAGCGTATTTTACACAAAGCTAATTTTTTTAGTAGTAAAATACTAATTTTAAAGGCAATAACTAATCAGATGTCTGAAGAGCGCACCATCATGCACATGGACCTGGATTCTTTCTTCGTCTCTGTAGAGAGACTGAAGGATCCATCTCTGCTGGGCAAGCCTGTGATAGTAGGTGGTGTGGGTGCGCGGGGTGTGGTGAGCAGCTGTAGCTATGAGGCGCGGCGGTATGGCATACACTCGGCGATGCCCGGTGCGCAGGCGCACAAGCTCTGCCCTCATGGCATCTTCCTGCCCGGTGACTACGCGGCGTACTCTGACTACTCGCGGCGTGTCACACAGATCATAGCAGATGCGGCACCGCTTTTTGAGAAAGCCTCTATCGACGAGTTTTATGTAGACCTGACGGGGATGGATAAGTACTTTGGTGCGTACCGCTGGGCTACGGAGCTGCGACAAAAGATCACGCTCGAAACGGGGCTACCTATCTCCTTTGGCCTCTCGGTAAACAAGATGCTGGCAAAGATGGCTACGAATGATGCAAAGCCAAACGGGCAGCTGATGATAGAGCGTGGCCGGGAGCAGGAGTTTCTGGATCCCAAGCCTGTGGGCAAAATACCATTCGTGGGGGAAAAACTGGAGGAGAGCCTGAATAAGATGGGTATCCGTACGATCTATGACCTGGGCCAGATGCCGCAGATAGCGTGAAAAATAAATACGGTACCGGCAAGATCATGCTGGCGCGTGGCATGGATATGGGCAATGTGAAGCGCAACCATGATGTGAAGGCGGAGGCTCAGAAGAATGTGAATGAAGAGCGATCACAGCAGCGGAAAGAGTAGCCCCTACCATCGTACAGCTGCCCGGCACTGCTTAGTGCACTAGTACTTCGCCATCTCCGGGTCTATCTCATCTGCCCAGGCCAATATGCCGCCTTTGAGATTATAGAGATTGTCAAAGCCCTGTGACTCGAGGTACTCTACTATCCGGCCGCTGCGGGCACCGCTACGGCAGTGTATCACTACGGGCTTGTCCTTGGCTATCTCGTCCATGTGGTCAGGTATCGTATTCATAGGGATGAGCATGCCTCCTATCTGGCAGATCTCGGCCTCCTGCGGCTCACGTACATCTATGAGCTGAAAGTCTTCGCCCCTATCCATCATGGCTTTTAGTTCTGATACGGTCTTTTCCTTCATGGCTTTTATAGTATTTATCCAAAGATATAAAATGATCAATCCAGTATGATGCCTGCGCCCACGGTCACATTGGTGCCTTCATCTATGAGGATGAAGGAGCCAGTCTCACGGTTTCGGGTATAGGGGTCATACATCAGAGGCGCTGTGGTACGTACGGTGATGCGCCCTATATCATTGGCAGCTATCTCGGGATTTTCGGTGATGCGGTGCAGTGTGCTGATGTCCAGTTTATATTTGATATCTTTCACTACAGCGCGGGCGTCGCGCGTAGTATGCTTGAGGGCGTATTTGCCACCGGGGCGCAGCGGCTGGTCTCCCATCCAGCAGATCATGGCCTCTATATCCTGCTCTACCTGGGGCTTATTATTATCCCGTACGATCATATCGCCGCGGCTGATGTCTATATCATCATTGAGCAGGATGGTGACCGACATCGGCGCAAAGGCCTCCTCCAGCTGCTTGCCATCCAGCTCTATGGCCTTGATGGTACTCTGGAAACCAGATGGCAGGACAGTCACTTTATCTCCCGGCCTCAATACACCTCCGGAAAGGCGGCCCGCATAGCCACGATAGTCGTGAAACTCATCGTTGTACGGCCGTATGACGTACTGCACAGGGAACCGGGCATCTATATGATTCGTATCACCTGCTATGTGCACCGTCTCCAGCAGATAGAGGAGCGTGACACCCTCGTACCAAGGCATCTTAGCAGAGCGCGTCACTACATTGTCTCCATGCAGGGCTGAGATGGGCAGGAAGTGAATGTCCTTTACCTTGAGCCTGGCGGCAAAATCGCGGTAATCGCGCACGATCTTGTCATACTGCTCCTGCGAGTAGTCTACAAGGTCCATCTTATTGATGCAAACTGCGATATGCGGTATGCCGAGCAGAGAGGCGATCAGTGAATGCCTGCGTGTCTGCTCTACCACGCCATTGCGGGCGTCTACGAGTATGATGGCAAGATTGGCGGTGGAGGCACCTGTCACCATATTGCGCGTGTACTGAATATGGCCAGGAGTATCTGCTATGATGAATTTCCTCTTGGGTGTAGAAAAGTAGCGATAAGCCACATCTATGGTGATACCCTGCTCGCGCTCTGCACGCAGGCCATCTGTGAGGAGGGCCAGATTGACATAGCTCTCCCCCCTCCTTTCGCTGGTAGCTTTTATATTTTCGAGTTGATCCTCAAAGATCGATTTGCTATCATAGAGCAGGCGGCCTATAAGGGTAGATTTGCCGTCATCCACGCTGCCCGCAGTGGTGAAGCGCATCAACTCCATATTCAGATAACTATTGCTGTCGAACATCCTGTTAGTATTGAGTAGTGAGTATTGAGTCGTGAGACAATACACACTGGTATTTAGTATTTAGTAGTTAGTATTTAGATGAATACAAATACAGTTTCCTTCTTAAAAATATCCTTCTTTTTTGCGGTCCTCCATGCTGGTCTCGCTACGCTTGTCATCTGCCCTGCCTCCCCGCTCAGTGACGCGGGTAGAAGCTACCTCCTGTATGATCTCGTCTATAGTGGCGGCGGCGCTCACAGTAGCCCCGGTAGAGGTGATATCTCCTATGGTACGAAAGCGGACCAACTGCTCTGTAGGTTGCTCAGTAGGCTTCATAGGGATGTGCTCACTCTCGGCCAGGAGTACGCCGTCGCGCTCAAATACTTTGCGCTTATGAGCAAAGTAAAGCGATGGCAGCTCTATGCCCTCCATAGCCATGTACTGCCAGACGTCCAGCTCGGTCCAGTTTGATATAGGGAAGACACGAAAGTGCTCGCCCACGTGCTTGCGACCATTAAAGAGGTTCCAAAGCTCAGGGCGCTGGTTCTTTGGGTCCCACTGGCCAAACTCATCCCGATGGGAGAAGAAACGCTCTTTGGCGCGGGCCTTCTCCTCATCACGGCGGGCGCCGCCCAGCGCACAGTCAAACTTAAACTCCTCTATGGTATCCAGCAGCGTAGTGGTCTGCAGGCGGATGCGGGACGCGTTGAAGCCCTTTTCCTCCGCTACACGGGCCTTGTCTATAGACTCCTGCACAGAGCCTACTATGAGGCGCACGCCGAGGCTGGCCACCAGCTGGTCACGGTAGGCTATGGTCTCGGGGAAATTGTGCCCCGTATCGATATGTATGAGCGGAAAGGGAATCGCCGCAGGATAAAAGGCCTTTTTGGCCAGATAGGTGACGGCTATGGAATCCTTGCCCCCGCTGAAAAGGATACATGGATTCTGAAACTGGGCTGCGGCCTCACGGATCACGTAGATCGCCTCTGACTCCAGTGTCTTGAGATGGTTGAGACTAAGACTCATCTATACGATGCTGATTTAGATTTGCAGATGTAAATAAAGGCATAATAGGAATAGCAAGGAAATATGATCTGCTGAAACGCGCCTATGTGCCAGCGGGACTGCTACAAATAAAATAATGCCAATCTGATATGGGGTAGGTACAACGTCTCAGCGCTGTACTATGACAAAGACATCTTCGCTGTCCTTCTTCATCATGTAATTCTCCCGGGCGTAGCGCTCCTGTGTGGCGCTATTGGTAGTGAGCTGCTCTATCTGATTGTCTACACGGGCTATCTCCTGGCGGTAGTATGTAGCCTTGCGGCTCAGGTCTGAGAGCTGGTGGCGGCGGTGGTACTGCACTATCATATTATTCTCATCAAAGAACAGCATCCACCCGGCAAAGGTAGCCCCCGCGAGGAAGAAGACATTGCGGAATACCGTGGGCACCCTGAGAAGATATGACCTGAGCCTGTCAATCATTGTGTCAAAGTTGATCTAAAAGAGGATATCAATTAAACGTGCTTGTGAACCGGTATTGTGCATTGTCTGGTTTTTTGGCCCCTTTAAAGAGAGATTTTAAACAGCCATTTAAGATGAAGATTGGTTCGAGAAATGGCTTGTTTATTTTTCAGGTGAATTTCTCTCGCAAATTTTGTCTTATTGGGAGTGCAAAACAGCCATCTAATTTTAGCAAAGGTAAACAGCCGATGGATATAAAGGGAAAAGGGAAGCAGTTGCTCCCCTTTTCCCTTATATCATCCTTTGGATATTAATAATTCCAGAGATCGTGTTCGAATACAAACATATCATTCTTGATCCTGTCAGACTCCAGCAGCAGGTCTACACCGGAGGCGTACTCCTTGATCTGGCGGTCATATACGTTTGACTCCTTGTAAATATAGCTCTCAAACATGCGCGACTCAAAGAGATCCTCCCAGCTGATACGCACGGCATCATTCTTAGGATTGTACACCTCATACTTGGCCAGTATAGGACGCAGGTCAGGGTAGTAGCACCAGTACATGACCAGGTCACCACGATAGTTGCCATCGGCATCCTTGTCCTCCATGACCGGAGCGAGACCGATGATACGGCACATCATGGTAGATGTCTCCTCATCAAAGAGCCAGTCCTCTTTCAGACGAAACTTAGTGACACGATCCCATGTGAGTTCGTTCTTTACCACTTTCGTTTCCTCCTCCAGCGTCACGGGATTGATGCTGGTGATAGTATCTTCCTTAGAGCCGATTTTCTTGACATCGTCTACAGCGAGTACCGCCTTGAACTGGTCACCATTTTCTACGGCATTGTCATATACTGTCAGCTCACCGTTCTTGGCAGCTGTGTGTACGATCTCTATGAGCGGCTGCTGAGGATAAGCAAACGGGAGATTCATTTTCTCACGCGTGTCTATCACTCTCCAGATACGCTTCTGCCAGAAGATATCAGCCTCACGCAGATAGTCGTACGGGATGATCTCTTTCTCCTTGGTCACCGTCTTCTGGTAGGCACCATCCAGTGGCTCCTGTGCGAAGAGTGATCCGGCTGAGACCATCAGCCCCACTGCTGCCAGTATTTTTCCTGCTTTGAACATATTATCTTGCTTTGCTTGTTTCTTTGTTATTGTACGGTAAATACTATCTGACCGATCTTGCGCGGTGTACCGTCCGGACCTCTTACCTTGATCTCCTCCAGGTAGATCACATCCTTAGGCTTGGCGCGGCCGATGAAGGTGAGCATCTGAGGGCTGAATAGCGGACCGGATGCAGAAGCACGGAAGATCTCACCCTTGGAGGCGAACACCATGTCATAGCTTTCTACATTGAAGCGAGCCTCAAAGTCGAAGTTGTCCAGTACCGGTACGATACCTGTCTGAGCCTTCAGCGTACCAGGCTGAGCATTGCCACCACGCAGCTTGCCGCCGAGTGTAGGTACCGGATCCGGTATTCTTTTGACACGGATAGGGAAGTCTGTAGACTTGCCACCTGTGACAGATACTTTCAGGTTAGCCTTGAGATCAGGAGTAGTAGCCTTGACGATGTATTTGCCCGGACCATTACCCTTGGCTACCGACATACCACCACCGGATGGTGTCACGCTGGTCTTCTCAGCACCAGAGCCTGAGGATACAGTGATCGGGTTATCTACACCGATGTATACCACATTCATCTTATCGAGCATGACTGCGGCACCTGCAGGTACGCCTACTTCATATTTCAGCTCACCCTTAGCTTCTTCAAAGCCGCCAGATCTCTTAGGGATCTTGACCAATGTAGGTACTGTAAAGCTACCGGCCGAACTTGCATTGACAGTATAAGTAGCCTTTCCATCCTTTACATCTATGCGCGTTCCGCCTACGTACACTTCAGGTACGATAGCAGTACTATAAGCACCGAGACCGATAGTAGCCTCATACTTGTCACCTACGAGTACATAAGAAGACTTGGCACTCACGAGCGGCTCAAACTTGTCGAGAGTTACTTCTACTGATACCGCCTCTTTAGCCAGACGCTCGAGGCACATGGCTTCTGTCGTCTTGACGTCATTCTTAAATTTATTGAGGATAGTGAGTGCGGCTATCTTTGGCACCATGTGGAAATATGCAAACTCCCACTTGGCAGCCTCCGCATTTTCTGTCTTTGGTGGCGCTACACTGATAGGTATTTCAGATGCCAGAGAGTATTTGCCCATGGTGGCAGTGATATTCTTCTTGTAGTCCTCCAGCTTCTGCTTCAGAGCAGCCCCATCTTTCCCCTCGATGAAAAGGTGGGTAGCCGGCTCGAGGTCATCATCCTTTTCGCTCAGCTTATCCAGTTGCTCTTCGAGTCCTGTGATATAGTTGGCGAGATCAGAAGATTGAGATTTTACATTGTTCACTATCTTCATCAGCTCTTCTACCTTTTCAGGCTGATTCTTTTTTTCCGCCTCAAGACTTTTTACTACCTTCTCGTTTTTAGTGTCTATCATCACATTGGAATTGGTGATAGAGTTATTCACGGTTTTAAAGGCGTTCAAGATCTCCGCGGAGACGTTTAGGGCCAGAAGCGCAGTCAACACGAGGTACATCATGTTGATCATCTTCTGCCGTGGCGTTAGTTTACCTCCTGCCATTTTTTATTATCAGTTTAAAGGGTTAAACGAATCGTTACTTAAAAATTACGCTTGTGTAGCCCTCATTGCAGAAAGCATATTGCCGTATACATTATTCAGTGCTGTCAGATTCTTATTCAGAGTAGCCAGTTGCTCTTTGTACTTCGTAGCGTCAGTAGCAGTCTCAGACAGTGCCTGAGCAGCATTATTCAGGTTGCCAAAGAACTTATTCATAGCCTTCAGGTGATTGTTTGAATCCTGGAGTTCAAGCTCATAGATAGTATTGAGCTGGCCGAGGTTCTTCACCATGTTTTGTACCTGCTCATGATATTGCTTTGTATTTTCAGCGCCCTTGCCTATCTCGCCTACAGCTGTAGTAGCGGTGGCAGCAGCAGATGCGAAGTTTACGATATTGCCGGAAGCGCTCTTTGCGTTCTTAGCAAAATCATTTACAGCTACAGAAGCTTCTGTGAGGTCGTTCAGTTTGCCAGTGCTATCTGCCAGGCTGGAGAGACCTTTGCCCAGGCTGCTGATCAGCTCCGGACCTACTTTATTTTCAGCCAGCATCTTGTCGAGCTGCTGCGTGAGCGGCTTGTCAGACTTCTTGGCTACCGGCTCAGTAGACAGGAGCTCAGGATATACCCTCTCCCACTCATACTCCAGGTGTGTATCAAACTGCGGCTCGAAGGCAGAGATCACGAAGATCACAACCTCGGTAGACATACCTGCTATAAGCATCTGGTTGGCACCGGTCCAGTGCATGATCTTGAAAAGAGCACCTGCGATAACCACTGCGGCACCGCCGGAATAAGCGTAGTTGAGAATTGTCTTACCGTTTTTGGTGAGGAAGAAAGATTTGCTTTGTCCAGCCATTTTTTCGATTTTTTGAGGGTTAATTTAAAAGATTGATATGGTTGATAATTTGTAAAACCAGCTTAAGAGCTAAAAGTCACTTTTTGTACCGTGAAAAATCATACTAGTGGTCAGAGATATCCCTGCCGAGGAAAGTAGTGATGCAGCGGAAGCCTATGTAAGACTTGGCTGAGTCTGAGTACTCCCAGTGGCGGGTACCGTTCTCTATGTAGTAGCCGATGTCCTTCCATGAGCCACCGCGTATTACTTTACGCTTCAGCGTCTCAGACTCTGCAGTCTCAGCATCATAGCGGATATCAGGGTTGAGGTCATGGATAAAGGAGTAGGCATTTTCATAATAAGCAGATGATGTCCACTCTGCTGCATTGCCGGCCATATTATACAGACCGTAGTCGTTTGGCCAGTATGCGTCTGCACGTACAGTGTAGAAGCCGCCATCCTCAGGATAGTTGCCACGGCCAGGCTTGAAGTTTGCGAGTACGCAGCCCTTTGAGTTGCGCACATATGGACCGCCCCATGGATATGGTGCGAGTTTCTTGCCACCGCGGGCAGCATATTCCCACTCACCTTCGGTAGGCAGGCGGAAGTTATCCATCAGCGGGATACCCCTTACTGTGTTGTAATCCATCCAGAGGCGGGTCCTCCACGCGCAGAAGGCATTTGCCTGAGGCCAGGTGACACCTACTACCGGATAGTCGTCAAATGCAGGGTGGTGGAAATAGTTACGAGTCATTGGCTCGTTGTAAGAATATGTGAAGTCACGCACCCACACCAGTGTATCGGGATATACCTGGCACTTCTCATGGCGGATATACTTGCTACGCTCCGTACCGCGGTTCTTGGATTTGGCAGCCTCCTTGAAGTCTATCCAGTCATAGACATACCACAATTTATTGACGTCGATCTCCTTGATACCCCAGTAGCGCTGCGCCTCAGGTACAAAAATCTCCTCCAGTTGTTCATTGCCTTCGGTTTTCTTCCAGTCTATCTTCTGATTCCAGTCTATCTGTGTTTTGCCGCTGTTAGCATCTTCCGTGGTTTGCTCCAGCATGATGTGAGCTACGGAGTCACGCACGTAGTTTACAAACTGGCGGTACTCGTTATTGGTAATCTCTGTGTCATCCATATAAAAGCCAACTATGGAGACTTGTTTGGCCTTGGCTACATGGGCGCTATTCACGTCCTGATCGCTAGGGCCGATGTGCAGCACACCTGATGGTACGAACACCATACCGTATGGCGTCACCGGATTCCACCGAGGCCTATCTTGCTCACCGAGCAGCTGCCCGTTGTATCCTCCGCTGCAGCCTGCCAGAAACAGAGCTATGGCAGCAGAAGCGATGCACAAGATGCTTTTGATTTTTTTCATTTTTCTCAGAGTTAGATTGATTTCGATAAAATTTTGAAGGTCGTAAATGTAACAAATAAATACTCTAATTGCCAAATATAGTTAACCAAAATTATTTTACGCGTGCAACCTGACTTTGTTTCCACACGTCAGGCGTCGTTGTCCACAAATATTCTTATAAAAACCTCGAGTTAAAGTAATAATATCCTGTCCTAGTACGTTTTTTCAATCCAAAAAGATACGCAGCACTGATCTCATGGCTACCCGTATTGAAGCCGCTCAGGTATGACGCATTTATATCATACGAATAGACCAAACGGAAGCCCCGGTACCTGAATCCCGCGTAAATCACTGCGGCATCCAAGCTACGCTGGCTGTATCCTCTGAACGCTATTCCTGTCAGGATATTGTCATAAATGCGCATGGTCAGGCTCAACTCAGCCTGTACCTGCCGCAGGTCTGACTTGACCAATGCTGAGGGCATCATGTTGAAATGTTTCCCCAATGTAAAGTCGTAGCCGCCCATGACCAGAAGGTTGCGCGCATAGCCGAGGCTGGTGTTTTGCAGCTTTGTGATGGTGTAGATGTGATCTACAGCCACTCCGGCAAACCATTTTTCGTTATTGAGGTAAATACCGGCTGAGAAGTCCGGTGAAAGGCCATTGGCCAGGGTGGCGGGCACATAGCTGTCCCGGTGGTCTATCGCACCGCCCGTGTAGATACCCTCGGGTGTGACCAGTTTATCGCCCTGCAGGCCCGTCTGCACGATGCCGGCGCCTATGCCCACTGCCAGGGAAAACGAGCGGAACTTCTTGCGGTAGTCATAGTTGATCGCTACAGACGTGGTGCGCAGGTAGCCTATCATGTCATTGGTCACCTGCAGGCCTATGCCGCTGCTGATCGGATCGATCTGCATGTTGAAGCCGAAATACTGGGTAGAGGTGGATCTATTGCTCAGGCCTACGTACTGTGTACGGTAGAGTGCGTTGAACTCTACACCATCCCCTGCGCCGGCATAGGCCGGATTGAATAGCTGCCGATTGTACATGTAGTGGCTATACTGAGGCTCTGACTGTCCATACGCCACACCTGCCGACACCGCCATCCACAGAAAAATGTAAAGAGTAAACTTCATTATCGCTTTACTAAAATAGCCGAATTTTAACGATTGCGTCAGAGGTAATTGTTAAAAATCGGTGAAGGAGGCATTCATTCAGGTTACAAAATTACGTATATATTGATTCCAAATAACAGCACTTAATAAGGTGGGTGATTTAACGTAAAGTTGGCATTAAGGGATTAAGTTTGCCACACATTTATAAACTTCGGAAATGAAAAAGCTAGTTGCAGCCCTATCCCTGATATTTATCATAAACGCTCACGCACAAACAAGCTCCCCTCCTGCTGCAAAGCCGAAGCTCGTGATAGGCATCGTAGTAGATCAGATGCGCTGGGACTATCTGTACCGCTATTCAGACAAATACACTGCTACAGGATTCAAAAGGCTGCAGTCGGGCTACAACTGTGAGAATACGCATATACCCTACGTACCTACCTACACCGCCCCCGGCCACACGTGCATCTATACGGGCTCCGTACCCTCCATACACGGTATCATAGGCAATGACTGGTATGACCGCGAGGCTAAGCGCGTAGTGACAAATGTGGAGGACACGATGTATCACACCGTAGGTGCCAATGGACCCGAAGGAATGGTCTCTCCTAACAGGATGCTGGCTACGACCATCACTGATGAACTGCGCCTGGCCACTAACTTTCACTCAAAGGTAATAGGCATCTCTGCCAAGGACCGCGGTGCGATCCTACCGGCTGGCCATGCGGCGAATGCGGCCTATTTCTTTGATGGCAACTCGGGAAACTTTGTGACATCGAGCTACTACATGGACTCACTGCCTACATGGGCGAGTGCCTTCAACGCGAAGAAACTTCCAGCCGCATATGTGAAAGACAACTGGAAGACTGTTCTAGAGCTGAATAAATACACGGAAAGTTCTGATGATGACGAAGACTACGAAAAGCCATTTGGAAAAGAGAAAAAGCCTGTCTTCCCGCACATGGTGTATGACGAAGTGGTGTCCCACCCCGGTGCGCTGATCGCTACGCCATGGGGCAATACGCTGGTCTTCGATTTTGCGAAGGCAACACTGCTCGGAGAGAAAATGGGAATGACGGGCAATACAGACTTCCTGGCTATGAGCTGCTCTTCTACTGACTACATAGGGCATACGTTTGGGCCCAATGCTGTAGAAACAGAGGACTGCTACATCCGTTTTGACAGAGACCTCTCCGATTTTCTCGCATGGCTGGACAAGCAGTACGGCGCGGGCAACTACACTGTGTTCCTCTCTGCAGATCATGGCGCATCGCACTCTATTGGCTTCAATCAAAAGCACCACCTGCTCTCAGGTGTGTACAAAAACGATACACTGATCAAGTACTGCAACGACTATCTCAAGTCTAAATACGGACAAGAAAATCTGGTAGAGCGCGTGACCAATATGCAGCTCTACCTCGATCATAATAAAATAACTGCTGCCTCTCTGGACCTGACTGCCGTGAAGAAAACACTGGTGGAATACCTGCTCACCCTAAAGAATGTGGCGAAAGCATTTGACCTAGCCACACTAGGCGCTGAGCCGCTGCAAAAGGACTATAAGGAGATGTTTATCAACGGCTACTACCCTAAGCGGTCCGGTGATGTGCAGGTGGTATATGAGCCGGGCTACCTGGAGGGATATACCAAAGGTACTACGCATGGTAGTGTGTACTCATACGACTCACATATCCCGCTGCTGTGGTACGGCTGGGGAGTGAAAAGGGGCTACGACTACTCTCCTACCTACATGACAGATATCGCCGCGACGCTGGCGGCACTGCTGCACATACAGGAGCCTAGCGGCTGTGTGGGCAGGCCGATAGAGGGCGTGCTGAGGAAATAATATTTCTATTGCATAGGAGTAGCCCATTCCAAAATAACCTCCGGCTGCTTCTCTGTGACAGCTGCCGGGATGGGCGGAGTCAATGGTGAAAACTCCGGTATAACGTCAGTTTTCCAGCCTTTGTGCTGACGGAGGTACTCCCTGCCACAGCCCTCAAACTCCATATAGCCCTTACAGATAGCTGCGATATTGCGGGCGGATGTGCCGCCATTTTGCTCGGGTATGAGCCGGTACAGCTGACTGAGGTCAAAGTAGGAATGCACCTTCTTGCCCAGGGTCATGCCTACATACACGAGCGTAGAGTACTGTGTGATCAGCTCCTGGCAGTTGGCTACCATGTGCTCGGCATTGCCGGTAGTATAGATCTCGGCATCGGGGCCAGCTACCTGGCGTATCTCTGAGACGGCACGGTCTACCACTTCATTAGGGTGCAGCTTGAAAATGATGCGCCGACCTGCAGCTATCTCCATGCATCTTTTCAGGAAACCTATGCGGTCGTCCTCACCTTTGCACTCGCGGATGTCAGAGGTGGTGACGAGTACGTAGTCGTGATGCGGAAAGTCATTTTGCCTGAGCGCAGCGATATTGTCAAAATTTGGTATGCCGGTCACTGCTACCTTGCCCGGATCGGTGCCCATGCTGCTATAGAAGTCCTTATATCCTTCTGACGCCACGCAATAAATATCGCAGATATCAGAGCTGCCATTCAGCGAGGTGCCCATGGCAAAGTACCGCGGTATTATACGTGACCACAATACAAATTTCGACCACCAGGTCACCTTGTCTACCATGCCCTCCTGCACCCACACCATTTTGGCCTTTCTCAATTTGCGTGGGACGATCAGGTCTGTGCAGAAGACTACCATGTCATACTTGTTCTTTTGCGCGAGGTAGTCACTCTGCAAACCATGCTTCTGCAGGTAGGCGTCGGCATTTTTTTTGAATTGTCCGCCCAGGATGGTAAAGTCTATCCAACCCTTGCGCAGCGCCCAGCGCTCATACCAGGTATCCGGCATAAACTGACTAAACCAGCAGTCATAGTCATCCTTCAGGTACTCAGATATCTGGTGCATCTGGCTGGTCTGGTTGGCAGAACCGACTATGAAGAGTATTTTCTTCTTTCCCATGGGCTGTTTGTTGGTTTTGGGTGAAAACAAATAGCACACCGCAGCTATAGCCACGGAGGGAATTGGTGTTTTGGTTATGCTGTAGGACGGGGTTTGATAGCGGAAATTTTACGGTTCAGACCAATTTATTGCTACCTTAAAGTATAGCATGTAATTAGCTGCGGTTATCCTCAGAAACAACAAATTTCCCTGCTGCGGAGTTATTTTATCTTTTGAGGATAAGTAACCGCAGACGTATCCGTCTGATAGCTATTCATTCGTTATCTTTGCAGGCTGCCATGGAATTTAATATCACATCGAAATACATACCTACCGGAGACCAGCCGGAGGCCATCCGACAACTGGTAGAAGGCGTGAAGCGCGATGACAAGCACCAGGTGCTGCTCGGTGTGACCGGCTCGGGCAAGACCTTTACAGTAGCCAATGTGATACAAGAGGTCAAGAAACCGACCCTGATCCTCACGCACAATAAGACCCTCGTATCGCAACTCTACGGAGAGTTTAAGCAATTCTTTCCTGATAATGCGGTAGAGTACTTTGTGTCGTACTACGACTACTATCAGCCCGAAGCTTATATCGTGAGCACGGACACATTCATAGAGAAAGATCTCTCCATCAATGCCGAGATAGAAAAGCTCCGCCTCTCCACTACCTCCGCATTGGCATCAGGTAGGCGCGATGTGATAGTCGTAGCCTCCGTATCCTGCATATACGGCCTGGGTAATCCTGAGCAATACCACGACAGCATCACCCGCATCCATACCGGCCAGAACCTGAGCCGCAATGCATTTCTCTATCAGCTCGTAGAGTGCCTCTACTCGCGGTCAGATGCCGAGCTGGCGCGCGGCACCTTCCGTGTGAAGGGGGATACAGTAGAGATCGTGCTGCCTTACCTCGATTATGCCTACCGCGTATCTTTTTTTGGTGATGAGATAGAAGAGATACAATCGTTTGAGCCATCATCGGGTCGCACGCTGCAGACGCATGGCAGCGTCGCTATCTTCCCGGCTAATATGTACGTGACCTCCAAAGAACTGGTCAAGCACGCCATAGACAGAATATTACTGGAGCTGAATGCTCAACTGGAATATTTCCGCAGTATTGGTAAACATATAGAAGCCGCACGACTGAAAGAACGCGTAGAATTTGACGTAGAGATGATGCGCGAGCTTGGCTACTGCTCCGGTATAGAAAATTATTCCCGCTTCTTTGACCGCAGGGCACCGGGTACGAGACCGTTTTGCCTACTCGATTACTTCCCTGAGGATTTCTTACTTGTGATAGATGAGAGCCACCAGACCATCCCGCAGATAGGCGGTATGTACGGTGGTGACCGCGCGCGCAAGATCAACCTCGTAGACT
Organism: Bacteroidota bacterium; assembly: GCA_018267365.1. Lineage (GTDB taxonomy): Bacteria > Bacteroidota > Bacteroidia > Chitinophagales > LD1 > UBA1941. Next base: position 91,184 of record JAFDYQ010000004.1, on the reverse strand, counting down.
ACGGTTTCCGCCTGCCATCTGCTATGGATAACAGGCCACTGAACTTTCAGGAGTTTGAGTCGCTGGTACCGCAGACGATCTATGTGAGTGCTACGCCCGGAGAATATGAACTGGAAAAATCTGAAGGAGTGGTCATAGAGCAGATCGTGCGCCCTACGGGCCTGCTGGACCCGCCTATAGAGGTACGCCCAAGCCTGAACCAGATAGACGACCTGATGGACGAGATAGACGAGCGCGTCAAGAAGCAGGAGCGCGTCCTCGTCACGACACTCACCAAGCGCATGGCCGAGGAGCTGGACAAATACCTCTCCCGCCTCCATGTCAAGTGCCGCTACATACACTCCGAGGTCACCACGCTGGATCGCATCGAGATCATCCGTGACCTGCGTCTGGGCAAGTTTGACGTACTCATAGGTGTGAACCTGCTCCGTGAAGGACTAGACCTGCCAGAAGTATCTCTGGTCGCGATCCTCGATGCAGATAAGGAAGGCTTCCTGCGTAATAAGCGTTCCCTCATACAGACCGCCGGCCGCGCCGCGCGTAACTCAAACGGCCTCGTGATCATGTATGCCGACAAGATCACCGACTCTATGCAGCAGACCATAGACGAGACCAGCCGCCGCCGTGAGAAGCAGATCAAATACAACACGGAAAACGACATCACGCCTACCACCGTCTTCAAGACCAAGGATGAAATCATGAAGCAGACCTCCGTACTGGAGATACGCAAACCGGAGCCACAAGCCTACATAGAGCAGGAGGGCGAGTACAGCATGGTAGCAGAGCCGGTAGTAGCCCACATGACCGCCGACCAGCTCCACAAAGCCATAGACGACACCCGCAAGCAAATGCTTCAGGCTGCCAAGGATACCGACTTCCTCACCGCCGCCAAGATGCGCGATGAAATGCAGGCGATGCAGAAATTGCTGAAGGAGAAGTTTGGGAGTTAATTCATCATCATTAGCTAATTCAAGCGCCCTCGCTTGAACCGCATTAAGACTCAAGCACCTTAATAGGACTATGTGGACAAGCACTACTGTACAGATATTCATGCGCATCAGCCACAAATCCAGCACGCACCGGATTGTCATGAATATAATCGATCTTTTGCTGTATTACTTCGTTGCTGTAAAGAGAGGTAGGATGACTACCGTTTTGCCAGAATTGGAACTCCTTGTTTAGCGCGTTAGTTTGCCCATGAGTCGAGAAATGAGAAAGCATCCATGCCTTTCGACTTTCTATCGGATTATTTGCTATGCTATCTATAAGTTTTTTAGCCGTGTAGGATTTAAAGTCCCTTAAGAAGTCGCTCATACTAAGCCCTTCATTCATTCTAGCGACAAAATGTAGATGATTAGTCATGATCACGTAGGCATAGAGTTCAAATCCTTTATGCTTTTGACAATACATGATCTGGTCAGCCAGCCACTGTTTATATTCATGTCTGCTAAAAACATCAACCCAATCAACTACTGTAAGGGTAAGAAAATACAGTGAATCATCATTCGAAATTCTTCTCATGATGTAAAGCTAAAAGTTCGTCGTTAAAATACAGTTCAAGCGAGGACGCTTGAACTAGCTTAGAAAGTTCAGCGCACAAATGTGGTTCAAGCGAGGACGCTTGAACCAGCGGTAGTATCTCAGTGCCCTTGATCTTATATATAACAAGCCATTTATAGCAAGTAGCCTGCCGATAGATTTTTGACTTTGTGCGAAGTAAAGGGCATTCTTTGAAAGCTAAAGGATTTTTCTCAATCCTGTCTATGATTTCAAAAATAGCATCAATAACTTTTTCGGCATTCAGTGGTTGATGATTGACAAACGCTATATAGCCTGCTATTTCGTCAATATTTCTTACGGCATTTTCGGATAGCCTTATTTCGTAAGCTGACGCAATTTTCTTCTTTGGCTTTCCCATCGGTTCTTTGCTTCAGCGAGAGATATTGAGGAACCCTCTTCACTTTCCTTAATCCAATTCTTAAACTCTTTTACGCTCATCGGATTACCAGGCAAAGAAGGAGATGCCATTGCTTCACTTTCATTCTCTTCGCTTTTATCGAATGCGATAACTTCAATTTTCTTTCCAATGTACTTGGAAGGCACTTTGAAGGAAAGAGTTACTGTTTTGCCATCAGGCACTAATGATTTGCGGATCATAAAACACGCTTTATCTCAAATTTAGTCAAAAGCTTCGACTGTCCTCAATTCATCATCCCGATAAACTCATCAAACAGATACCGCGAATCATGCGGACCCGGACTAGACTCAGGGTGGTACTGCACAGAGAAAGCCTTCTTGCCCTTCACACGGATACCTTCTATCGTTTCGTCATTCAGGTTGACGTGGGTGATCTCTACGCGCGGGCTCTTCTTGATATCTGCCGCGCTGACCTCAAAGCCGTGGTTTTGAGACGTGATCTCTGAGCGGCCTGTCACGAGATTCTTCACCGGATGGTTTAGCCCACGGTGGCCGTGGTGCATCTTATAGGTATTGACGCCCTCTGCCAGCGCGAGGAGCTGATGGCCGAGGCAGATACCGAAGAGCGGCTTGTCTGCTGCGATCACTTCTTTCACAGTCTGGATAGCATAGTCCATCGGCGCCGGATCGCCGGGGCCATTGGAGATGAAGTAGCCATCCGGCGCCCACTTTTCCATTTCTGCAAATGAAGTACGGCAGTTAAACACCTTGGCATACAGGCCACGATCTGTAAGGCACTTCAGGATATTCTCCTTAATGCCACAGTCCAGCACCGCTACTTTCTTTCCGGCATTAGGATCGCCGTAGAAATATGGCTCCTTCGTCGAAACCTTCTCAGCCAGGTCCAGGCCATTCATATCAGGTACGGCAGCGAGCTGCTTTTTCAGCGCCTCCACATCTTCCGTCTCAGAGCTGATGATGCAGTTCATGGCACCGGCCTGGCGTACATGCACCGTGAGCGCACGTGTGTCAATATCGCTGATGCCTACCAGGTTGTTTTCCTCAAAGTACTCCTGCAGTGATTGGCTGCCATTCAGGCGCGAGTAGTTATTGCCTGCATATTTCTTGCAGATCATACCGGCTATCTTGATAGACTTAGACTCCACCTCATCGGCCTTGACGCCATAGTTGCCTATATGGTCGCTGGTCATGATCAGCACCTGCCCATAGTAGCTCGGATCGGTGAAGACCTCCTGATAGCCTGTCATGCCCGTATTGAAGCATAACTCGCCGGTAGTAGTACCGATCTTGCCAAGTGATTTTCCTTTGAAAACTGTACCGTCTGCCAGTACAAGGAGGGCGGGTGCCTGAGTGAAGCTTTTGCTCATGTTCCGATTTGATTATCGGAATGCGAAAATAAGCATTTCGAGGCATAATACCGCGCCTATGTTGAAATCTGGCGAGCGGAGGTGTATATCGCCTTCTTTGCCTATTTTCACTGGCCTATTCTGCATCCTTCAAAATCAAGCATTTGGCAGACCTGCTAGACAACTGGAAGAAAAAAGCCACCGATAAGCGCAAAGAGAACCGTGAGTACCTGAAGCGCGCCGCTAAAAAGCGCGGCATAGAAAAGGAACTGCCTGATCTGCACGAGGAGGCTTTCTCTAAAATAGACTGCCTGACCTGCGCCGGCTGCTGCAAAAACATCTCTCCCCGCTTTAAGACGCCAGACATCTCCCGCATAGCCAAGTACCTCCGCATCAAGGAATCTCAGCTGATAGAGCGGTACCTGCGGCTGGATGAGGACGGCGACTACGTGGTGCAAAAGAGCCCGTGTCCGTTTCTCGGAGCGGACAACTACTGCTCTATATACGATGCCCGCCCCGGCGACTGCCGCAAGTATCCGTATACAGACTCGGGAGACTTTTTTGAATACATTAACACGACGCACCTGAACACGACGATCTGTCCAGCTGTTTACTACGTATTGGAAAGGCTGAAGCAAATCGTACCTTAGTAGAATGCAATAGCCTAGTTGCTAAAGCGTTTACCATACCTAAACCATTGTCACCCGCATGAAAAACTTAGTTATCCTATGCTTCCTGATCCTTTGCCTCAGTACCCGGGCGCAGACTGTGATAGGCACTGTGCTGGATGAGGAAGGGCACTCGCTCTCATTTACAACCTTCTCTAACGTACGTACCCAGATAGGTGGCTATACGAGTGAGACGGGGTTGTTTTCATTTGATGCAAAGGAGGCAGCAGATACCACTACGATCACCTTTAGCCACATAGGCTACGAAGAAGTGCACTTCACGATCGCACAACTCAGAGATCTTAAGCAACCTATTGTAATGAAGGCAAAGAACTATGGCCTGCAGGAGGTAGTGGTACAGCCTACTGATGCCAAAGGAATGCTAAGGGATGCCTTATCGCATATAGCAAAAAACTATCCGGCGGAGTTTACCAAGAACCATATCATCTTCAAAGACTATAGCGTGGTATCAGGGGAAAAGAACCACTATAACTATTTTGACTTTGACATGTACCTGCCCAGCTACCTGGCCAAGGATAGCCCGCGCATCTATACCGTAGATCACCACCATGAAGTATATGAAAAGAAGGGTGCATTGTTTCACGTACAGATACCACCTACCGTACTGCTAAAGATCATGTACCCTGAGAAACTTTTCAGCGAGGAGCGCATGAAGGAAAACGACTTCTCTTTCGTCTCCTCCAGTGCCACTATTGATGGTGAGGAGTATGATGTGATCAACTTTCGCCGCATACCTCAGAAGAAAGATAAATCCGTGCGCGGCAACGGATACGTCTACATTAATAAAAAAGACAAAGGCATCCGCTATATAGAGCTACACGTATACAATGAAAAACCGGAGCGCTATATGCTCGTGGCCAAAATGGATACGCTGAATGTGAATGCCAAGATTGCCTTTGCGAAAGTAGACGGCAAATATGTGCTGGACTATATACAGCAGTCTACCTACGCCAGCGGAAAATTATTTGGCAGTCATCAGAATCTGGTGTACAATACTACAGCCAAAGTAGTAGACCGCCAGCTACACCTCAAAATGAATGAGATAGTGATGCGCTCTGAGGTGGATGATATCGTACTAAATGAGAAGCCACGGGACATCAAAGAGCTGGTCAACGCGCCGGATATGAAGTAGCGCTGCGAATAAAATTTTGAAATTCGGATTTTAATCCTTTTACTTTGCTCCCGTTTTCCGGGGGCGTTCTCGCCATCACAGCGAGATCTGAGAAGTACCCTTCGAACTTGATCAGGATAATGCCTGCGCAGGGAGTGAATAGCTCAAATAGCATCCGCTATTGCAGCCTCTCACGTTTTTCTATGCTAGCCGGGAAGCAGCTAAAAAACATCACCATGAGGGGTTTATTTACCACTGCTTGTTTTCTTTTCGCCGCCAGCCAGGCTATGGCACAGGCCGATACGCTGAAGAATGTCACCACCCGGGAGGTGACCATCACTGGCAATCGCGCCGGTGCAAATGACCCGACCACTTTTCAAAATATATCCGCTCAGGATATTCAGAAAAACAACCTGGGCCAGGACCTGCCGTACATGCTGGACCTGACCCCATCACTAGTGACCACCTCTGACGCCGGTACGGGCGTAGGCTACACAGGCATGCGCATACGCGGTACAGATGCTACGCGTATCAACGTGACTGTAAACGGCGTGCCGATGAATGAGCCGGACGACCAGAGTGTATACTGGGTAGATATGCCGGACATCGCTACCTCTACTGAGAGCATACAGATACAGCGCGGCGTGGGCACCTCTACGAATGGTAGCGGTGCATTCGGTGGTTCACTCAATATGCGTACGGATGCTATCTCAATGAAGCCATTCGGCGAGGTATCAGCCTCGATGGGCTCATTCATGACGCGCAAATTCAGCGCAAAGGGAGGCTCAGGATTGATCAGGAATATTTTCTTCGTAGATGCCCGCGCCTCCTATGTAGCGAGCGATGGCTATGTAGACCGCGCCTCTGCCAATCTCTGGTCGTACTTCATACAGGCAGGCATAGTAAAGAATAAGACCATGCTGCGCTTCGTACACTTCAACGGGCACGAGCGCACCTATCAGGCCTGGAATGGTGTCTCACAGGATTCACTGGCTACTAACAGGACGTACAATGTATCCGGCTATGACTATGGCGCTTCGCCTACGCCTTGGTACAATCAGGTAGACATCTATCAGAAACAATACTTTCAGCTCATACTGAATCAGGGCCTGGGACACAACTGGAATATGAATGCGGTAGCCTTTCTCACCCTCGGCAAAGGATACTATGAAGAATACAAAGTAGGTGATGCCCTGGCCAACTACGGCATCATAGATAGTGCCGTGACCAATGCCGATCTCCTACGCCATAAGTGGCTAAAGAACCGCTATACGGGTGGTGTGTTTTCATTCAACTATAACGACAATAAAAAAGTCGATGCTACCATCGGCGGTATGTATGCCAATTTCGCTGGCAATTATTTTGGCAATGTGACCTGGATACAGGGATTCAGCAACTTTGATCCTAACAGGGATTATTACCTGAATCATTTTCACAAGAACGAAGCGAATGTCTACGCGAAGGTGAACTACAGCCCGGTGAAAGAATTGAATCTCTTTGCTGACCTTCAGTACCGCTTTGTAGAGATGGGCGCGCATGGACTGGACGATGCGCAGATGCCGGTAGATTTTGCGCGTACCTATCACTTCTTCAATCCTAAAGGAGGCATCTCTGTGCGGACAGGCCAGATAGGCCGCGTCTATGCCTCCTACGCACTGGCACACCGCGAGCCGGTACGCAACGACATAATCCAAAACCTGAACGGCACACCTCCTCGCCCTGAGCGCCTGCATGATATAGAGGCCGGCATAGATATCACTAATGACATGGTGAAGGGATCAAAGGTGTGGGTAAACTTTCCGGTGCACCTGAATGGCTACTATATGTACTACATGGACCAGCTAGTGCTGACAGGAGCGCTCAATGATGTAGGTGATCCACTGCGTGTCAATGTACCGCAGAGCTTCCGCACCGGCGCCGAGCTGCTGGCAGAGATCAATATCTATAAACCCGAAACGTCAAAAAAACTATTTGGAATCCGCTATAGCGTATCGTACAATCTATCTAAGATCAAAAACTATAAAGAAGTGGTACCCGGCTATGACTCGACCTATACCAATATCACAGCACTCAATAAAACCACTGTTTATCCCAATACGGATATCGCCTTCTCTCCACGCTGGGTCGGATTCGTAGAGCTGAATACGATGGCAGTAAAGAACCTGGAGGTCGCCTGGGCTTTCAAATTTATAGGCAAGCAGTATCTCGATAACACCCAAAGCGACGAGCGTAGCCTGCGCCGCTACTGGTATAGCAATATACGCGTGAGCTACCTGCTGAAAGTGAAGAACCGGGCAGAGGTAAGGTTTACCATGCTCTTCAATAATATCTTCAATAGGCTGTACGAGAGCAATGGCTACACCTACCGCGAGCGCTACCAGAACTCTGACGGCTCAGTGACAGACCCGGTGAGCTATAACTTTTACTACCCGCAGGCGGGATTTAACGTGATGGGCGGTATCAATGTGAGATTTTGAGGATCGCCTAGCTCTCCATCTTAATAATTAACTCAGTAACACTTTCTGTCACTGACAGGCGGCTATACTCCGCTTTGAAGTTGGTGATCTGGTAGACCTTCATTTCCCTGGATGCGACCCTGGACTGGCCGGTATAGATCGTTTCAAACTTATTTTTGACCAGCTGGAAAGTAGCATCAGAGATGCGTATCTCACCGGCCTGAGCCATTTTCTCTATGGCGGATGCTACCTGCACTGTCTCACCCCAGATATCGGCAGCGATAGTACGCACGCCTACTATGCCTCCCGCTATCTGGCCGGTATGAATACCGATACGCATCCGGAAGAAGGCCTTGCCCTCCTTCATATGCCTCATCCTGATATCTTCCATGTAGAGCTGGATCTTGATGGCCGCATTGACTACATCCTCGGGCTTGCAGTCGCGGCTATTGGCCAGGCCGCCTATGCAGAGGTAGCCGTCACTGAGTGTCTTCAGCGTCTCCAGACCGAACTTCTTGCACACATCATCCATGCCCTTAAAGACGAGGTCCAGCTCATCCATGAGCTCTATAGGACTGAACTGCTGCTCCACACTGGTGAAGTCATCAAAATCTATGAACATCACCGTAGCAAAGTTCTCGATCTCAGCAATACCTGATGCCTTGATACGTGTCTCTATCTCTGCGGGTATGATATCACTGAGCAGGCGCTCCGCAGTCTCTTTTTCTTTGGTGATGAGTATGTTTTTCTCTTGCAGCAGCTCCTTAGCTCGACGGCTATTGCGATAGGCCATGTATGTGAGGACGGCTATGATGGCAGCCATGAGGCCCAGCACTACCAGAAAATAGTTGAACCAGCGCTCGCGTTTGCGCTCGGAGGCGGTCACTTTATCCTTCAGCTCCTGCTCGCGGCGCTGCTGTTCTTTTACCTTCTCAAAATCATAGTTCAGCTGCAGTTTGGTCACTGCGCGTGCATTGCTGGTATTAAATAGCTGGCTGCTGATCTCTTTTGAGAGTTTCTGGAAGTGATAAGCACCTTCGTAGTTCTTCTTCTGCTCAAATATATAGGCCAGGCCATCATAAGATGCCTTGAGCTGGTCATTTGCCTTGATAGCTTTTGCCACTGTCGCACTGGCTACATAGTTTTTTTCTGCCTCATCCAGGTTGCGCGCCTTGGCGGCCAGATAGCCTTTTGCATTGAGCACCTCAGCCTGTCCGTGCTTGTCGCCCAGCTCTGTGAAGACTTTTTCTGCCTCGGATAACTTGATCTCTGCCTCCGCGTACTTATTCTGATAGGTAAGGCAGTACCCCATATTTAGCAGATCGAGTGCCAGGGTAGGTTTATAGTTGAGCTGCCGGCTCAGCTCCATAGATTTTGAGATATTTGCTACGGCCTCATCCAGATTTCCTATGATCAGGTAGTTAGATCCTATATTGCAGTAGGCATCTGCCACACCCAGTTTGTTGCCTATCTTATTGCTGATAGTGAGAGCCCGCTCAAAGTATTCATTGGAGCGAGGTATATTTTCTTCCAGAGAGTTGATATTGCCCAGCTCGCGGCAGCTGTTCATGATGATCTCATCATTCTTTATGGCTTCAGCGGTTTTCAGCGCGCTGAGAAAATGGGCCGTGGCGTCGGCCATCTCACCGGTATTCATATCTATGATGCCACTGGCTATCTGGCACTCGGCCAGGAGCTGCTTATCTTCCAGCTCAGTGGCTATAGCAGAGGATTCCTTTATCAGGTTTTCGGCCTGCTCCGGATCGCCGGTGGCGCGCTTGTAGTCTGCCAGCTCCTTGAGGCAGACAGCGTACTCATTGCGTTTATCTATGCTTTTGAAGAGGTCGGCAGCTTTCTGGAGGTTTTCCCCGCTTTCTCTCAGCTCACCGGCATTGGACAGGTATTGACCTTTCTTCAGGTAGCATTGTGCTATACCCTGCTTATAGTCTATCTTTTGGGCTATAGCCAGTGCCTCATCTATAGTAGTCAGAGACCTGTGAATGTCAGAAAAACGATAGGCTGTAGAGACTTCTATCAGTTCATTGACCTTTGACTGCTCATCACTATTGGCCCGGCCGGCAAAAGCTGATAAAAGCAGGATGAGAAGACAGATTATAGGGGCGTAGTTTTTCTTCATGCGCGCATAAATGAAGACAATAAATAATATATGCACTACGCTTACAAAGTCCTTGTTGTTACATCAGACATCAGATTTAACGTTGATACGTGTTGTAACAACATGAATATAGGTCATTTGCATGAGAGGAGGTCAGTGTTTGACACAATATTTCATGATATTTTCCTTGGCGCGGAGATTGCCCAGCTCCATTAGCTTCTGAAAATCTCTACAGGCATTATCTAAGTCATTGATCCTCATATAGCATGTAGCTCTCTCCTCCAGAGCCTGTGTGTGGCGGGGGTTGAGGCCGAGCAGTATGTTAAAATCGCGTATAGCCCCCGAAAAATCAGCAGCGTTGGCCTTTGCGAGGCCTCTTTTGTATAGCGCCTGCTGGTCCTTGGGGTCTATAGCCAGGATCTTATTGTAGATCTCTACGGCAGCCTTGTTGTTTCGCCTGTAGTAGCAGAGCACTGCCAGCTGATGCAGCGACCTGACATCATCTGGGTTGATCCTGAGAGCCTCCCTGAAATAAATATTGGCGCTGTCATATTTCTTGGCATCCATCTCTATGCTGCCCAGCTCATACCAGGCATCGAGATAGCTGCTATCCAGCACTAGCACCTGCCGAAAGTCGGCACCGGCGGCAGGGATATTTTTTGTTTTCAGGTAGGTCAGCCCCCTGTTATAGAGATAGCCGACTGTATTTGGCTTTAGCCGGAGCGCGGCTGTGTATTTGATGATGGCAGTATAATAATCGCCATCATAAAACGCGCGTACCCCCTCGCCATATAGCGCTGAGGCATCCTCCTGCTGCGCAGAAACAAACAACGGCAGCGCCACCAGCACTGTCAGGATATATCTTATCCGCTTCATTATACCCGTCTTTCAAATTTCAACCTGAGCCGAGACACCGGCCGGTCATTCACCAGATGCTCCTCTACTATCTCCGGCACATCACTGAGCTGCACATTGCCGTAAAAAACGCCCTCAGGATATACTACTACACTAGGCCCCTGCTCACAGATATCCAGGCAGCCCGTCTTTTGCGCACGCATATTCACGTGGAGACCGCGGTCTTTGATCTCCTTTTTGAATGCCTGCACCAGCTCCATGCCGTGTGCCTCGCCACAGCTGGGCCGCTCGCTATTGACCCGCTGATTGGTGCAGATAAACAGGTGCTTATCGTATTTCAGATTGCTTTCCATTTATTATTTTTAGTCAGGCAAATGTCAAGAATATTTGGCGGAAGGAAAGCGCCAAATATCTGGCATGGTCCTTCGTTATCTAGTATATAAGACAGTTTGCGCTATGGCTACACTACCACAAGACTGGCTCACAGACGGCCTCATAGACCCCGAGTACAAAAGGTACATCCTGCTGGCCTACCTCCAGCATGTAGACAAAGAATTTGCAGCTAAGAAACTCTATCCCTCTCTGGCAGAGCTGATAGAGCACTACCGCCAGCTCCAGCTGGTACGGGAGCAGAAAAAGGTGATGATCAATAGCTTCCCAAAAGAAATCAGCAACGTAGACCTGAAGCAACTAAAATTTGAATACCGCGACCTGGTGATGGATGATGCTACCATGCGCGACCTGGAGGAGATCATAGACTTTGCCATACCGGAGATACGTAGCAAGGTCTCTGCCGGGCAGGAAATATATGAAGAGGTGGAGGACAAGATCAGCATCATACCTATAGGTATACAGCCCCTGCAGCATGATGAGGGCTATCTGATGCTCTCGGACTACCTACAGCGTATGATCAATGTGTACTATTACAATATCACGATCTTTGAAAATGCCATGTCGCGCCTGCGCGGCATACACACGCGCCTGATAGACCGGTATGAGATGACTGTGTCCAATACGTATGAGGATATCAAATACAGGCTGACACAGCAGATGAAGGAGCTGCCCGCACCTGCTACCTATGCATTAGAATTCAGGGAGTCCTTTCCGCTGGCAGAGACCATGCTGCCCATAGCCAAGCGGGTGTTTGTGAAATACGTGACGACAGCCTAGACGGTCATGATCTCCTTCTCCTTTACCTCTATGTGCTTGTCCACACGGGCGGAGTAGTCATTCAGGATATTCTGGATCTGTGTCTCAGCGTCTTTGGCGCTATCTTCAGGCAGGCCATCCTTCAGCATTTTCTTCACCTTCTCATTAGCCTCACGGCGGCAGCTGCGTAGTGATATGCGGCACTCTTCTGCCTCATTTTTCACTTGCTTGACCAGGTCTTTGCGCCGCTCCTCAGTGAGTGGCGGGATATTGAGGCGGATCACCTTGCCATCGTTTTGCGGTGTGAGGCCGATATTAGCCATCAGGATGGCCTTCTCTATCGGCGCCAGTACAGAGCTATCCCACGGCTGTATGCTGATAGTACGTGCATCAGGCGTAGTAATATTGGCCAGCTGGTTGATAGGTGTCATGGCTCCGTATGCGTCTGCATTCACACCGTCCAGTATCATCGGGCTGGCTTTGCCGGCGCGTATCTTGCTCAGTTCATACTCATAGTGCTCCAGTGCTTTGTGCATCTGAGATTTTACATCGCTGAGTAGGTTCTTTACATCTGCATCTGTCATAGCTATTGCTTTTTATGGGATTCTGTGGTTATTATTTTACGAGGGTGCCTATACCATCACCGTTTACTACTCTCATCAGGTTGCCTTCCGTATTCATATCAAAAACGATGATCGGTATATTATTCTCCTGGCACAGCGTAAAGGCCGTCATATCCATCACGTTCAACTTTTGGCTGATAGCCTCTGCATAGGTCAGCGTAGTATATTTCGTCGCGGTAGGATTCTTCTCAGGGTCACTATCATAGATACCGTCTACACGCGTGCCCTTCAGTATCACGTCGGCCTCCACCTCCGTGGCGCGGAGCGCTGCTGCTGTATCAGTAGTGAAATACGGATTGCCGGTGCCTGCACCAAAAATCACTACTCGTCCCTTCTCCAGGTGGCGCACCGCACGGCGCTTGATAAACGGCTCTGCTACCTGACGTATCTCGAGTGCTGTGAGCAGGCGGGTGTGTACGCCTTCCTTCTCCAGTGCGCTCTGCAGTGCCATGCTATTGATCACCGTGGCCAGCATGCCCATATAGTCACCCTGCACGCGGTCTATACCAGTAGCGGTAGCCTGTATGCCGCGGTAGATATTGCCGCCGCCTATCACGATAGCTACCTCCACGCCCTTCTCTACCAGAGATTTGATCTCCCCAGCGTACTGCATTACCACTTTCGTATCTATACCGTATTGCTGGGAGCCCATCAGAGATTCACCGCTGAGCTTGAGGAGTATCCGTTTATATTGCATAGCGGCGTGAAAATACACGATTGCCATGAATAAAAAAAGCGGTCACGAGGACCGCTTTCGTCATGTATCTCAGAGATACTATCAGTGTGTGATGGTTATCTTTCTCACTGCGAGAGCAGTGGTAGTGTTCAGGCGGATATAGTAGATACCGCTGCTCAGGCCGCTCACATCTGCCGTGCGCTCACCGCGCGCATCAGACCAGCTATAGGTAGCTACTATCTCTCCGAGTGTATTGATCAATTCTGCTGACTGCAGTGCAGTATGAGACGATGTGAAATACAGTTTGTCATGAGCCGGATTAGGATATACCGAGAGACTGCCAGTGGTCATGTCCGGTATGCCCAGAGGAGTGTAGCCTACCTCGCTGGAGTCGGTTCCTTCATTGATCTGTATCACATTACCTAGCTGATCTACCGCCCGGACATCTGAAATGAAGATGTGCACAGGGTAGTAAGAGAGGTCCTTGCCATCTATATTGTCTGTGGTCACTATGGCGCGCAGGTGCGCTATGATACCGGAGCCTGAGCGTGTAGTATGATCTATGCGCGTCACAGCTGTCTTGATCATGCCCTGCGCAGGGATGTCCCTGCTGATGGATAGCAGCTCTGATGTACCGCCCAACCAAGACGCGCCATAAGCAAAAGTAGTCTTAGTCGTATCCAGTACGATCGGGTTATAGTTGATAGTATAGGCTATACCGTATACATTATTGGCCGTCAGAGATACATCTCCCAGATGGATATCTACCGTGAGTGTATCGCCATTGGTCACTGTATCCTTGCTCAGCAGCGGATATAGGGCAGGGTCTCCCGTGCGCCATGGCTTCTGTGTGATAGTCTTGCTATGTGTCAATGCAAAGTTTTGCGTGATAGCTGCAGTATCCGTAGCATTGATCGTACCATCGCCATTGCAGTCTGCATACTTATAGTTCACCGCTGGGGTATAGCTGCTGAATGACTGCGCCCAGTCTGTGGCCTGATTTCCTTGCCAGACTATCGATGTCACCGCACGTGCAGGTCCCGCACTGTCATAGCCGAGGCCGATGGGCAGGAGGTCATTGTTGTCTACCAGCAGATTATTGTCTGCATCTCCGGGCCAGACGCAGGTAGTACCGTTGTCTGTCAGCGTATCTATCAGCGTAGCGGTACAGCCGTCCACATCCGTGACTGATAATGCATAGCCCCCAGCAGCGATACCCAGGAGGCATCCCGTCATACTCGATCCTGTAGACCAGACATAAGTATAACTACCAGATGCACCTCCCGTGACATTGGTGCATATGCTCCCATTGCTGGCGCCGCAGGTAGGGCTGGTGATTGTAGGGACAATGGTGATCTGTGTAGGTTCCTGAATGCTCAGAGAGGTAGTGGCTGTACAGCCATTAGCGTCATAAACACTGACTGAATTAGAACCGGCAGATAGCATCGCAGCACAGCTGGTAGTTTGCGCCATAGGAGACCACATATAGTGGTAGCCGGGCGTGCCTCCTACTGCCGATACACAGGCACTGCCATCTATCCCGGCGTGACAGCTCACATTAGTCACACTCAGCACTGATATAGACAAAACAACAGGCTCTGTAATATAGCCTGTGAATGTCACAGAACAACCACCAGCATCTGTAGCAGTCACCTGGTAGCTACCCGGTACCAGATGGGCTTGGTCGTATGTAGTATCTCCACTGGTCCATAGATAGTGGTAGGGTGCCGTCCCACCGTATGCCAGCGCCGCTATACGCCCGTCTGCCGCTCCATTGCAGGTTACATTGAAAACGGAGTCTGCTATAGCCAGTCCGGATGCCGATACGATCACTGATCCTGTGGCCAGGCAGTTGTTCGCATCTGTGACGCTATATGTATAAGTGCCTGCAGGGACATTAACCGGATTTGTACCACTCAGCCCGCCTGACCAGGTCACGGCACTATATGGAGTGGTGCCGCCGCTCTCGATGAGCGTGATAGTACCTGTGGCACCAGTACAGCCAGCATTGGTGTGTGAGGCTATCACTGTAAAGGCTGAAGCCGGCTGCACTACTGTCACCGGCCCTGTCTGCTGGCAGCCGTTGGCATCTGCTATAGTGTAAGTATAAGTGCCAGCAGCCATGCCGGTGCGGACTATGCCCGTATCTCCATCCGACCAAGCCGCAGTACTATAGGGATAAGTACCGCCGGATCCGGTCAGGGTTATAGTACCGGTAGAATTACCGTAGCAGAGTATATCTGTATGAGTCACACTGACAGCGAAAGAGCTGGCCGGCTGCGATACAGTGCCACCGGCGCTCGCTGTACATCCGTCTCCGGAGGTGACGGTGACTCCATAGGCGCCCGCCACAATATTATTCACGCATGATGCAGTGAGCGGGGGCGAGTTAGTCCATTGATAAGTATATGGCGCATTGCCTCCACTTACGCTGGCGCAGATACTGCCTGTATTTTGTCCATAGCATTGAGCATCTGTAGTGGTGACGGTGACAGATGGATTACCATTTACCATCACCTGCATGGTGTCACTATTATTAGTACCTGCCCAGACAAATTTATAAATACCTGGTGAAGAAAAATTGACTATGGCCGTAAAAGCGCTTAGAGGATTAGCTATAGTACAGGTTCCAGGATTACCGTTTTGTGCAGCCCATGTCCCGATACCGGCAGCAGCCGTAATAATTTGCTGGCCCATACAGGTAGATCGATCGGGACCCGCAGAAACGGAAGGTAGTACCACTATATTCTTGTAGGCAGTGTCTTCACAACCGTTTACTGCATAAATCACAGAGTATGTCTGACTGACGGTAGGTGACGCGTACTCAGTATCCGAAATCCCCGATACAGGAGAAAGGCTGCCAGTAGGAGACCAGAGATAAGAGCCTCCTGCCAGTAGTGACCGCGCTGTCAACATCGTAGTCTGGCCTGACAGTATAGTATCTGCTGACGCATCTATTATGACGGCTATCTGCGGTGCAGTAGTCAATAGCATCGTATCTATGCTTACACACCCTGATAAGCTATCCGTCACTCTGATTTCAAATACCTGGCTTACGCCAGCGGCAGAGTGTACTGTAGGATTAGGTACGTACAATGAGGATATACCTAGATAAAGCGGCCACCACCTATACTGAAATGTGCCGGACCCTCCACTGGCTGTGGGAGCTCCCCCAAGAGTCAATGTACCCGGCCGGCATAAAGTTACATCCGGTCCCGCCTCTGCTACAGGTGCAGGATATACTGTCACGGTCATTGTGATACTCCCCACTGCTGTAGTCCATACAAATCCATAAGTACCACTGATGGGAAAAGGACCGATACTAGTAGTAGGCGCTGATGGCTGAGTAATAGTCACTACACTGGGATTAGAACCGAGAGCTGTCCAGGTGCCGCTATCTGCTGCTGCAGTAGTAATGCTTTGCCCTATACATGTAGACTGATCCGGGCCTCCATTCAGATATACATAGCAGCCGTTGGCGTTGCCAGTAGTACATTGAGGCAATGTATGAAGATCTGGCGTGCTAAATCCAGCGGAAGGATAATTGGGTACACAAGTGATCCCCGTGCCTGTGTAAGTTATACTTATGTCATATGGCAAATGAGGTAGACACATTAGTTGTGGATTGCTATCACATGCTATAGTCAAACCCGTCAAACCTCCGTAATCCGTAATCTCCGGTAAACTCTGAAGATTATTATTGTTACAATATAATTGACCCATGGCAGTAGTAAATGACGGGATGGAGGTCAGTTGATTGTAACTGCAATCTAACCCCCCTAAGTAGTATGGCAAAGCCGGGAGACTGGTCAACTGATTATGACTGCATCCTATACCCGTGACGCTAGGAGGGAATGCGGGCAAGCTGGTCAATTGATTAAACTCGACCGATATGGAAGATAAATTGGTTGGCCAACTCGTGATACTGCTAATCTGGTTATTGCGGGCATATAGAGTTTGCAGGCTTTCCGGTAAAGTTGGCAAGAAAGTAACGCTACTTTCTGTACAGTCAAAAACCTCCAGATGCCTAAAATATTCTACACCAGTAACATCTGTTAATGCGGGATCACTTACGATTAAAGTTGTGGTGGTATTCACGACCGGGTCTGTCGTATCTATCGTGCTTCCGTGCACGCAGCTGCTATAACCATGCAGTATTAGAGCATTAGCAAAACTCGGATCAATCGGTACATATTGGGCGAAAAGAGACCCGGTACAAAAATTTGCTAATAAGAAAATTAGTATTCGGATCCTTTTCATAGCTAAAGTATTTTTCATTTTCGAGATTATTTGATGGTACAAAAGAACAAACCATCAAACCTCGAAACAAGTACATTATTTGTATATTGTACCATATAAAATTGATTCTATTTTATATATTTTATTGATTTTCAATAATTGCTAAAACATATTGTACAAAGACTAAAAATCATGCTCCCAGTCGAAAAACAACTCCAGATACAAGATACTAAACTCGTAGCAGTACTGGAAAACCTCTCGCGTACCGAGCTGAAACGGCTGGAGCAGTTCGTGAGTGCCCCCTACTTCAATGCAGATGAGAAGCCAATTAAACTGCTGACAGTCCTATCCCGTACTATCACGAATGGCGGCCTCTATCCCAATAAAGCCGTCCTCTATACGTCTCTATTCAAAGGCAAGTATGACGACGTCAAAATGCGCCGAGCTATCTCAGATTTGCTCAAGCTCACAGAAGACTTCCTGGCCTACGAGAAGTATAAAAATGATCAAGCCCACCGCCTCGCAGACACCCTGCACACCATCAATACAAAAGGGCTCACGCGTAACTTTGATGTCAACTACTCCCTCGCTAAAACCATCCAGTCAAGAGATAAAAACAAGGACGCAGCTTTCTACTACAATGAGTTTCTCCTGGAGGTGGAGCTCAATCAATCTATCGAGCTGCGCAAGGAGCGCACCAATGAAAAGAACCTCGCCAGCGTGCTATACAATCTAGATGCCTTTTACTTTATCAATACCCTCCGCTATGCCTGCGCTGTAGAGCACTACCGCAATGTGCTCCACACAGACCAGCAGGTAGACATGATAGATGCCGTACTGGAAAAAACTAAGGAAGAGAAGTTCGCTGCCATAGCTGCCATAGCTGCCTATCGTGCGGTCTATCACATGCTGCGTGATACAGACGGCGAGCCGCACTATCAGCAGCTCAAAGATCTACTACACAGGGCTACGGATATGCCCCACGCTACTGAGCGGGATGCGTATATCTTCAGCATCAACTTCTGTGTGAAACAGATCAACCGCGGCAAACTGGATTACCTTCGCGAGGTGTTTGATCTTTATAATATCGCCTTGCAAAAGGACATACTCTTTGATAAAAACGAACTTTCCCCCTGGGACTACAAGAACCTCGTCACGCTCGGCCTTCGCCTCAAAGAGCAGACGTGGACAGAGAAATTCATCAAGGACTATCGTGACAAACTACCTAAGCAAAACCGCAGCAACGCCTACACTTTCAATCTGGCAAAATTCTATTTTTATATCCGTCGCTATGACGATGTGCTCAAGCTGCTACAGAAGGTGGAGTATGATGACGTTTTCTACCTGCTGGACTCTAAGACGCTCCTTATCAAGACATACTATGAGATGGACGAATACACCGCGCTGCACGCCCTGATATCCAGCTTTCGCGCGCTGCTGCGGCGCAAGCGCACCATCTCAGATACGCACCGCCGCAACTATATCAACCTGCTCAACTTTATCAATGACCTATCCCGTGCCGATGTGCGGGATAAGAAGGAACTGGAAGCGCTCAAAAAAGAATTTGAAAAGACTACTCAGATAGCAGATGCCGGCTGGCTCTGGGAGAAGTTTGAAGAACTGGGCGTGTGAGTTATCCCTCAAATGTGCCTGCCATCCGGTCAAAGATCTCATCTGCCCGCTCTATCATGTAGGCAAAGATCATCCACGCAGGCAGATAGTCGAGCCTTATGTAGCCCAGGATACTGAAAGGACCAGAGTACTCCCACGGACAACGCCCCAGTATTTTATCCAATATAAAACCACTGGTAAACTCAATAACAAAAATGCCGATGGCCACGATAAAAATCCGCAGTAGCAGATGATAGCCTCTGAGATGCTTGTGCCCGAAAGGAAAGATGACAGATCCTGCACCATAGATGAATATCATCCAGACATACGTGTGGCCTGTCAGGCTCCAGTCAGGGGCTTTGTGCTCAGATAGTGCATTGAAAAGGTCGGTGAAAGCAGTAAAGAATATCTCCGTGCAGAGACCAAGTGTAGCCCAGAGATAGAAGCGTAATACCTTTCTATACATCACTCTTGTATTGTCTCATATCTCAAGTCTAATGTCTCACGTCTCTTATATAATCTCAAAATACCGCTTCGTCTCCCAGTCTGTCACCACGCGGCTAAACTGCCTCCACTCCCACTCGCGAGTCTGCGTGAAGTGCTGGACAAATTTCTCACCGAAAAGTTCTTTAGCGACCGGAGAGTCGCGCATCATCACTGTCGCGTCATGCAGGTTTTTAGGGAATCGTCCGTTTGACTCGTCGCGATAGCCGTTGCCCACAGTAGCAGGCTGCTCGAGTTTGAGTTTCTTGCGGATGCCATAGAGGCCAGCGGCGAGGCAGGCTGCCATAGCGAGGTATGGATTGGTATCGCTGCCTACTACCCGGGTTTCGAGACGGGTAGACTTGCTGCCGGCTGGCAGTGCACGCAGTGCGACTGTACGATTGTCTACTGCCCACGTCACAGTAGTCGGTGCCCAGGCGCCTTCTACCAGGCGCTTGTACGAGTTGATAGTCGGCGCTACCATAGGCAGTATATGCGGCAGGCAATAGAGCTGACCTGCTATATAGCTCTTCATCAGATCACTCATGCCTGATTTGTCCTTATCACTATGAAAGAGGTTCTTAGACGACTTGCTATCCCACAGGCTCTGGTGTACGTGGCCGCTACAGCCGGGCAGGTTCTCACTGATTTTTGCCATAAAGGTGGCCAGAATCCCATGCTTGTAGGCTATCTCTTTCACCGCTGTCTTGAACAGCACCGCGCGATCTGCTGCCGTGAGTATATCACCATAGAGCAGCGCTACCTCATACACACCGGGGCCGGTCTCTGTATGCAGACCCTCGATAGGTACATCAAATTTTTTGAGCTGATCAAAGAGCGCAGTAAAATAATCTGTGCGAAGCGTAGACCTCAGTATAGAGTAGCCAAACATGCCGGGTGTGAGTGGCTGCAGGTCACGGAAACCTTTGGCTGCAGCCGTCTGTGGTGTCTCTTCAAAATTGAACCACTCAAACTCCTGCGAGAAGTATGGTTTAAAACCTTCTTTCTCCGCCTGGCCTATCACCTTTTTCAGCACCTGGCGCGGGCAGACATAGAGTGCATCATTCTTCTGATCTATAAACTCACCCAGGAAAAAAGGCACATCATTCTCCCAGGGTATTTTGCGGAAAGTAGAAAGGTCTATCGTTGCCTTGGCATCAGGGTAGCCGGTGTGCCAGCCGGTATAGTTGGTATTGTCGTAGGCCACATCACCCGCATCCCAGCCGAAGACCACATCACAAAAACCGAAATTGCTATCAGCTATGCCGAGAAACTTCTCTGTAGAAACATACTTGCCGCGCAGGATGCCATCTATATCTGCTATAGCGAGTTTGACTTTGCCGGATGGATGATTTTTGACGTAGGCGAGGATCTCTTTCGTGGTCATTATTGCTGATTAGTTTAGGCCTGACCGCAGGGGAGGTCAGTGTGCTGATAGCTGCGGTTTGAAAAGCCTAAATATAAAATAAGCCACCAAAATAATTCCCAGAAATATGGCAGACAGCAGCAAATTATACCAAACGACCGCTATAAACGATACCGCCGCTATCACCAGCGCCAGAGCCGGCGTGAGTGGGAAGAAAGGCACTGCAAATGGGCGCTCCAATCCGGGCTCAGAGCGGCGGAGGCGGATAACGGAAACCATAGAAACAGAATAAAGGATCAGCGCACCGAGTACAGAGAAGGTGATGATCTCATTGGTACGACCGGCCAGCAGGGCCGCTATGCCGATGCAGGAGTTGAATATCAGCGCTACGGCGGGTGTCTGAAAGCGACTGCTCACGCGCCCCAGAAACCGCGGCGCAAAGCCCACCCGGCCAAACTCAAACGTAGCCCGGCCAGATGCGAGTATCAGCCCATGAAAAGAGGCTATCAAACCACAAAGACCGATGCGAATGAGTGTAGTATAGAGTATATTGTCGTGAGCGATCACGCGGCCCATAGCCAGCGGGAGCGGAGAGTCTGATGTCACGCTCGCATTGGTCAGGTCAGGATAGACCACACTCTCCCAACCTGCTACGCCTACGGCCGCTATGAAGGTCAGGATGCACAGTACTACCAGTGTGATCAGCGCCCAGCCGAAGCCTTTCAGTATGTCCATTTGCGGGTTCTTCGTTTCTTCGGCTACATTGGCCACACCTTCTATACCGAGGAAAAACCAGATAGCAAACGGCAAAGCTGCAAAGGCTCCCGCCCAGCCATTGGGTAGTGGATTGTGTGTCAGGTTCTCTGCATGAAAGTGCGGTAATGTGACACCTGCAAAAAGCAACAGCTCCCCTACCGCAAGCACCGTAATAATAAGCTCAAAGGTAGCAGCGGCTTTGACACCATATATATTGAGTGCAGTGAAAAGGACGTAGACGCCGATAGCGGCAGTCTTGATATCCAGTGAGGGAAACTCCAGATGCAGATAAGTGCCAATACCTATAGCAATAGCTGGCGGGGCAAAGACAAACTCAATGATCTGAGCTAAACCGGTCACAAAAGCCACGTCCTGACCCAAAGCTCTGCGTGCATAATCGAAAGCGCCCCCCGCCTTAGGTATAGCACAGGCCAGCTCAGAGTAGGAGAAACTGAAAGCACTATACATGATAATGGCAAAGAAGGTAGCGACGGCCATACCCAGCGTGCCGCCTTTTTCCAATCCCAGGTTCCAGCCTACATACATACCGGAGATGACGTAGCCTACACCGAGTCCCCACAGGAGCAGCGGAGTCAGCGTTTTGCTGAGGGATTGCTGTTGTTCCATTTGCCTCGGAAAATAATAAAAATGCAAGGAGCAGACCTAAGAAATCGGCCCGCCGGGTTTTACTTCCATTCTTCTACCGTATACCCCTTTCGCCGCAGCAGCTCTATCACCCCTCCTGCTCCCGGCAGGTGTAATGCGCCGATAGCAATAAATGTCGGTTGCTTTCTGATAAACTCGGCGATGCGGTCGGCCATGCGGATGTTGCGGTCAGTGACCAGCGCTTTATAAAATTTATCCGGCATCTGTGACTCATCACTCATGGCCAGCAGGCTGTCGAGATCTTGCTGTACATAATATTTCAGCAGGTCTTTGTCGCCTGCTCCGTCCGCGTGGCGCATCTGCTCTATGGCATCCCTGAGCTGTTCAGCCTGCTCCTGATAGGTGAGGCTATGCAGTGCCGCTATCTGCTCATCTACGGTTTCGATACCGATCTGCTTTTTATGCTGCTCCCTGGCCTTTCTGTAGAAATACAGATCCATCTCTTCTGACATATTTGCCGTATCGCCGGCCGTCATCCCCATACTGCCCACCTCCAGCAGGGCGGTGACCAGTACGGGCTCTACCTGATCAAACGGCGCCAGGCCGAAACCTGTAGCCACCTTGATCACCGAATCTGCAAACCGGTAATCAGAATCAGGCAGCATCCGGCTGATACGACTGCCATCCTTCATGACCAGTGAGAGAGCGACGGCAGGATTGAGCGCCTTGTCAGGGTCCAGCTCCATCGCATAGGCCCGGCTGGCATCAAAGGCTTTTGTCACTTTATCTCCGAAATGAAACACCCTCTTGTCTGACACGTGCATGGTACCGTAGAGATAGGATGGCTGCTTGAGCCCCCGACCTGTGATACGCCAGCAGAGCGAGTGGTACTGCGCCGATACACTAAATGACACAATCAACGCCGCTATGAGGCAAAACACAGATTGGGATGAGCGGGGGGATATACGTACTTTTGGAGATACGGTCATAAACCGAAAATAGGAATAAGTGCTATCAATAGACAACAAAATAGTCAGCGAGGATATCCTGGAGGAACACTTCGTGTGCGACCTCAATGCCTGCAAAGGAGCCTGCTGTGTAGAGGGTGATACAGGCGCTCCGCTAGACCAGAGTGAGCTGCAGATACTGGAGGATATATATGAAGCCGTGAAACCGTACCTGACGGCAGATGGTATAGCCGTGCTGGAGCAGAAGAAATATATGTGGGAGGCAGAAGATGAAAAATGGAAGACCCCGCTGATCAAAGACGGGCCCTGTGCCTATGTAAACTATGACAACGGCATAGCTGTATGTGGTATAGAAAAAGCCTACCTGGATGGCAAGGTCGACTTTAAAAAACCGGTCTCCTGCCACCTCTACCCTATCCGCATCACAGAGTACAAATCCTTTGAGGCAGTCAACTACGAGCGCTGGAATATCTGCAAGGCTGCATGCAAGAATGGCAACAAACTAAAAGTGCCGGTTTTCCGTTTTGTGAAAGATGCCCTGCTGCGCAAATACGGGGAAGAGTTCTATAATATCCTGGAGGCCTATTACGCACAGATGCGAAAACGATAACAGCAGATGAAGCTCAAACTGAAGAAGATCAATTTCAATAATTTCTGGCAGGTCTTTAAACTGGTGCAGATCGCGCTCTGGTCCGTGATCCTGCTCGTTATTTTATTTTTCGTAGGGGTCAATGCCGGCCTGCTGGGCGAGATGCCCGACCTGGAAGCCATACAAAATCCTAATAATGATGTCTCGACCACTGTGTACTCTGCAGATGGTGAGGTGCTGGGCAGCTACTACAATGAGAACCGTATAGAGATAGCCTATGATGACCTGTCTCCCTACCTGGTCAAGGCGTTGGTAGCTACAGAGGATAAGCGTTTCTACGAGCACTCGGGTATAGATATGAAGGGCCTCTTTGCGGCTATACTCGGTCCTCTATTCGGTCGCGACCGTGGCGGTGCCTCTACTATCACGCAGCAGCTGGCCAAAAATCTTTTTCACCAGGACTTCTACAAAACAAGCCGCATACAGCGGTCAAAGCAGAAGCTAAAAGAGTGGGTGCTCGCTGCCAAGATCGAGCGGATGTTTTCTAAGGAGGAGATCATCACGCTGTATTTTAATACAGTCAAATTTGGCAACCAGTCTTTTGGTATCAAGACGGCAGCCTGGACCTACTATGGCAAAACGCCAAAGGATCTGAAACCACAGGAGGCGGCACTACTGGTAGGCATGGTCAATGCACCCAGTAAGTTTAATCCAAGAAAACACCCCGACAAGGCTGAAGACCGCCGGAACATCGTGCTGAAACGAATGGTAGAGGCTAAGATCATAGATCAGGCTGCCTGTGATACGCTGAGCAAAAAGCAGATCAAACTCAACTTTCACAGTGCTGACTATCGCGAGGGACTCGCTACCTATCTGCGTGAAAACCTGCGTCAAGAACTAAAGGCCTGGTGCGAAAAGCACAAAAAGCCGGATGGCACCAAGTATGACATCTATACCGATGGCCTGCAGGTCTACACGACCATCGACTCCCGTATGCAGCGCTATGCAGAAGATGCTATCAAGGAGCATTTGAAATTTCTGCAAGAGTCATACTTCAAAGAGTGGCATGGCAAAGAGCCCTGGAAATTTGGCGAACGTGCGAAGCCCGACCTGCTGGATAAATCTATCGTACAAAGCCAGCACTATCAGGACCTGAAAGCTCAGGGCAAGTCTGATGCAGAGATCCGTAAGATCTTCAATCAAAAGACCGATATGACCATCTTCTCCTATGAAGGAGACCATGGCTCTTATGACAAGGATACGACCATGACCATCACCGACTCGCTGCGGTATTATCTCCAGATCATACAGTGCGGCTTCCTGGCCGTGGATGTACACACCGGCGAGATCAAGGCATGGGTGGGCGGGCCAAACATCAAATACTTTCAGCTGGACCACGTAAAGAAGTCTACCAAGCGGCAGGTAGGATCTACTATGAAACCACTGCAATATGCAGTAGCTATAGAGCGCGGCTACGATCCCTGCCATCAGGTAGAGTACATACCACCCACCTGCGGTGAAAATGGGTGGAACCCGGCGGGTAGTAAAAAATTTAAAGATGGTGACCTGGTGCCTATGCAGCAGGGGCTCTGGTACTCTGACAACAGGATGACAGCAAACCTGATGTGCGACTTTGGCCCGCAGGCGCTGATAGATATGGCCCACAAACTGCACATAGAAAGTGACCTGGACCGTGTGCCTGCACTATGCCTCGGTGTGTCTGACATATCCCTCACAGAGATGGTCGGCGCTTATCTCACCTTTGCCAATCTGGGTGAATACTGCAAGCCATTTTACATCACTAAGATCACTGATAAAAAAGGCAACGTACTGGCCACCTTCAATCAGGAGCACTCAGCAGCTATATCACCTACTGTGGCATACACTACGGTAGAGATGATGAAAGGTGTAGTGAACCGAGGCACGGCAGCATCTATCAGACCGCGCTACGGCCTGCCTAGCCTGGCACTGGCCGGCAAGACCGGCACTACGCAGGCAAATGCCGATGCATGGTTCATAGGTATGACGCCGGATATAGTAGCGGGCTGCTGGGTAGGCTTCGAGCAGCCGAGCGTGCACTTCGCCTCATCTGGTACAGGTGCTGCCGCAGCGATGCCGGTGGTAGGCCGCTTTCTCAATAGAGCATATGGCGACTACAAGCTCAAGCTGAATATAAATGCTGCTTTCCCGTCGCTGCCGGATAGCACAGTGGATATTAATTTTGACTGCTCGGTGGTACACATGGACTCCGTGGAAAATGCAAAACCAGAGTGATGGCTGACAATAAAAAAGCCGGGAGTCTCTATCTGATACCATCCTTCCTCGGTGATAATGATAATACCATAATACCTGATCAGGTGCGGAATACGGTGGCGGCGCTAGATCACTTTATAGTAGAAGATGCGCGTACCGCGCGCCGCTACCTGAGAGCGATAGGATACAAAAAGAATTTTGACACAGAGGTCTCGATACAGGAACTGGACAAGCATGGAGCCAATCATGCCAAGCAACTACTGGCACCTATAGCGGCAGGCCATGATATCGGCATCATCAGCGAGGCCGGCAATCCATGTATAGCAGACCCGGGCTACGAAATAGTAAGCTACGCCCATATCAGGGGCTACCAGGTAGTGCCACTGGTGGGGCCCAGCTCGATACTACTGGCTCTGATCGCGTCCGGATTCAGTGGTCAGCAGTTCACCTTTCACGGATATCTTCCTATACAGGGTATGGACCGTATCAAAAAATTGAAGCAACTGGAGGATGCGGCCAGAAGAGGTGGGACGCAGATATTTATGGAGACCCCATTCCGTAATGATGCGATGCTGAGAGATGCCCTGCAGCACCTGAGCGGAGATACCAAACTATGCGTAGCCTGTGACCTGACCCTGCCTACAGAGTACATCGCTACAAAGAAAGTATCTGACTGGCGCGCAGAGGTGCCGGGCCTTCACAAGAGATACTGTATATTTCTGATAGGATAAAAGACTGCTACATCTGCCGCAGACCTCCGCTACTATTTATTCGATACTTTCAGATAACCATCCAGCGCCGCTATGATAGAGGGTGCTCCCTCTAGTGGCGCCATCAGATGTATCTGCCAGTGAGCCTCCAGCACAGCGTCAGCCGTAGTCTTGCCATATACTCCTAGTTTGAGTTTACCCGGCTTGAAAGACGGGAAGCTCTGGAAAAGGGAGTGAATAGCGGAAGGACTGAATAGGACCATCATGTCAAACCTGCCCAGATCCAGCTTGCGCAGATCACTAGGCACCGTACGGTACATCACTGCCTCGGTGAAGGGAATATTCTGATCAGACATGAATGAGGTGATCTCATCTTTGCTGCGGACCTCAGGTCCTATATATAGAAACTTAGTAGTGTCACGATGCTTCAGGATCAGGGCACGCATTTCCTTATTGCTATTGGTATCGCTAAAGAAGACCTTGCGCTTGCGATATTGTGTATATTTCTGAAGATAGAGGGCTATAGCCTCAGACGTACAAAAGTATTTTGTCTCCTGGCTCATCTTGACGCGCAGCTCCTCACAGATGCGAAAGAAATGATCGATAGCATTGCGGCTGGTAAAGATAATGCCACTGAAATCATTGAGCGAGATGCGCTGCTTGCGAAAATCTTTGCCATGCACACCTTCCACTGTCACAAAGGGCGTAAACTGAAACTTGACTTTATATTTTGACTCCAGATCGAAGTATGGAGATTTGATCCCTTCCGGTTGTGGCTGAGCCACGATGATATTCTTGAGGCGTGTCTTAGGTTCACTACTCAGAAACTCACTATAGTTCTTATCATTCTTTGGCTTCAGTATCTCAGAGAGCCTTACTGGTTTTTTCTTTTCCTCTACTGCTGGTGCCTGCGCTGCGGCTACGGGAGTTTTTTTTGCAGGAGAAGCGGGGGATTGGGCTGGAGATTTCTTGATTGGGGCGGCCGGAGATT
Organism: Bacteroidota bacterium; assembly: GCA_018267365.1. GTDB lineage: Bacteria > Bacteroidota > Bacteroidia > Chitinophagales > LD1 > UBA1941. Next base: position 63,653 of record JAFDYQ010000004.1, on the reverse strand, counting down.
TGGGTGCCGGCTTTACTACTTTCTTAGAGGACACAGAGGCTTTATTTAACGATGGCTTTTTTGTCTTACTGCTTTTCAAAATAAAAGCAGTAGCACTCGGTTTAGTTGATTTCTCATCAGCCATCTTGCGACCGGAAGTGCTACTGCTGTTAGATCTTGATTGCTTGCCCGAGCTTACGCTTTTTTTTTAGGGGCAGCAGCTGCTTTCTTAGGAGCGGCTTTCTTAGCAGCCTTTTTAGGGGCAGCTTTCTTAGCAGCCTTCTTAGGAGCAGCTTTCTTTGCAGCCTTCTTAGGAGCAGCTTTCTTAGCAGCCTTCTTAGGGGCAGCTTTCTTAGCAGCTTTCTTAGGGGCAGCTTTCTTTGCTGTTGACTTTGTTGCCATGTTAAATAGCTGTTTTGGTTAACAATTTAATAAATAGAAATACTGGTAATATTTCTCCAACACAAATGTATATTAAAAAATGATACACACTGCTGTACATCACTTTATACGATGTGGATAAACCTCGGATCACGATCATCACTACACCTGCACTCAATATCACGAGCGATGCGATGAAGATGAAAAGGAAATATTTTTCTGATGAAGCATAAAGCATGAATAGTATTGGAATCATTGCAATACCAATGGTTCTGACTATAGCAGAGAGATTGAACAAGTACTCATCTACTGATGCTCGCAGCTCAAAAAGATTTCCGATGTAACGCAGTAGCGAAAACTTTCCGACGAAAAAAAATGTGAATAAAATGATGAGCTTGACTATTGAAAAATTGTCGGACAATGCAGAGTAAGGATAAAAATGCAACAACACAAATCGCGTGAAGATGGACATAGACACAACAAATATTCCATTCATCAGAAAAGATGAGAGTGATAGATCTTCACGTGATGTACGCACGATCTGCGATGCGATATTGGAACTGGCTACTGATCTGAAGAGATCCGTGAAATCGTTGCTGAAAGCCAGTTTCAGTGTAGTAAGTACGATGAGTAGGGCTACGAGCAGCAGAAACATAAACGTATTGTCAGGCATGCGCTGCTCCTGCTCTATATCGTAGTAAAGAGGCTTTGTAGACGCAGTGAGGGAAGAGGTATAAGCTGATACGCTATCGGCATGCTGCACCGCCGCCGTATCGATCACTATCACCTGTGTGGTACTATCTAGAGCTGCGAGGCTATCCTGCGCGATGGTGAGCATATCCTCTTGTGCTTGCAGCCGGACAGAGCAGACCAGTAAGAGTATGAAGATGATGACGCGCACTAGAAGTAGTTTATATAACCAAAATGTATCTTGCCATTTTTAAATGAGAGTGCATTGTTTAGTTGTTTGCCCATGGCATAAGTCAGGCCAAAGAGTCCAATCTTGGTCTCAAAGGTAGTACCCGCTCCAAAACCGAAGGGGAAATCAAAAGGTTTATTGACGAAGTGTCCGGGTTCCTTCACCAGCGCTGCATTGACGAAAGCGAAGAAATAGGAATTTTTTGAAATGAGGTAGCGGTACTCCAGATCTCCCATGGCGTAGTATGGCGTGAAGATGGACCTATCGTCAAACCCCCGAAGTGAGTTGACACCGCCTATCTGGTATTGCTCATTGTCCAGTATGCGGTCTGCAAAAAAGTACTTGCCCTCAAACATAGTGCGCACCGTCATCCTGCTATTGATCTTCCAAAACTTATCTATCATCAATGCAAGGTGAAGCTGAAAGGTAGTCAGCCGTACGGTATCATATAGACTGGCAAAAGTCTTTCCCTCTACCTGGTCATAGAGGCTGGCTATCGTCGTATTCTTTTTTATGGTCCGGGCACCTGCGGCCACGCTGGTCTGTAGTACGAATCCTGATACAGGATTGAAGCGGTAGTTGAGCTTCTGCATATAGAACTCCAGCGCAAATTCGTTGGTACTAAGGTCCAGGTTGGAAGGTAGTGCGCGGTTGATCTTGACATAGTTGGTATCCGGGTCTAGTATGATAGATACTTTCTGGCGGTAGGATGCCTTGAGGTAATCATTGCCCGAGAGCTGATACTGTACGCCATAGTCGCCGTCTATCTGCAGGTAGGAAGTATCCTTCTTATAAAATTGGAAGTTGACATTGAGACCCAGTGGCAGGCCGAGAAGATAAGGATAGATGATGCGGGCGGTGAGCGTCTGGGTCTTGGGCTGGAGTTTCTGCCACTGCACATACAGGTCCTCTCCCGCTCCGAATGGTGCCACAAGGTGTATCTTGACATCACCTGTGATGAGAACTTTCTGGCCTGAGCTACCGGGCAGCACGCCGATCAGCAGGTCAAACTGACTCGCGCGTTTATCTTTCAGAAATACATTGATCCTGGCCTTCTCGGCCCGAAACTCAACGGTATGAGGCTTGATCACTTCGGCAAACTGGAGGTCATTGAGCCGCTGTGTGATACGTCTCACACTCGCTTCATTATATACTTTGCCCGGCTTGATACCGAGATAGTTTCGGAGAAAAAGGGGACGTACCTTTGTCTTGCCCTGTATCTTCAGTGTATCATAGTGAAAGAGCTCGTGCAGCTGCAAGTAGGCTTTGGCAGAGATTTGCCCGTCATTCATACTAAAGCTATCCAGCCAGACCTCCGCGAAGGGATAACCGATATTCTCACAGGATTGGATTACCTTTTCCTTGAAAAGCAAAGTACCATCGGCAGGGATCACCTTGCCGTCATTCAGTCGCTTCAGTCCTATATCCGGCAGGAAGTCCTGTGGTATATTACCATTATAGATGGTGACAGTCTCAAACTTCTCTCCTACATATATATAAGCAAATATGGTGTGATCCAATGTAACCGCGCTATCCATGGAAGCTGTGAGATAGCCCTGATTTTTGATATGTGTAAATAGGTAGTCTATTTCCTTAGCTACCTTGACAGAATCCGGGAAGGCTGTTTTATAAGAAAGTCTTTTGGTAAAGAAGACTGCGGGTTTATCATGGCACACTACCTCCAGGTGCCAAGGTTCCTGGGCAGACACCACCTTTAGCCATAGCACGGCCAGCCATAAAAACCATCCTTTCATCCGATCAGCTAAAGATAACGCTAAAGATGAATTTAGATTTTGGCATTGGCAATAAGATTCTTGATTTTTGAGGCATGGCGGGCATCTATATACATATCCCATTTTGCCGGCAGGCCTGCCATTATTGCAATTTCTATTTTACCACCTCTCCTGCCCGGCGGGAGCAGCTCGTAGGGGCTATCATACATGAGGCGGAATTGACTAGAGACTACCTATGTGGGGAAGTAATAGAGACTATCTATCTGGGTGGTGGCACTCCGACAATGCTCGAAAAAGGACAGATACAGCAGATACTGGAAGGCATTTATAAGTGGTATCCCGATGTCAATCTGAAAGAACTGACCATCGAGGCAAATCCCGATGACCTGACGGATGAGAAAGTAGCGGAACTCACATCTTTGCGGGCCCTGGGACTGAACCGGCTATCCATAGGTGTGCAGTCCTTTCACGAGGTGGACCTAATATATATGAACCGCGCGCATAATGCCACAGAAGCACTGGATGCTATTGAGCGGGTACAGGCGGCAGGTTTTAGCAATCTGACCATAGACCTGATATACGGCACGCCGAGTATGAGTGATGAGGCCTGGCGTCTCAATATCAGAAAGGCATTTGAGCTTGGCATACCCCATATCTCTTCCTATGCTCTGACGGTAGAGCCTAAAACCTACCTGGACAAAAACATCCGTACCGGAAGGGTGCTGCCTGTAGATGACGCGCAAAGCTCGCGGCAGTTTGATATACTGATGGAGGAAATGGCCGCTCACGGCTATGACCAGTATGAGATTAGTAACTTTGCCCTACCCGGCCACCGTGCTGTACACAACACCAACTACTGGAGGGGCACAAAGTATCTGGGCCTGGGCCCATCTGCCCACTCCTATGATGGCAGCTCCCGCCGCTGGAATGTAGCAAATAATGATGCCTATATCAGGACTATCATCTCAGATGGCGAGGTGCCGTATGAAACAGAAATCCTGACACCTGCGCAGCGTGCCAATGAGTATATCATGACTTCTCTGCGGACTATGTGGGGATGTGATCTGACGAACGAGCAGATCATCAATTACAACGACCAGATACGCCAGTCTCTGGCCAATATGGATCACGGCCACTATATCCTGCAAGACAAAGTCATAAAGCTGACACAAGCCGGCAAACACTATGCTGACCGTATAGCGTCTGAACTCTTTGTAGATGAGCCATAAGGCTGCCACTTTTAGGGCAAAAATTTTATCTTGGCTACGTAAAGATCTGGAATGAAGAAAGTACTACTCCTGGTAGCAGGTATCACAATGGGTGTAATGGGGATGGCACAGGGCACCTATGTACCGGTCGGGGGCGATACTTATGACTATGTAGACCGCCTGGATATCAAGTACGGACGCATACTCCCGATGATCCATACTGGAGACAAGCCCTTCATACGAGGTGAGGTAGCCAATATGGCAGAGAAGATGCACTTCTCCAACCTGAAACAGAATAAGGTCAACGAGTTTCAGATACAGTACCTGATGGATGACAATGCGGAATGGCTAGACAGCGTGGTGAGCAAGACGCGTAAGCCTTTCCTGAAAAAGCTGTACCGCGAGCCTGCCAGTTTTGCTCATGTTTCGTCTAAAAAGAAAGGCCTCTTTGATCTGCGATTCAATCCGGTGGTAGATGTGCATGTAGGTGGAGAATCTGCCGGGGGCGGTCGTTTTAACTTTTACCGGAGCTTTGGTGTGGAGTTTCGCGGCAATATCAAAAAGGTTTTGAGCTTCTACCTGCAGGCTACTGGCGGAGCTGAGCGCGCACCGAGCTACGCTGCTGAAAAAGCCTTTACCTCTCAGGGATACGTGTATGGGTTTGCTTATTATAAGGGCTATTCATCCTCTATCTTCAAATTTAAAGACGGTACCAACTGGTTTGATGCGCGTGGCTACGTCAATATAAATGTGCTCAACTACCTCAATATCACCTTTGGCCGGGACAAGCATTTCTGGGGTAATGGTATCCGCTCTCTCTACCTATCAGACAACTCGGCTCCATACCTCTTCCTGAAATATAAGCTGACCTTCTGGCGCTTTGAGTACGTGAGCATGATCACACAGCTCACTAATCCGGACCGCACCAGCTATGGTAGTGTAGACGGGACCTATGCGCAGAAATATGGTGCCTTTCACCATCTCAATATCAAGGTGACACGGTGGCTGGACCTGGGCCTCTTTGAGGGCGTCATATCCCGCCGAAGTGGCAATAACCTGGATCCATCATATCTGAACCCGATCATCTTCTACCGCGCTGTCGAGCATGCACTGGGCAGTCCTGATAATGTCTTCATAGGGGCAGACTTCAAAGCAAATGCTTTCAACCACATGCAGCTATACGGTCAGCTGGTACTCGATGAGTTTAATGTAAAAAACATGCTCAAGTCTAATGGCTGGCGTGGCAATAAATATGGTGTACAGCTAGGTGTAAAGTACATCGATATAATACCTAATCTGGATGGACAATTTGAGTTTAACGCTGTGCGTCCATTCACCTACACGCATGAAGGCGACCTGAGCTATACCAATTATAATCAGGCACTGGCACACCCACTGGGTGCTAACTTTGCAGAGTTTATAACCCAGCTGCGCTACCAGCCGGCACCACGCTGGACACTAACCCTGCGCAATATAGAAGCGCGCGTGGGACAAGACACTACGATAGCAGCTACCGGCGTACTGGGCAACTATGGCGGAGATATACTCCGTCAGGATGCCGCCACTAAGGAGTTTGGCAATAAGATAGGCCAGGGCGCAAGGGGACTGATATCCTATATCAATCTGCGCGTGAGTTACCAGCCATGGCATAATATATATGTAGACCTTGAGACTTTCTACAGGAATAAGAGCAGCGAGCAGGCTTCATTCCGTGAAAGTACCTTCTACTTCGGAGTAGGGCTGCGTATGAACCTTGCTCAGCGCAAATACGACTTCTGATGCCCGAGCTGCGCTACAACCCACTGCTGGATACCTGGACGATGGTGGCTACTAATCGCCAGAACAGGCCCCATCTTTCTGCTGACTATTGTGCCTTCTGCCCCGGTGAGGGCAAGACAGTTCCTGCCTCATACGATGTGTATTCCTACACTAATGACTTCCCTGTACTGAGTCAAAAACCAGAGGGTGTAGACAAGAAAAAGACAGGGAAGAACTTCATAGCAAGCGAAGCGTACGGCAAATGCGAGGTAATACTCTACTCCTCAGAGCATACACAGAAAATATATGAGCTGAGCGATGAACATGTGCTAAAGATCGTAGAGCTCTGGACAGACCGCTATCGTGAGCTGAGCCGGGACAAGAAGATCAAGTATATCTACGAGTTCGAAAACCGTGGTGAGGAAGTAGGCGTGACTATGCTGCATCCTCATGGGCAGTTATACGCCTACCCCTGGATACCTGAGAAGGTACGCGCCGAGCTGAACAACTGCAAGAAGTACTACCGCCAGCATGGCAGCAATCTTTTCAAAGACCTCAATGCGGCGGAGAAGAAATATAAGAAGCGTGTGGTGGCGGAGAATAAATCGTTTATAGCCTACATACCTTACTTTACAGATTATCCATTCGGTCTCTTTATCGTGAATAAGAAGCTGAAGCAAAACTTTACGGAGTTTACACTAGCCGAGAAGAACGACCTGGCTGTGATGCTGAAGCAGATCGTGAAGGGATTTGATAAGATCTATGACAGGCCATTTCCTTACATCATGGCTATCCATCAGAGCCCGGTCAATAGCGCTGCGTATAAAGATTGCTCCGAGTATTTTGCTTTCCACATAGAGTTCTATCCACCCCTTCGCGCCAAGGATAAGATCAAATGGTACGCCGGGAGTGAGATGGGCGCAGGCGCCGCGGCCAATCCACTGGATGTAGATGGATGTGCGGCGATACTGCGGGCCCAAATATCATAGCTTATGAATCCGATAGAAGATGTTTCTGATTTTCTGGATAACCTAATTCGTTTTTTTGGGGACGGAGATATTGATTTTGGCTTTTCACCAAATGACGCCGGCAGCTATTATCAGTACTTTGTACCGGGCAGAGTAAATCTGATAGGCGAGCATATAGACTATAACGGTGGGCTGGTAATGCCTATCGCTATCGCTCCGGGTATCAGAGGACTATATAAAGAGCGGAGTGATGACTACATCGGCCTTTACTCTACTACGCATAAGGCAAGAGCGATCATAGCTATCAGTGACCTGCCACTCCACTATGGCGCTGATAATGACTGGTGCAACTATCCGCTAGGAGTAATCAGGTATCTCAAAGACAGGAGAGTACCGATCAAAGGTTTCGATCTTTTCTTTGATAGCACTTTGCCCGAGGGATCGGGGCTCTCATCGTCAGCGGCGATCGAGGTATTGACTGCCTACATCCTTCTCAAGGAATATGGCGGACAGGTAGACCTTCCGCAGATAGCTGTGATGTGCCAGCGAGTAGAAAATGAATTCATTGGTGTGAAATGCGGTATCATGGATCAGTTTGCTGTGGCCAACTGCAAGAAAGATCATGCGCTCCTGCTGAACTGCAATACGTTTGAACACGAGCACATACCATTTGAGCTGGACGACTATGCCCTGCTGGTGATCAATAGCAAAAAGCCACGCAGCCTGATCAAATCAGCATACAATGACCGCAAAGCAGAAAGCGACGAGGCCGTAAAACAGCTCAGGAGCAAGGGAGCTTTGCGTGAGGGACAATATCTGGTAGATGCCTCTATGGAAGCCGTAGCCGACATAGGCGATGAGCTGATACGCAGACGCGCAAGGCATGTGGTATCGGAGAATCTCAGAGTAAAACATGCCGCAAATGCGCTACGCATGGGAGACCTGCATACATTCGGCAGGCTGATGACAGCGTCTCATACCTCTATGAAAGACGACTATGAGGTGACGGGCCTGGAAATGGATATGCTGGCAGAGACAGCGCAAAATATAGATGGCTGCCTGGGAGCACGGATGACGGGTGGTGGATTTGGCGGCTGTGCCATAGCGCTGGTACGCAAAAATGCAATACAGCCCTTCACCGACATTCTTTCACGAAGGTATGAGAAGGCGACCGGCCTGCTATGTGAAATCTATGTCACGCAGGCCTGCGATGGAGTAAGAGAAATTTAGATCAATCGTACTGCAGCAGAAAGCGGAGGTAGAGTACATGCTTGCCATACGGATTCACAGAGTGATCCAGCACAATGCTGCCAAGCTTTGCATTTTTCAACTCAAAGTCTTTTGGACCCTTGGGGTCTTCGGAATTCACTGTATAGTGATACACCCAGCCTTCAGAGTTAGGGAAGTCATGCTTGAGTGCCGTTTCCATCTCTACATACTTGCTACCGATAGCAGCGCTGGCACCATCTGTCTCCTCCAGTACAGACACGAAATCCAGCTGTGACTTCTGAAACGGAAAGCTATAGAGCATGTTGTATTTCTCACCCGGAATAGATATGGAGGTGCCGTAGGTATATTTATAGTTCCAGAAATTAGAGCGGGTGCTGGGCGTTTTCTGTATGTCTTTAAACATTTCCTCCTCTCCTGATTCTATCACGCTCATGATAGCCTTGTAGAATTTGCTCTTATTAGCCACTGCGGCAGCTGTGCTGGTCTTGCCAAAAGTAGCCGGAACGGGCAGGGAGGCTACGGTCTTGGTCGGACTGACTGCAGTCTTGGCATTATTATCTGTAGCAGCTTTAGCGGCTGCGATGCGCGAGTCGCGGGTAGAGGCATCAGCCTTAGCTGGTACCGGAGCTGCAGCTACTACAGGCGCTTCATGGCTACCCTCCAGCCGGTAGGGACCGACCATGCCAATGTTTTGAGTAAACTTGACAAAAGCAACTTTCTTCTTGGTAGAAGATTTGAAATACACATTGATAGTGATGCCGTCTTTCTTGAACTTCAGACGATCTTCTCCGCCGCTTTTGGCTTCGCCCAGCTTCTGGATCAGTGTTTCCTCACCGTCATCAAAAGTGATATTGAACGGAAGCGCCTGATTGAATTCTTTGTACCTGATATCATTGATCTCGTGGCCCCCTGCCGTAAGTGTAATAGCTGTGATCAGGCTGACAGAGTCGTGCGTCACGGTGAGCTTGATACCCAGCTCGGGGTTTTTCATAGCCTTATCCAGCAGGTATTCTGTCTTGAGTCTACCAGCCACGGACCCATTGCGGTCCTCGCCCAGCACCTCCAGCAGTTTATTGCCGGTAAACTCTCCCGCCACAGCCTGGAGCACAGAGAATAAAAATGTAAAGAAGATGACAATCCGGGTCATAATATCATTTCAGTCACAAAATGGCCCAATAACCGATCAGACGGACAGGGCTCCATATCCTTAAACGATTATTTGTATTTAAAGTTTCTACCCGGGTAGTATGCCATGACACCCAGCTCTTCTTCTATACGGAGCAGCTGGTTATACTTGGCTATCCGGTCAGTACGCGAGGCAGACCCGGTCTTGATCTGGCCACAGTTCAGCGCTACCGCGAGATCGGCTATAGTAGTATCTTCCGTCTCTCCTGAGCGGTGGCTCATCACAGAAGTGTAGGAGTTATTCTTGGCCAGATTGACTGCATTGATAGTCTCTGTGATCGTACCTATCTGATTGACCTTGACGAGTATAGAGTTTGCCACACCTGAGTCTATACCCTTGGCCAGGCGAGTCACATTGGTCACAAAGAGATCATCTCCTACCAGCTGGACTTTGTCACCGAGCTTGTCCGTCAGTTTCTTCCAGCCGGCCCAGTCGTCCTCTGACATGCCATCTTCTATAGATACGATCGGATACTTCTTACACCAGCCGGCCCAGTAGGCTACCATCTCGTCAGAGCTGAGCTTCTTACCGTTAGATTTATGGAAATGATACACTTTATTTTTCTCATCATAGAATTCCGTAGCTGCAGCATCCATCGCGATATAGATATCCTTGCCCGGTTTGAAGCCGGCGGCCTCAATAGCTGTCAGTACGGTCTCGATAGCTTCCTCGTTACTGGCTATGTTTGGCGCAAAGCCACCTTCATCGCCTACATTGGTAGAGTAGCCCTTTTTCTTGAGCACAGCCTTCAGGTGATGAAACACCTCTGTGCCCATCTGCAGCGCACGGCCAAAAGTATCAGCCCCCGTCGGTACGATCATGAACTCCTGAAAGTCTATCTTATTGTCGGCATGCGCACCGCCATTGAGGATATTCATCAGAGGCACTGGCAGTGTATTGGCATTCACACCACCTATATAGCGGTAGAGACTCATATCTGACGCTTGTGCAGCGGCCTTGGCTACAGCCATAGATACCCCCAGAATGGCATTGGCTCCGAGCTTTGCTTTATTTGGCGTGCCATCCAGTTTGATCATGACCGCATCTATCAGGTTTTGCTCGTCTACCATGATACCGGTGATCTCCTTGGCTATGATATCATTGATATTTTTCACCGCCTTTGATACACCCTTGCCCATCCATTCACTCTTCTTGCCATCGCGCAGCTCTACTGCTTCATGCTTGCCTGTAGATGCTCCTGACGGTACTGCGGCCCTGCCGAGCTCGCCATTGGTGGTGATCACATCTACTTCTACTGTGGGATTACCCCGGCTGTCCAGGATCTGGCGGGCATGCACTGCTGCTATCTGACTCATGTCTGAATAAAAATTAGAAGGTTAAATAAAATGGTAGGTACCGGGGCAAATGTAGTCAAAGCCTCCCTTTATGCCCAGAGGTTTTTCAACAAAGGAAAAGGACCTCCGCCATCAGCGTATATTAAACGTTACAGACTTATTTTATTGCCGGTTTTCTCCTGCGAAGACCAATCGGCTATTTACCAATTTATACTGCTGGCGCTGCTGACTGCTGGCTACCGTATCAGTTTGCGCGTTGTAATACGGTGCAAGCCTCACGACGAGATCATTTGATACAAAGAAGGTATCCCCACCACGATAATGGGCTTTGTCATTTTTCAGAATGGTAGTGATCTTTGTCATCCTGTTGGTGCCGTTTGATTCATAGCCGTACAACTGTGCCCACCCACCTGTATCGGAGTATTCATAAAAAAAGAATTCCCTTTTACCATTGCCGCCCAGATCGCTCATCCAGCTACCTCTGACCGGCCCGGAGCGAAAATCCCTGGCTACGGTATCCTGGCCAATGCGCTGCCGCCTGATCAAAATGAACTTGGATTCCCACTCCGGATTACTCGATCCCTTGGGCTTGTCATAAGCCAGGAAATCATATGCTGCAGTATCTCCCTCGGCAAAGGTCCTCTGATACTCATAGGACCGCTCCATATTGACCTGCATGGTGGTATCGGCCGCTATAGCCGCACTGTCTATCTGGCCAAAGGTTTCGATATCGGGCTTGTGATCCTGACAGGAAGTGAGGAATAGAGATAGGCTGATAGCTGCGTAGAAAAATGCTCTGGAAGTCATGCTGCAAATATACCTGCTAAAAATAAAAACCCCTCATAGTGACACTATGAGGGGTCATATAAAATGAGATGTACTATTACTTAGCCGGAGCCGATGCGATAGGCTTGCGAGGGGCCCTGTTCTTCATCATCTCTGTACGCGGGATGTAGTTGATCCTATACTCGTTGCTCATACCATAGAGTTCAGGATGCAGGTATTTGCCCATATCCTTGGAGGCCTTTTGTACCTCAGCTACTACCCTGTGGTTTTGAGCCCAGGCGTCATTTCTCACACCTGTCACCATCCAGCTTACTTTTACATTTGGCTTGTCCGTCTTGACTACAAATTGATTGTTTGCAATCTCCTTGGATACAATAGCCTGAGCAAAAGCACCTAGCACAGTGAGCTGGTAACGGAAGTCTATATTCTCGGCCTCAAAGTATGAAGGCAGTGACACGACAGCCTCACCGTTTGCATCCGTAGTGATGTTGCCATTGTAGATATTCATCATATCAGGGCTCTCTACAAATGAGTGGTAGAGATACTTGTTAGCCGGATCTTGCGGGTGGTCTATTTTAAAAGTACCACTGCTTTTAGAGAGTGCACCTTGCACATCTACATCACCAAAGAATTCACCGGCCCAGTTAGCTGTGGCACAGTTAGGACAGCTACCTGCATCACCTATGATACCGAAGCCTGTCGTACCGATAGAAGTATCCACCTCACCATACACACCTACATTGTATCCTGCACCGAGGTGAGCCAGACCGTGTACACCTTCATTGACTGACGTGGTGCTGCTGAGGGCACCATCAGCTACGCCATATACACCCTGATTGAAGCCGGCAAACTTAGAAGAAGCAAACGCCTCTACCGCACGACTGGCACCTCTCGTACTATCTGTAGACGCTGATATAGCTTCATTATATGTATATGCCGAGCCATAAGAACTTGCATCGGCTATCACAGCGAGATTGAGGCCATAGGCTGTAGGAGATGCTGTAGTGGATGCCCCTGAGGCCGCGAAATAACCACCTACATTCTCAGGACTGGTAGTAGCTACACCATTTGATATACCGCGTACAGCGATATTGGCACCGCCCGTAGCGGTCAGGAAGGATGACACGCCTGTGTATATAGCAGTGGTACTGGCTGTACCTGTAGCAGAGACCAGGAGCGCATTGCCACCAGTAGTCATAGCATTGTTCAGAGTCAGTTTATTGGTAGCCAGCGGTGAGGTAGTACCTATCGCGATGCTGGTACCGTTATCCCATATCTGAGAGTTGCCCAGTGTAGTAGCCGTAGCAAATTTAGATACATAATACTGAGTGCCGCTCACACCACCTGTGCCGGTAGGACCGGTAGGGCCAGTGATACCAGCTCCAGTAGGACCGGTAGGACCAGCCGGACCTGCACTACCTGCCGTACCTGTAGGGCCGGTAGGACCAGTATTACCATTTGTGCCGTTCGTACCATTCAGACCGTTGGAGCCGTTAGCCCCGGTAGGGCCTGTAGGACCTGCTGTACCAGCAGTACCTGTAGGGCCTGTGGGACCCGTAGCACCGCCGCCAGTGCCGCTGGCACCTGTAGGACCCGTAGGACCTGTAGGGCCTGTAGCTCCACCAGCAGAACCAGATGCTCCTGTAGGACCTGTAGGGCCAGTGACACCAGCACCGGTAGCACCGGTAGCGCCCGTAGCACCTGTGGAGCCCACTGCACCTGTAGCGCCGTTGAGTCCATTAGAACCTGCCAGACCCGTAGGACCGGTAGGACCCGTAGGGCCGGCTGCTCCAGCCGTACCTGCGCCGGTAGGACCTGTAGGACCAGCAGGGCCTGTATTGCCGGTAGCGCCTGCAGGAGAGTTAGCCGCATATAGTGCGAATGGTACGCTCACGAGCTGCTGGGTACCCATATCTATATAGCTGCCTGTGTTATTTACATCTGCTTCTACCTTCAGCCACTTAGTACCAGTGCCCCAGGTCACTGAGCTGAGAGATGAGTTGATACCGATAGCAGTATTGACCAGGCCCGATGGATTGGAGGTCAGCGCATTTGATACCTCCGTGTATACAGGAGTACCGGTAGCCGAACCATCCAGAATAGTAAAACGGAATTTGACGGCTGTGCCGCCTGCTACAGGTGCGCCGGTTGCATTTCTCACTACCGCCTGATAGTTGATATACTGCGGTACCTGAGCTGTCAGCCCCAGTGTGATCAGCACTGCCAGGGCTGTCAATAGTTGTTTGATTGCCTTCATGTTTAAGGGGGTTGTTTTTAAAAAGTGTATTAGGGTTTAATAAAAAAATAATGCGATAGATATAGTGACGACAAACCAATGGATCTGCACCCACATAGCCGTACCGATATGCCGGATAATTAATTAGTTGATCACCTGGAATTTTTTGCTAAGTACTACTTCCTTGCCGGTAGTAGGAGTCAGCTTTACGCTCAGCACATAGTTGCCCGCAGCGTAAGAAGAACAGTCAAAGCTATGGATCTGCTTGCCGGAGTCATAACCTTCAGACAGTGTGTAGTCGAGCTTTTGACCGAGCAGATCATACAGTTCCACTTCTACCTTGCCAGTCTGAGTAAACTCATAGCCAAACCAGAGTTTGGCGTTGGTAGGATTGGGATATACGCTGAAAGCGCCATCTGCTTCCTTCTCGATATCCAGGAGGCCGTTTACTATATCATTAGGCTGCTGGAAACCCTGCGTCAGAATCGTGCTGCCCTGAGATAGGGTGGTGATGACCGGCTCACCTACCGTAGAGGAGAGGCTATATCCGTTAGATCCGGTAGAATAATTTCCGGCTGTCGCGATGACAGTAGGGGACAGTGTTTGTGCGTTGGCAGCATATATCCCTGCAAAAACAAAAGCTGCGAGTAGTGCTTTCTTCATGGTATTGTGGTTGTGGTTTAGAATTCTAAAACTATGGAATGTTGCCCAATTAGGCAAGTTAGTTCTTAACAATTAGTATAAAATGCGGGCTTTGATCGTGTTTTTCACACCTTTGAGCAGTGCAAAAGCTTCATTAGAAAGACGGGTATCGATATCCAAAACCACATAACCGATACTGTCATTAGTCTTCAGATATTGACCTAATATATTGATTCCGTGCGAATAAAGTTTAGAGTTGATATCTCCCAAGACACCCGGCACGTTATTGTGGATATGTAATATACGATGTGTGCGGGCCTGCAGGGGGAGGTTGAGCTGTGGTACCGTGTGGGAACCATTGGAGGCTCCACGCTCCAGGTAGTTCAGAAGCTTGGAGGTGACATCCAGGCCAATATTAAGCTGCGCCTCTTCTGTAGACCCGCCGATATGTGGCGTAAGGATTACATTAGGCAGATTTTGCAGAACGGTATGAAATTTCTCGCCATTTTTTTCCGGCTCCTCCGGAAATACATCGACAGCAGCACCTGTCACAGTACCATTCCTGATAAAAGCCTTTAATGCATCCAGATCAACTACGTCACCTCGGCTATAGTTGATCAGGATCGTCCCTTTTTTGAGGTGAGCCAGGGTTTGCTCGTTGATCATATTGCGGGTGCCCGCGTCACTTGGAACGTGCAGCGTGATGATATCTGCCCGTTTCATCAGCTCGCGCAATGAGCGCACCTGTTTGGCATTGCCATGAGGTAGTTTGGGCTCCAGATCATGGTAGATCACATCCATGCCCAGCGCTTCTGCGAGTACGGAGACCTGTGAGCCGATATTGCCGTAGCCTACTATGCCCATGGTCTTGCCACGCATCTCATAGCTGCCTTTGGCATCCTTCTGCCAGGTACCTTCGTGCGCCGCTTTATTCTTGTCAGGTACGCGGCGGATCAGCATGATAGAAGAGCCGATCACCAGCTCTGCTACCGAGCGGGTATTGGAGAAAGGCGCATTGAAAACTGCTACCCCCTTTTTGGTAGCAGCAGTGAGGTCCACCTGATTGATGCCGATACAGTAGCAGCCGATAGCGAGCAGTTTGTCTGCTTTAGACAGGACCTTCTCAGTGACATGTGTCTTAGAGCGTATGCCTAGCAGGTGTACACCCTTGATCTCATTCATCAGTTCCTTTTCACTGATAGCACCGGACAACTTTTTGATCGTAGCATAGCCGGCATCTTTCATTTCCTCCACTGCGGCATCGCTGATATTCTCGAGCAGCAGTATCTTGATCTTATCCTTGGGGTATGAGGTGGTTTTTGTTTTAGTCATTCTTTGTAGTGGTCTTTGCAGTCGCTGCTTACAGTGCAGCTATTTTATTCCTGGTATCGAGAAAATCTGTCCATATCTCGCACACTATATCTGCCGCAGGCATGATCTGATGTATGGTAGCTGCTATCTGGCCTATCTCCAGCTCTCCCTCTACCATATCTCCTTCAAACATACCTTTCCTGGCGCGTGCACGACCTAATATCTCCATCAGATCGCTGGCATCGGCACCTTTGTCCTCTGCCTGCTGTACCCGCTTGTAAAATTCATTTTTGACGAGGCGTACCGGTACTACTTTTTTCATAGATAGCTTGGTATCGCCTTCTTTCAGGCTAGCTACTTTATCTTTGAAAACCGGATGGGCCGATGACTCCTCACTACATACGAAGCGCGTACCTATCTGCACAGCATCCGCTCCGAGCGCCATAGCGGCCAGCATGGCCTTACCGGAGGCTATGCCACCAGCTGCTATCACAGGGATATTGACAGCCTCGCGCACGGATGGTATCAGGCAGAGTGTAGTGGTCTCCTCTCTCCCATTGTGGCCGCCGGCCTCAAAGCCTTCAGCTACGATAGCATCCACTCCTGCGTCCTCGCATTTCTTAGCCAAGACAGAGCTGGCAGTGACATGTACCACCTTGATGCCCTTCTCTTGTAGTGTTTTTGTCCAGACCTTAGGTGAGCCGGCAGAGGTAAATACGACCGGCACTTTCTCTGCTATGATGATCTCGATATGTTTGTCTATATCGGGATAGAGCAGTGGCACATTGACTGCAAAAGGTTT
The DNA here is from genome assembly GCA_018267365.1 of Bacteroidota bacterium. Classification (GTDB taxonomy): domain Bacteria; phylum Bacteroidota; class Bacteroidia; order Chitinophagales; family LD1; genus UBA1941. The sequence goes on along the minus strand of JAFDYQ010000004.1, from coordinate 47,219 downwards.
GTTTGTAGCAGCCTTGCATTTTTGGATGTGCTCGCGCAAAACGTCAGGATACATAGAACCGGAGCCTATCTGACCGAGGCCGCCTGCATTGCTGACTGCGGCTGCGAGACGCCAGCCACTGCACCAGATCATGCCCGCCTGAATGATAGGATATTGTATGCCGAAAAGTTTTGTGATCCTGTTGTCCATTACTTTACGCCCTCTCCTCTCAGGTCTATCTCTGTATTGTCTCCGATATTGAGGCTTTGTGTATTGCCGTGTATGGTGGTGTCGCTGCCTATCAGGGAGTTTTGCAGGGTCACGCTCTCCAGCTTGGAGAAGCTCCCGATCACGGAGTTTTTGATCATAGAGTTGCTCACCTCTGAGTTCTCTCCTATCGTGACGTATGGACCTATTATGGAGTTGCGGATTTTGGCACCTTTTGAGATATGATAGGGAGAGATGAAAATACTATTTTCCTTGATACAATCATCGCACTTCTGATCGCCGTTTTTGCGAAGCAACAGGCCATTGGTTTCGAGCAGGATATCTTTCTTGCCCACATCAAACCAGTGCTCGACTTTGTAGCTTTTGAATTTTACTCCTTGTGCTATCATATGTTGCAGCGCATTGGTCAGGTAAAATTCATTATTGGTACGCTCATTATTCTTTACAATGCTGCCGAGTGCCTTGAAGAGTGCCTGGGTATCCCTGATAAAATAAAAACCCACCAGTGCCATATTTGACTTAGGGATATTGGGTTTCTCTATGAGGTTTTTGATAAAGCCCTCATTATCCAGCTCAGCCACACCAAATGCCCTGGGATCTTCCACTTTTTTGATACAAAGTGTAGAGTACTCAAATGACAAAATAGTCTTGATATCTGCATCAAGGATCGTATCTCCCAGCTGTATGATGAGCGGTTTGTCCTGATCTACATAGTCCTTTGCTGTGTAAATGGCATGGCCCAGACCGCTGCGCTCCTCCTGCGTGACAAAACTTGCTTTGATCTGTGGGTAGTTCTTCTCTACATACTCGCGTATCTTCTCTCCCAGATAACCGATCACAAAGACAAAATCACTAACCCCGTTTTCAATAAGGTTTTCTATGATATATCCGAGGATTGGTTTACCAGCTACGGAGATGAGCGCTTTGGGCTGTGTATATGTGAGAGGCCTGAGTCTTGTTCCAGCTCCCGCCACCGGGATGATAGCTTGCATACTGCTGCGTTTGGGGCATAAATTTACTATTTTATGCTGAAGCGTCGCGTTATATTCTGCTTCTGACAGATTGTATAAATAATGTTGGAAACCTGCCATCGTTTGATATACATTTGGCACACAAAAACGACAACTATGCAGAGAGATACCGCCATCTTTGACCTGATCAACAAGGAACTCCACCGCCAGCGCGAGGGCATCGAGCTGATCGCTTCTGAGAATTTCACCTCGGCTCAGGTCATAGAGGCTATGGGTAGCTGCCTGACCAATAAATATGCAGAGGGCCTGCCCGGCAAACGCTACTATGGCGGCTGCGAGATAGTAGACCAGGTGGAGACACTGGCTATAGATCGTATCAAGCAGCTCTTCGGCGCGGTGTGGGCGAATGTGCAGCCGCACTCCGGCGCACAGGCCAATGCTGCTGTGATGCTGGCCTGCCTGAAGCCTGGCGACAAGCTTCTCGGCTTTAATCTCTCTCACGGGGGCCACCTTAGCCACGGCTCCCCTGTCAATCTCTCCGGCAAGATATACCAGGCCACACACTATAACGTAGAGCCGGACACCGGCCGCGTGGATATGAATAAAGTGCGCGAGATAGCACAAAAGGAGCGCCCAAAGCTGATCATCTGTGGTGCCTCAGCCTATAGCCGCGACTGGGACTATGCCACCTTTCGCGCCATAGCTGACGAGATAGGCGCGATCCTGCTGGCAGATATAGCACACCCGGCTGGCCTCATAGCAGCCAAGCTACTCAATGACCCTGTGCCTCACTGCCATATCGTCACCACCACTACACACAAGACCCTACGTGGCCCTCGTGGCGGCCTGATCATGATAGGTAAGGATGGAGAAAATCCCTTCGGTGAGAAGACGCCTAAGGGTGAGCTGAAGTCTCTGTCTGCGGTGCTGGATGCGGCGGTATTCCCGGGTACGCAGGGTGGCCCCCTGGAGCATGTGATCGCGGCGAAGGCGGTGGCCTTTGGCGAGGCGCTGACGGATGAGTTCAGGCAGTATCAGGTGCAGGTGCAGAAGAATGCAAAGGCGCTGGCCGATGCCATGCTGGCAAAAGACTACAAGATCATCTCCGGCGGTACGGACAACCACATGATGCTGATAGATCTGCGCAATAAGAACATCTCCGGCAAGCAAGCCGAAAATGCGCTGGTCAAGGCTGACATCACAGCCAATAAGAACATGGTGCCCTATGATGACAAGTCACCGTTTGTCACCTCTGGTATCCGCCTCGGTACACCGGCCATCACTACTCGTGGTATGAAGGAAACCGATATGGCGCAGATAGCTACCTGGATAGACCGCCTGGTAGTGGATATCGAGAATGAAAGCAACATTGCTAAGGTGAAAGCGGAGGTGAATGAGTACATGAAGCAGTTTCCGTTGTACTAAAGCCTATGCCGAACCTATACATCATAGCCGGCTGCAATGGCGCAGGCAAGACCACTGCGAGTAATACTATCCTGCCGGAGATACTCCGTTGCAGGGAGTTTGTCAATGCTGATAATATTGCGGCAGGTATTTCTCCTTTCAATCCTGACGGTGCTGCTATAGAAGCAGGCAGAATCATGCTGACACGTATCAGTCAATTGATCATGGAAGGAACAGACTTTGCTTTTGAAACAACTCTGGCGACCAGAAGCTATGTATCACTTGTACGCAAGGCGCAAGCTGTAGGCTATAAAGTGACATTGGTTTATATCTGGCTGAGCTCCCCGGATGCGGCTAAAGAGCGAGTAGCAAGAAGAGTAAAAGACGGCGGACATTTCATACCCGACGACGTGGTAGAAAGAAGATACTACCGTGGCATCGAAAACCTGATCAAGCTATTTATACCGATATGTGACTACTGGATGGTAGGGGAAAGCACCCTGCCCGACGTAAACATAATAGCGACTGGAAACCGAGATATTGAAATCGTGGTGGAAAATGCCGATATTTGGGGTAGAATAACAAGGCAAGCGAACAATGAGCGCTGAAAGTATAGAACTAAAAAATCTCATTAAGGAGGGATTCAGGCTTTCTAATAAAAAGCTGATAGAAGCCTGTGCTGCAAAGAATGAGGTAATGATAGTGAGCGATAACGGCAAGGTAAAACATATCTCTGCCAAAGAGCTTCTGACGCAAATCAATTCAGCTAAGTAAGATTTATAACTTAGTCTACCTTTTTCTTTTTAATCTCTGTTAGTACAAATTTTTTGTCTTCCGCCATTACATACGCCGATGTTCTCCTGCCGCTTGCGCTGCCGCAGAACTATACGTATGCTATACCATTTGACCTGGTGCCATTCATCAAGGTAGGGCATCGGATCATCGTGCAGTTTGGCAAGAATAAATTCTATACGGCGATAGTCAAGCGTATCCATCAGGAGAAGCCAGTCTTTGAGCCAAAGCTCCTGGAATCACTGGCAGATGAGCATCCTATCGTCACCGAAAATCAACTCCGCCTTTGGAAATGGATGTCTGACTACTACCTCTGTACCGAGGGTGAGGTAATGCAGGCCGCGCTGCCAGCTGGCCTGAAACTCTCCAGCGAGACAAAGATCATCCTTAATGAGTTTTACGATGGTGACTATGATAGCCTGAACAATGAGGAGTTCCTCATCGTGCAGGCGCTGAAAGAGCAGCGGGAGACGACTGTGCCGCAGATACAGGAGATGCTCCAGCGAAGGAATGTATATCCTTATCTACGCATGCTTTTTAATCTTGGGATTGCCCTTTCATCGGAGGAAGTCATAGAGAAATTTAAGCCCAAGACGGAGACCTACGTGCGGCTCTATGAGAAGTATCTGGAGGAAGATAATCTGAAACAACTCTACAGCGATCTGGAGCGTGCGCCGAAACAATTGCCGTTACTCCTCGCCTTCAATCAGCTAAACCTGAAGAACCGCTTTGTCAAGAAAAACGAACTGCTTGCGCTGATCCAGAGCGATGCTGCTACGCTGAAAAGGCTGGCGGATAAAAAGATATTCCAGGAGTATAAGGTGGAGGTGTCGCGCCTGGGAACTTTTCATGATGAGGATATCACTACTGCTAATCTAAGTGAAGACCAGCAGCGCGCCATACGCGAGCTAGATGAGCACTTTCAGGATAAAAGCACAGTGCTGCTGCATGGCGTGACGTCCAGTGGCAAAACGCAGATATATATAGAGAAAATGGCAGAAGCTATCCGCGAGGGTAAGCAAGTACTCTATATGCTGCCCGAGATCGCACTGACTGCTCAGATCATCAATCGTCTGCGGAAGTACTTTGGCAATCAAATAGGCATCTACCATTCTAAGTTTAACCAGAATGAACGGGTGGAAATATGGAATAAGGTGCTGAATGGCGAATACAAACTGGTCGTATCTGCACGCTCGGGGCTATTCCTGCCATTTCGTGATCTCGGCCTCGTGATAGTAGATGAGGAGCATGACAACTCCTTCAAACAGATGGACCCCAATCCTCGCTATAATGCGCGGGACATCTCCATAGTCCTGGCGCGGTACTTCGATGCAAAAGTCATTCTTGGTTCAGCCACTCCATCGCTAGAGAGCTATCAGAATGCGGAGCGCGGCAAATACGGCCTGGTGGAAATGACGAAGCGCTATGGCGATGTATCACTACCGCAGATTGTGGTGGAAGATATCAAGCGCGAGCGCCGAAAGATGACCATGCACCACTCCTTTACCCAGACGCTGACAGTGGCCATACAGGAGGTGCTGGCCAATAAGGAGCAGGCGATCCTGTTTATCAATCGTCGTGGCTTCTCGCAGTACCAGACCTGCCGCACTTGTGGCTTTGTGTACAAGTGCCGCAACTGTGATGTAAGCCTGACCTATCACAAGTTTCAGAATAAGCTGGTATGCCACTACTGTGGCTACCTGGAACCCGTAGGACGTGCCTGCAAAAGCTGTGGTACGATAGACCTGGACATAGTGGGCATGGGTACAGAGCGGATAGAGGAGGAGATTGCAGAATTATTCCCGGAGGCACGTGTGGGTCGACTAGACCTGGACACCACCCGTGGCAAGCATGGCCACAGCACTGTTATATCTTCCTTTGAAAATCGCGAGATAGATATCCTGGTAGGCACGCAGATGGTGACCAAGGGGCTGGACTTTGAGCATGTGAGCCTGGTGGGTATCGTGAATGCGGATCATGCATTGTACTTCCCGGGGTTCCGCAGTAATGAGCGGGCATTCCAGGTAATGATGCAGGTAGGTGGTCGTGCCGGACGCAAGCAGAAGCAAGGCAAAGTCATCATACAAACCAGCAATCCGCAGCACCGCATTATCAAGCAGGTAGTAGATCATGATTTTGCTTCTTTCTACCGGGCCGAAATGCAGGAGCGGCAGCAGTTTCACTATCCGCCATACTCGCGGATGGTGCATATCACGCTACGGCATAAAGATGTGGCGATGGTCGAGAAGGCCGTCCTCTTCCTGGCTAACAATCTGCGCAAAAAACAAATAGGTGAAACGCTCGGTCCGACTACACCGCTCATATCCAAAGTGCGGAACTACTACCTGCGTGATATCATCATCAAAACCGATCACCGGACGAATGATCTGCAAACATTCAAACTGGCGATCAAAGACTGCCTGGATATGCTGCGGGCGGATAAGGAGCTAAAGAGTGTATGGATCAGTGTGGATGTAGATCCTTAAATTACCCTAAAAAGTTATATTTGAATCATGGAAACGACAAACACGCTGATACAGCAAGAGCAACAGTACCCCTCTCTGGTTACAAGATATAAATCCTATTTTATTGATATTGTCTTTATGATCGTCATAATGTTCGTGACCAGCGATCTTATAGCTGACAGTGCACCAGCCCCCGTCAGAATCGGAGCTTTCTTTATCATATGGCTGATGTATGAGCCCTTTACGTCATCGATCGTAGGATGTACTTTAGGTAATTACTTTACCGGTATACGGGTTAGGAAATTCTCTGACCCGTCTCAAAAAATAAATATTATTCAGGCATACGCCCGGGTAATCCTAAAATACTCGCTTGGATATATTTCCTTCTTTACTATAACTGGCAATAAGGAGAGAAGAGCCATTCATGATCTCGTATCTGGCAGCGTGATGATAAGTGTAGAAAATGCAAATTAGGCCTCTGCTATTACCTTCAACTCAATCGCTATCGGAGATGGCAGCGAAGTGATCTCTACAGTCGTGCGACAAGGCTGATTCTCCTTGAAGTATTCTGCGTAGATGCGATTGTAAGTGGTAAAGTCGCGTTTCATGTTTGTAAGGAATACGGTGACGTCTACTATCTTCTCCCAAGAGCTACCAGCCTCTTCCAGTGCAGTCTTCACGTTCTTGAAAACAGAGTGTACCTGCGCCTCAAAGTCAAAGCTTTTGTAGTTGCCGTACTTATCTAACTCCAGTCCGGGGATTTTGTCACTGCCGGCTTCGCGCGGGCCCATGCCGCTGACGAAGATCAGGCCACCGGCTTTGCGTGTCATCGGGTAGAGGCCCATCGGTTTGGGGAGATTGCTCATATGATAGTAATCAGTATTTAGTAGTTAGTATTTAGACAGATGCAAATTAAAAAAGTAGCCGCTTTCGTATTCATCTAAATACTTAATACTAACTACTTAATACTATTCAGTATTTCACACAAACATTCTTGGCTTCTGTAAAGAACCTCATAGCTTCCCAGCCGCCTTCGCGGCCTACGCCGGATGCTTTGACGCCGCCGAATGGTGTGCGCAGATCGCGTAGCAGCCAGCAGTTGATCCAGACGATACCGGCTTCTATTTTCTCGGCTACGAGGTGGGCACGCTTGAGGTCGGTAGTCCAGATGGAGGAGGCGAGGCCGTATTTGACCGAGTTAGCCATCGTGAGCACTTCTTCTTCTGTATCAAAAGGCATCAGCGTAACGACCGGACCGAATATTTCCTCCTGATTGGTACGGCAGAGGTGATCGAGACCTTCTATCACAGTCGGCTCGATAAAGTAGCCACCGGCACAGCGACCAGATAGCTTGACTTCATTGCCCCCTGCGAGGATAGTGCCTCCCTCCTCTTGCGCCAGTTTGATATAGGATAGTATTTTTTCCTTATGCGGCAGCGAGACGATAGCGCCGAGATTGGAGGTATCTTCATCCGGATCACCTACGCGGAGCGCCTTTACTTTTTCTACAAAGACTGCTTTGAATTTATCATATACACTGCGCTCTATAAAGATGCGCGAACCACAGAGGCATATTTCGCCCTGATTGCTAAAGGAGGCTGTGACGACCTGTTTCACTGTCTCTTCAAAATCACAATCTGCAAAGACTACCGTCGGATTTTTGCCGCCCAGCTCCAGCGATAGCTTCTTGAACATCGGCGCGGCAGTAGCGGCAATACGTTTACCCGTCTCTGTACCACCGGTAAAGGAGATGGCTTTGATCTCTGGATGCTCTATGATAGCCTGTCCTGTTTTGCCGCCGAGGCCATGCACTATATTGAGTACTCCTGCAGGCAGACCGGCCTCGATACACACCTGTGATAAGAGATAAGCTGTGTAAGGTGTCACTTCGCTGGGCTTGGCCACGACGCAATTGCCGGTAGCCAGCGCTGGCACGATCTTCCAGGTGAAGAGATAGATAGGGAGATTCCAGGGAGAAATGCAGCCTACCACACCAATAGGCTGGCGAAGGGTATAGTTTACCCCTACACCCGGCATCTGGTGCGACTCAGAGGCAAAGTGCTGGAGGCCGCTGGCAAAGAAGCGGAAGTTTGACACCGCACGTGGAATATCTACGGCGCGGGCCAGTTTGCGCGGCTTGCCATTGTCGCGGCTCTCGGCTATGACAAACTCATCCATGCGGCGCTCGATACCATCTGCTATGCGCAGCAGGGTCATCATGCGCTCCTCCAGCGGCGTCACACTCCAGGCGGGAAAGGCGGCCCTGGCAGCAGCCACGGCCTGCGCTATGTCTGCGCTGTCAGAGTCTGGGATGTGCGAGTAGACCTGCCCTGTGGCGGGCTCATAGTTATCCAGCCATTGACCGGAGAGCGCCGGCTGTAGCGCGCCGTTGATATAGTTTTGTAGTTGCTCCATACTGTGGTGGCAAGCACTGATACTTGTCAGGATAAAACTAAGATATTCCTGATACAGAGTGCCTCGGTCAGATTTTTTATCTTCGCGCGATATGCAGGAGATTTTTGACAAAGCCAATGCCGTACTCGCGGCGATAAACGACGCGAAACCCGCCACAGCAGAGGAGCTGGAGGCTTTTCGTATACAGTACCTCGGTAGCAAGAACGTGCTGAAAGACCTCTTTGGCGCTATGGCGCAGCTGCCCGGCGACCGCAAGAAGGAATACGGCCAGCTGATGAATACGCTAAAGGCAGCCGCCGAGGCCAAATACGAAGAACTGAAGAATAGCGGCGGAGGCGACCGGAAAGCAAAAACTGAAATACCGGATCTCTCTGCGCCGGGCTATAGCCTGCCACTGGGCAGCCGTCATCCGATCTCTATCGTCAAAAATAAGATGATAGAGATTTTTGCCCGGATCGGCTTCACCGTAGCAGAGGGACCGGAAGTGGAAGACGACTGGCACAACTTTACCGCTCTGGGCACACCAAAGGACCACCCTGCGCGTGACATGCAGGATACGTTCTACATTTCTGAAGATAAGCACTGGCTGCTGCGTACGCATACATCATCCGTGCAGGTCCGTATGATGGAAACTCAGAAGCCGCCACTGCGCATGATCATGCCGGGCCGCGTCTATCGCAATGAAACCATCAGCGCCCGCGCGCACTGCACTTTTCATCAGGTAGAGGGCCTATACATAGATGAGAATGTCTCCTTTGCAGATCTCAAACAGGCGATGTACTACTTTGCCCAGGAGATGTTTGGACGGGACACACAGATACGCTTCCGTCCTTCGTTTTTCCCCTTCACAGAGCCTAGTGCTGAGATGGATATATCTTGCTTCATCTGCGGCGGTACAGGCTGTGCGGTGTGCAAGCATAGCGGCTGGGTAGAGATAGGTGGTTGTGGCATGGTAGATCCACACGTGCTGGAGAACTGCAAAATAGACCCTGCTAAATATAGCGGGTACGCATTTGGTATGGGTATAGAACGCATCACGATGCTGAAGTACCAGATCAATGACCTCCGTCTTTTCTTTGAAAATGACGTGAGGCTGCTGAAACAGTTTGAGTCGGCACTTTGATAAAGCATTGTTATGGACCGGGATGATTTTCTACAACTATTTGAGGGATTGCCGGGAGATGATCAGCTAGCCGTACAAAACGGAAAAAACCGTAAAGAGTGGATCGGCTGGGCATTTCTTGTAGTTGCTATTGCTTTGGTCTCTTTTGCCGTGATAGCTCTGATATATGCTCTCATTCACTTCTGATTGTAGGAATGCAGACTATCTCCATCTGAATCATACCCAGATGATAAAGATGATACTCCCTGGATCGTTTTTATATTAGCATCTTCTTGACCGTGATGTAAAACAGGCTCCTTTGTGAGCCTGTTTTGTTTTTTAGCTTTGTGAAAAGCCCGGTTTTGAAATTACTGTCTACCCTCCTCCTGGTATTGGTATTCGCTTTTGGCTGCTGCTTCGCTCAGAGCGATCAGCCTTGGTATCACAGCACCACTATCTACCAGATATACCCCCGCTCCTACTATGATAGCAATGGAGATGGCATAGGTGATATTAAAGGCATCATCGGGAAACTTGACTACATCCAATCACTCGGCTATGAGACCGTGTGGTTCTCTCCTTTCTATGCCAGTCCGCAACGAGACTTTGGCTATGACATATCTGACTACCTGGCCATTGCGCCGGAGTACGGCACACTAAGCGATGTCCAGCAGCTGATAGCAGAAACGCACAAACGCGGCATGAAGATCGTCTTTGACATGGTGATGAACCATACCTCCGACGAGCATCCGTGGTTTAAAGAATCAATGAGTTCGCGTACGAACCCAAAGGCTGACTGGTATATCTGGACAGATAAGCCCAACCGCTGGCATAGCGTGATAGGCGGTGGAGGCTGGCACTACTGCAAGGAACGCAATCAATACTACTGGGCTAGTTTCCTCCCTTTTCAGCCTGACCTGAACTATCGCAACCCGGAAGTGAAGAAAGCTATGTTTGACGCCTGCCGCTACTGGCTGGCACAAGGCGTAGATGGCTTCCGGCTGGATATGATCAACTCGATCTACAAAGACTCCCTGCTGCGCAATAATGCAGCCTCCCGCCATGCCGTCAGGCACGCTCCTGGCTCCGGCAAATTCATCCACACTGTAAAAGGCTATCTCAATCAGCCTGAGACATTCCAGTTTGCCAAAGAACTGCGTACCGTTTGTGATTCATTTGGTGACCGGATGCTGCTAGGTGAGGTTTATGGTACGCATCCTGTGGTGCGCGAGTTTCTGGGAGGTGATAAGAATAATGGACTCGGATTAGTTTTCAATTTTGAAATGCTTCGCTTCAAATACAAAGCAGCATACTTCCGCATGCTGACGGAGAATCTGGAACGTGATTTCCCGGCACCATTTGCACCGGTATATGTTTTTAGCAATCATGACCGCCGACGCAGTATGAAGCGACTGGATGATAATATGGCCAAGGCAAAGCTGCTGCAGTTTTATCAGCTGACTACACGTGGCGTATCGTGCATGTACTACGGTGAGGAAATAGGCATGAGCGACCTGGCACTGCCATACAAAACTGCCCTCGACCCTATAGGCCAGAAATATAAAAAAGTACCACGCTGGCTCACGGAGTTGGCTGATGAAACACTGAACCGCGACGACCTGCGTACACCTATGCAGTGGACACAGGGCTCGAATGCAGGCTTCTCCACTGCCAGTAAAACATGGCTGCCTGTGCATCCCAATCACGATACGATCAATGTAGCGACAGAAGTGAAATACAGCAGCTCCCTGCTCATGGAGGTACAGACTCTCCTTCACCTGCACAAAAGCAATAAGGCGCTTCATGACGGCAAACTGCAAATCCTGCCCGGACAGCCGCATGGTATACTAGCCTATCGCAGGACTACAGATATGCAAGATCTCATAGTATTGCTGAATTTCTCTAAGAAGAAAAAGACCCTGCCAATGCCTGCCGGATACCATGTTTTGTACCGTTTGGCCAAAGGCCCATTGTCCGGTGATAACAATATGATAATAAACGAACTGGAGGGTATCATCCTATCAAAGTGACCCGTATTTTGGCTCTTGTCAAACTTTTGTAATTATGCACCTGACAAGTCGTCTAACACTCCACTAAAAGTATAATATGGCCACAGGATTTTTTAAAGTTCCCACACCGCATAATGAACCAGTCAAAACCTACGCCCCCGGCACACCAGAGCGCAAAGAACTGAAAGAGAAACTGGCGGAGATGCGCAAAGAAGTGCGCGACATCCCTATGTTCATAGGAGATAAAGAAGTGCGCGAAGGGCAAAAGATAGAGCTCCGCCCTCCTCATGATCGCAAGCACCTGCTGGGCCATTTCTATAAAAGTGATAAGGCGCATGTGACCCAAGCCATAGAAGCTGCTTTGGCAGCGCAAGAAAAGTGGCAATCGCTGACCTGGGAGCACAGGGCCTCTATTTTTCTCAAGGCTGCAGACCTCATAGCCGGCCCGTACCGCGCAGAGATGAATGCCGCTACGATGCTCGGCCAGTCAAAGAATGCATTTCAGGCAGAGATAGATTCGGCATGCGAGATCATAGACTTCCTGCGCTTCAATGTGAAATACATGACGGAGATCTATGCCATGCAGCCGGACTCTAATCCCGGCATGTGGAATAGAATGGAGTGGCGCCCGCTAGAGGGCTTTGTATATGCTCTGACGCCGTTCAACTTTACCGCTATAGCGGGCAACCTGCCCACCTCCTGTGCTATGATGGGTAATGTGGTAGTATGGAAACCCAGCAATACACAGGTATATGCAGCTCATGTACTGATGAAGATATTCCGCCTGGCGGGCGTGCCTGCAGGTGTGATCAACCTGATATATCCATCCGGTCCCGACGCTGCTGATGTGATCTTTAAGCATAAGGATTTTGCCGGGATACATTTTACAGGTTCTACGGGCGTATTTCAGGATATCTGGAAGTCAATAGGAAATAACATACATCTCTATCGCTCGTATCCGCGTATCGTAGGTGAGACCGGTGGCAAGGATTTTGTGCTGGCGCACAAATCTGCCGATCCGCATGTGGTATCTGTGGCACTTTCGCGTGGTGCGTTTGAGTATCAGGGCCAGAAGTGCTCCGCCGCTTCGCGCGCGTACATCCCAAAGAGTCTTTGGCCGGAAGTACTGAAGCTGATCACTGCCGACCTGAAGGACATGAAGATGGGACCGGTAGAAGATTTCAGCAACTTCATCAATGCCGTGATAGATGAGAAGTCATTTGACAAACTAGCCGGTGCTATAGAAGACGCGAAGGCAAGCAAGGACGCAGAGGTGATCCTGGGTGGTAAGTATGATAAGTCTAAAGGTTACTTTATCGAGCCGACCATCATCCTGGCTAAAGATCCTCACTATGTATCGATGAAGGAGGAGCTTTTCGGACCGGTGCTGTCCGTCTACGTGTACGAGGACGAAGCATACGAAGAGACTATGCATCTGGTGGATACCACCGCCATCTATGCCCTGACCGGCTCTATCATCGCGAAGGACCGTTATGCCATAGAGCTGGCTACTCAGAAACTCAGCAATGCCGCCGGCAATTTCTACATCAATGATAAGCCTACAGGTGCCGTAGTAGGCCAGCAACCATTTGGCGGTGCGCGTGGCTCCGGTACCAATGACAAGGCCGGATCAATGATCAACCTGCTGCGCTGGGTACAGCCACGCACGATCAAGGAGACGCTGGTGCCACCTACTGACTACAGGTACCACTTCCTGGCGCAGGACTAAAACTACCAATCACCTAAACCGCTTTATGAAGCACCTATTACTGTCCCTTTCAGCACTACTTGTTAGTGCTTTTTCTTTTGCCCAATGCACCTCTTGCACGATCAATATCACTGGCAATGATCCCGCTGACCATGTATTGAGCATCGGCCAAACGCTATGCGTGCAAGCAGGTGGTACGGCTACCGGACGTATACTAGTATCATCAGGTGGCAAAGTCTGCAACCAGGGCCACATCCATACGACTAACATACTCGTGACAGCCGGCGGCGAACTGGATAACTACGGAATGATCATGGCCGATAGCCTGTTGGTCAGTGGTGCCAGCGCGGTACTGCACAACTCCGGCTCTATCACAGACGATCGCCTCGCCGTGACCTCCGGAGGCGCGCTGGATAATACCGGAGATATTACCTTCAATATCTTTGGCGACTCAACTTGCACCGTGACCAATCAGGGCAGCTTCACTGCCAATCAGGACCTGGCTCAGGGCTACGGAGCTAGCTTCAATAACACAGGGCGTATATCTGTGGGTCGTGACTTTTACAATAGTGCAGGTGCTACTTTCACTACATCATGTATGGTATCCATCCAACGCGATTGGTATAATACGGGCACCATAGACGGTCCCGGCAGCGGCTGTGGTGGGTTCAACATTACTGGCCAATCGCTCAATACCGGTACGATAGGCGGCTCCGGACACGTGGATATTTGCGACGCCGGCCATCCTGTATTGGGACTGGATGGCAATACCGGTACCACCACCGGTGTGACTTTCTGCCAGTGCAGTAGTGCCTGTACCGCTCTTGGCATCGGAGAGGTACCTGAGAATATTTCCTTTGATCCGTATCCCAATCCGGCTACTAATAGCCTACACCTGTCCATACCTGATGGCGCCATATCTGTCACGCTCACAGACATGATCGGACAGAGCATCCTAAGCCAGAGTGTCAACGGCCGAAAACAAATAGATCTTTCCACTACTGCCCTGAGCACCGGCATGTACGTAGTCACAGTGCAGGGAACCTCATCCCGAGCATCGCGTCTGGTGGAAATACAGCATTAAAACTCTTGACCTTTTTGTTTAGACTTGCAGGTACATAAACCCGGTATCAGCCTCGCATGTCTCCCTTCCTTATTGTCAGTATTGTCTTCTCAGTTTTATACGCCTGGCTCATCCTGTATTTTCTGGTAGGCTGGATCAAGCTCAAGGGCATCATGGAGGCCAAACAGCCTAAAAATACCAGCTTGCCTTTTGTCTCGATCATCGTGCCGGTACGAAACGAATCTGAACATATACAGGATTGCCTGCGCGCTATACTGGCACAGACCTATCCCAAGCACCTCTATGAAGTGATAGTGATAGATGACTATAGCACTGATCCCACCTATCGCCTGGCACGAGAGGTAGAGGCTGAAAATATCACAGTACTGGACCTCTCCAAATACTTTGGCGATGCATCTGAGAAAATACCAAACAAGAAGAAGGCCCTGACCATAGGTGTAAAAAATGCGAAAGGCCAGCTGATCGTAACCACTGACGGTGACTGCCTGATGAGTGAGCGCTGGCTGGAGACCATGATCACTTTCTATCGCGAGCATTCGTACAAGTTTATCACCGGCCCTGTACTGCTGCGCCCAGCCAAAAACCTGCTCACCCTCTTTCAGCAGATAGATGTGATCAGCCTGCTGGGTATCACCGGCGCTACGATAGCCAATGGTAACCCTACTATGTGCAACGGCGCCAACCTGCTCTATGAGAAAAAGGCCTTTCTGGAAGTGGACGGCTACAAAGGCAATACTGATATCCCCACCGGTGATGATATCTTTCTGATGCAGAAGATCGAGATGGCGCATCCTGACTCTATAGGTTTCGTGCGAGATCTGGAGGCTTGTGTGTATTCGCAGCCAGAGCAGACATTCAGCGACTTCCTGGCTCAGCGGGTCAGATGGACCAGCAAGTCGACAGCCTTTCAAAAAAAGTCAGTGACACTACTACTCACTTTCGCATACCTGTTTAATCTGCTTATACTCATATTTATCCCTATCGCCTTTCAGGACTTTGAGATGGCTTGGCTCCCTCTGGTTGTTGCTTTTGCCACGAAGTTCTTTTTCGATTTCTTATTCAATATAGGAGCCACCGGTTTTTTCAAGCGCAGGATACTACTGTTATTATTGCCGGTTTTTGAACCGCTGCATATTATCTATATTGTATGCATAGGTGTGCTGGGCCTGAGCGGCAAGTACACCTGGAAGGAGCGAAAAATATCCTGATCCGGATCAGTGCGATAGCAGATATGGCATGACAGACCCTACCAGCCCAAATCACAAAGCATGGATGCGCTTCCGGCGCAATAAAGCAGCTGTCGCCGGCATGGCGGTGATTATTATTACATTTTTGGTCGCAGTTTTCGCTTATGAGATAGCTCCTGACAGTACACCAGACGCCAATGAACAAACGCTGGCCATAGCCATGTCTCCGCCTATGACGCGGGTCCGCTTCATCCAGGTAGTAAAGCCGGTGCCTCCTGCTCCCGTTTCATTTTTGAGTGGGTTCTTCATGGGGCAACCTTCTCTCTATGAGTCCTGGCCTATCATAGGTTTTCGTATGAAGTACGATCACATATTTGTGGATGTCTATCGGGGTAAAACCCGACCCTTAGAGACACGCCGCCTCCCCTATGCAGAGATGCTGAGAGTGGACTCTATAAATGATGGAACTCACCACCTGATAGCGCTTTCTTCACTGGATAGCGGCACAGCCCTGCACACACAGTTTTATAAAAAGACCCGCGACCGCGTTTTCAAGACCATGCTGCCGCAAAAAACATACTGGCTGGGTACGGATCGTTTTGGCAGAGATATACTGAGCAGGCTGATCATAGGGGCGCGCGTATCACTTTTTGTGGGACTGGTGGCAGTGCTCATATCACTGCTGATCGGAGTCATAGCTGGTGCTCTGGCAGGATACTATCGGGGATGGATAGATGAGATCATTCTATGGATCATCAATGTATTCTGGTCCATCCCCACCATATTGCTAGCCATGGGGCTCTACGTGGGTGCCGGCACCATGATCGAGTCCAAGCTCCTGCTCATCTTTATAGCTGTGGGCCTCACTATGTGGGTAGAGGTGGCCCGTATTGTGCGTGGGCAGTTTATTCTTGTGCGCGAGTTTGAATATGTGACTGCTGCGCAGAGCATGGGCTTTGGCAGCGCGCGGACTATCTTCCGCCATATACTACCCAATATCATAGGACCAGTGATTGTAGTAGCCTGCGCTAATTTTGCAAGCGCCATACTGATAGAATCAGGTCTGAGCTATATCGGGCTGGGGGTGCAGCCCCCGACACCGAGCTGGGGCGGCATGCTGAGCGAATACAAGAATTTCATCGACTCAGACAAGGCGTATCTGGCTCTCGCTCCGGGCATAGCTATTATGTTTCTGGTGTTAGCATTCAATCTGGTGGGCAATGGTTTGAGAGATGCACTGGATGTAAAAGGAAAGCCCGAATGACATCTTGACTCAGCAAGGGAACTTATTTGCCAGCTTCAATATAAAATCAAATTGCTATTTTGGAATATAATCTCAACCCATGGCGCTGACCGAGATAGATTTCTACAAATCCCGACTTTCGAAACTGGAGCCACTCTTTGCGCTGAAACAGCAGCAGATCAACTCTCTGCTGGAGATCACGGAGGCAGTGAACAACAACTGGCCTATCAATGCGCTGGTACGCGTATATGAATCTATACTCATAGCACAGCTCGGTATCCAAAAAATAGCGCTCCTGGTAAAAGGAGATGGCAATAAGTGGGAATGTATATCATATACCGGGGCTGATGCATCATTCCAGCAGCTGGATTACAATGCTTTTGCAGAAAAATTTCACGATCTCTCGACCGTATCCACCGTCAGCGGCTATGAATTGCCGGAGTTTGAATTTGTAATACCTGTGGCGCATAAAAAAAATGTGATCGGTCTGGCATTCCTCGGAGATTTTCGTGCGGGCGAGGAGCTGGACACCAAAGAGGAAAAATTGAAGTTCACACAGACGATCACAAATATTATACTGGTAGCAAATGAAAATAAACGCCTTTTCAAAAGCCAGATGGACAAGGCCATTCTGGAAAAGGAGCTAAAGCTGGCCGCTGATATGCAAAATATGCTGGTGCCCACCACCATGATCAGCAATGAGCACATCGAGACTGCCGCATTCTACAAGCCTCACAAGGACATAGGAGGTGACTACTATGATTTCATCAAAATATCTGAAGAAGAGTTCGTCTTTTGCATCAGCGATATCTCTGGCAAGGGTGTCCCGGCCGCGCTCCTCATGGCAAATTTCCAGGCAAACCTTCGTGCCATAGTAGCCAGAAACTATTCGCTGGACACAGTAGTAGACCTACTCAACCGGAAAGTGGGTGAGATCACTAAAGGCGAAAAATTTATCACACTCTTCATAGCTAAATATAACATGAAGTCCCGCCTGCTGGAATATGTCAATGCGGGGCATAACCCATCTATCATCCATAGCCCGAGCGGGGTAGAGCTACTGGAAAAAGGCTGTACGATACTTGGCATGTTTGATATTCTGCCATTTATCAATACAGGAGAAGTCAAAATAGAACCAGGTGCTCTGCTTATCAATTATACAGATGGGCTGACAGAGGCGACTAATGACAAAGGTGAGTTGTTTGAAGTAGAGGGCCTCATGGCCTATATAGCTGCCCACTATTCACAGCCGCTAAATATGTTTAACGCAAATCTGGTAGAACATATCAATGAATTTAAAGGCAGTGAAGATTTTGATGACGATCTGACGCTACTGACGGTCCGATTCCATTGACAGGGCCTCTGTATCAAACAGAGCAAGCATAGCCAGCACCATAAAGAAAAATGGACCTACCTTGTCAGACTCCAGCATATCGCTCAGTACAAGATTGATAATAATGGAAAACATCACCAGGAGCAAGGTCATGACAGCGCGTTTGTTTTCACGCGACTTCATTTTGTAGTAGATATATTCTCCATAAATGAATACTACAAACGTAATCAGTACAAATATCAGCAGCCCCGGCCATCCCTGCTCTGAGAGCATCAGAAGATAGTAATTATGCACAGTAGAGCGCTCTTCATTATCACTGATGTATGTTTCAAAATCAGTGACGGTATAGGAACGATAGAAGTTATAAAAATTGCCGGGGCCTACTCCCATCCATGGCCTGTCGTCTGCCATGCGCGCAGCAGCCACCCATCTGTATACGCGCTCCATGCTTGATACATCCTTGCCCTGAAAGGTGGAAGTCAGGTGTGCGCCAAACTCATCGTGATAGATAGTTTCCTCATAGTTTGGCGCAAAGCGCAAATAATGATTGTCATACAGCAGCCAGCCTATACCTATACCTGCCACTATAGCGAATGCCGCCATCGCTATGCGGGTCAGGCGCCATTTCACCATGAAATAAAATGGGATCATACCCACCACCGCCAGCATAGCGGTACGAGTAAAAGAAAGATATATAGCGGCTACATATAGCGCTATACAGACCAATAGCAACTTATGGGTAAAAGTACTTTTGCGATACCAGCTGGCAGCCCAAAGGATAAATGGGAAGAAGATGCTGATCATCGCTGCGTAGTTCACATGGTTTCGGAAGTATGGTGTCACGCAGTGATTTACATCCGAAAAAGAAAACTGGTATATCAGGCCGTGTCGCAGAAGTGTAATGATGATAAGAATGGTAAGCGGAATAAAGATCACCCAAAACCAACGGTGCATGTCTTTGCGCGTGCGCAGCACTATACCGGTGAGCATAGTGAAGGGTATAAAATACCAGATCTTTGCAGCCAATATTTTGTAGGAGTAAACCGGAAGCTCCGAGTTGATCGCACAGATCAATATCCAGAAAAGGTGAAATAGCAAAACGACTATCATAGGATTACTGAAAAATCCGGGCGGCAGCATATCCTTGCGAAAGGCTATAAGCGTCAGAGTGACCAGCGTCAGCCCCACCATCAATGGCTCTGTAGGCAGGTCGGTAGCCAGTCCGTTAGGAAAGTAATACTCTATCGAGCATGGCAGCATAGCCATCAGTACAAAGTACATGGCCTTATAGTTGAGAATGGTAAAGAAGATGATCAGCAAAACTGCCGGCACGGCCAGCAGAAAAGTCGTTTCCGCTTTGTAGGCCGCCAGTACGGACGCCGCCGTAGCTGCCGCAAATCCATAAAAGAGTCCATACTCTGTTTTACTGATATTTCTCCCAACGATCATAGACGCTGACGGATCTCCTGCACCTGATCTACTAGCAGTGCACCAAAGACAGAAAAAACAAATGTCAGGAGGAATGTAGTGAGTACGATCAGGGAGCGTACCGGTTTTTCCTTCTTTTCGGCTATGGTAGGCGCATCTATGACTGCCAGTGAGTTTGCGTCGTTTGCCAGTGAGTTTTCTATTTGCTCCTTGATATTGGAGTTTTCGTTGTATTCGATGATTGCATTTTTTTGCCTGGCATAGATAGCCTTATATACCTGCACCCCTTGCAGGTCATTACCTTCTATGATGTCAGTCTTGTCAAAGCCGGCTTTGACAGTGATACCATATTTTTTGCCAAGTATTGCCAGGGTATCCCCATACTCCTTGATCATCTTCTCACGCTCGGCCAGCTGCCTGGTGAATGTAGCCAGCTGCTGTTTCTTTGATCCCAGCAGGCTGGCACGAAAGATAGAATCCGTTTTTTCTATCACATCGTTTACTATATCCCTTGCCAGCTTTGGATCTGTATCATACAGGCTGATTTCTACAGCACCCTGATCGGTTTTGATCACTTTGTAGTTGCTTTCAAATTCTTTCTGGGTTTTAGTCTTGTAGTATTTCTTATCCTTATTGATCTCATAGTGGCCTGCCAGGTCATACCCGCTGATGATATAGCTTTCTATCGGCTTTGACTGGGCTATTGTCAGCACCCGGTTCACATCTTCCTTGCTGCCATAGTAGTCTATATGCTCCAGGTTGAATATGGCCGAGCGGTCATTATATGCGAGATTGATCGGATATAGCGTAGCATAGCTCAGGTAGTAATCCTTCATAAAAAACCATGAGTACGCTGCTGCAAAAATCGTAGCACTCACGGTAGCTATGATGATCTGCCGCTTCCAGCGTATCAGTACCCGGATCGCTCCGAGCATATTATATTCATTATCCATTCCGGTTGATTTGCGGTCAAATATAGAAATTCCGACTTAGTGATACTCGTAAAGCGTTACAAGCGTCCGTATCTCAGTGCGGATAGGTTTGCCTCATACAAACGGCAGGTGCCGGGATATATTTTGCCAAAACTCAAGGTCCGGCCTCACCTCGCAAGAGTGATACCAGTCGGAGGGGTACCAGCTGAAGCACCAGTACCAGGCCACCCAGTAATGCGCCATTGACTGCCAGGCGGAGCATCCAGCCCGCCGGTATGTATAGACAGGCCAGGGATACGCCTATACCAGCTACCACAAAAAGTACCATGCGTAAGATCAGGCCCCTGCGCCAGTTCACTTTGAAGAGTGTAGTGACCACCCATATATGCAGCACAGCTACCACCATCTGTGTAGCGAGGGTAGCTACAGTAGTACCTAGTGCACCATAGCGAGGTATGAGGGCTATATTCAGCGCCACATTGACTATGATGCCGCCTACCGCTATCATGTTGAGTATACTCATAGTACCCTGAGCAGTGAGCAGCGTACCAAAAATATATACACTGGATATGGGTATAAAGGAGATCATGAGCAGGCGAAAAATGCTGGCTGTATAAGCGCTACTGGCCGGGTATAGCAGCCTCATGATTTCGTCTGCATAAAAACCGCAGAGTATGGCCACCGCCGTGGAGAAGACAAACATCAGGACAGCGCTGAAGCTGAGCAACTCCTGTATATCCTGCCGTTTGCGTATCATATTGGCAAAAAGCGGGAGTAACGGTACGCCAAACAGATAGCCAAACTGATTGACGGCATCCAGCAGTCGGTAAGCTTTGGCATAAATGTCTGTCTCTATGGCACTGTACATCCGCTCCAGCATGATGGCGTCTATACGATAGTAGATAGTCATCAGCAGCCCCAGCATGGCAAAAGGGGCCGACTTCACCAGTATAGACCGTACATACCTCCAGGTCCATAGTTTATATTCTAATCTTTGCCTTCCTTTCAGGGATATGAAAGCAACTATCGCCGTAATACCTAAAGCTGCGGTCTGAGAAAAAATAAAGTAATGTATGTCGAAATGGGCTGAAGCAAAGGACGGAAGGTAGAGCAGTACACCACAAAAAATGATAGCCAGGAACCGGTCCAATACGGAGATAAAAGAATCTATGCGAAATAGATGCAGAGCGGTCAGGTTTGACCGCAAGTAGAGAATATATGACAGCAGCACCTGATTCAGAGCCAGCGCCATCAGCATCCGGATCTGCAGTCCGCTATAGCCGGTCAGCATAGCACCGAGCAGAGCTACAGCAAAGTAAACCAGAGATAGAGAGACCTTTAGCACCATCAGATTAGGCAGGTAGGTGGCTAGTCGGGATGGATGCCGCGCTATGGCTCGGTTATTAAAGTTATTAAGTCCAAAATCCAGCATTATGCCAAATAGGAACGAGAAGTTCATCAGTGCCAGATAAGTGCCGTACTCGCCCGGAGCGGCACGGTTCTGCACGACCCGGTCTATACCAAATATCCAAAACGGCTTGACGAGGACATTGGCAAAGATGAGAAGCAGCAGATTACCTGCAAATTTTTTGCGCATAGCTGTGCGGCTAAGATAGGATTTAGACTCTAAATCAATCCCTCTCTACAGAAATATCAGATGTGAGCCGAGTCAGCAGTGGAGCGATCTCTCCGGGCCGCACGGTATAGGTGGGCGAAAAAAGCTTTAAGGCGCAGCGGGGCATATAGTCTACTTCTGCCGTTTCCGGATCCTGTACCAGAGTGGTGCCGCCATGCTGCCCGATTTCATGTAGCCCTTCCGCTCCGTCAGCGTTAGCCCCGGAAAGGAGCACCCCAATAGCACGCGGGCCAAAGACCCGCGCAGCGCTCTCAAAAGTAACATCGATACTCGGACGGCTGTAGTTCACCTTTTCTGAGCTATCCAGTGCAAAACTGCCATCAGGCTCGAAGAGCAGGTGGTAGTCCGCAGGTGCGGCATAAATGATACCTGGCTGTGGTTTATCTTTTTCCTCTATATCGCGCACAGGCAGCCTGGCTCTGGCTGCGAGCAGCGCCTCCAGCAGCACCTCTGATCTGGTATGCCGGTGGGTCACGAGCACTACGGCAGCATTGAGGCCCTCCTGCAGCAGGGGCAGCACTACCAGCAGCACGGACAGACTGCCGGCAGAACCTCCTATGATGATCACCTTAGATGGGCTTGTTATTTCTTCGCCTTGCGCCATATTTTATCCTTGCTATTGATCTGCTGGTAGGATGCAGCCACTGTAGAAAACCTTATAGATTCCTTACTGCCCAATCCAATAAAACCGAGCCCTTCCAGGCTGTCATCAAACAGGTGAAAGACCCTGTCCTGAAGTGTCTGATTGAAATAGATAAGTACATTGCGGCAGATGATCAGCTGAAACTCATTGAATGAACTATCGGTGGCCAGATTATGGGTAGCGTATACAATACGCTTAGTCAGCGCAGCATCCATTTTGACCATATCATACTGCGCCGTATAGTACCGGGAGAAATCTTCTGCTCCCCCGGCTGCTACATAGTTTTCAGAATATTTCTGCATCTGAGCCAGAGGATAGATACCGGCACGCGCTGTACTGAGAGCTGTCGGATTGATATCCGTAGCATATATGATTGATTTATGGAGCAGTTTGCTCTCCTGAAGCAGGATGGCCATAGAGTAGACCTCTTCACCACTGGCGCATCCGGCATGCCAGATCCGGATCAGGGGGTAGGTAGCCAATACCGGAAAGATATGCGCACGCAGGGCCGCATAGAAAGAAGGATCTCGAAACATCTCTGTCACATTCACACTGACCATATCTATGAGCCGGGCGAGGTAATCCTTATCAGAAGTGATCCGGTAGCGCAACTCTGCGAAAGAAACAAAACGGTCTACTGCCATGAGCCGGGCTATGCGCCTATGCAGAGAGGCTCTGGCATAATCACCAAAATCATAGCCATACTGCTGCTGTACATCATCTATCAATGTATCGAGTTGGTCCTCTGTCAGCTCTATTTGCATCAGTCCAGGTATAAATGAAGTATAGCCAGCATGGCATCCTGATCTATCGGTTTGGATATATAGTCATTGGCACCGGCCGCCAGACATTTTTCGCGGTCGCCCGCCATAGCCTGTGCGGTGACAGCTATGACAGGTACTGTTGCCAGCACGGCGTCAGCCCTGATCTGAGAGATGGCGGTATATCCATCCATATCGGGCATCATCATGTCCATAAATACGATTCCTATGTCATAGTCCTTTCGTAGCTTATCTATGCCTTCTGTAGCGTATGATGCAGATGTACTAGCAAAACCTTTTGCACGCAGCACTGCCGTCAGCGCAAAAATATTACGTGCATCATCATCTATGATGAGTATTTTCTTTCCTCTGTCCATTATACATTATTGTTCATATAGCCAGACGCGCAGCAGGGACATCAGCTGGTCTATGTCTATTGGCTTTGATATATAGTCTGACGCTCCTGCTTGTATACATTTCTCGCGGTCTCCTATCATTGCCTTGGCCGTCACGGCTATGACAGGCAGCGTCTTCATCTTCATTTCATTTCTGATACGCTGTATAGCTTCATAGCCATCCATCTCAGGCATCATGATATCCATCAGTACGATATTGGTATCCGGATGATGGCGGAGCATCTCCAGCGCCTCCTTGCCATCAGTAGCGCTCAGCACCTTCACCTTGTACTGCTCCAGTGAGTGCGTGAGCGAGTAGATATTTCTGATATCATCATCTACCACCAGTATTTTCTTATCCTTTAGCACTTCGCTCAGTGCCCCGAGGTGTTTATATTTAGAGGCATTGCCTTTTTTACCGTTGGCCTCTATGAGGTGCAAAAATATAGACACTTCGTCCAGTATGCGCTGATAGCTATGGGCTGTCTTGACCACTATGGAGTCTGCATAGGCCTTGATCCTGTGTTCTTCATTTTTAGACAGGCTTTTGCCGGTAAATACGATGATAGGAAGGCTCTCCAGACCTGGATTTTTCTTGACCTCCTCCAGCATTTTATAGGCCTTTTGGTCGGGCACGCCCATATCCAGTATGACACAGTCCACACCGTCTTTCTGCAGAGCCGTCACGCTTTCTTCCACATTATTTTTGATCTCAGAGTTGACTGCATAGGACTGGAGAAAATAAGAAAGTGCCTGCGCATGTTTATTGTTTTCCTCTATGATCAGGACTTTCTTATCCTTCTTTTTGACCACATTCTCCAGTTTTCTGAAAACCTCCGGCATCTGCTCAAAAGCCACCGGCTTATTGATAAAGTCTATGGCGCCACTCATCATACTCTCCTGGCGCATATGCAGTGACGACATGACATGTACAGGTATGTGGCGTGTAGCGGGATTTGATTTCAGCTCCTCCATTACTTCCCATCCGTCCCTCACAGGCAGCTGGATATCCAGCAGGATGCCTATAGGGAGCAGTGCCTCTGCCAGAGCTATACCATCATCACCACTCACCGCTACTACGCCTTTATATCCCTGCTGCCGCGTATAGCTGAGCAGCGCTGAGGCAAACTTCGTATCGTCCTCTACGATCAGTATTACTTTGTCCTCGAGTGTTATCTCCTTTCGGTCATCGGGTATGGACTCTGGTTTGGCATCTGCCAGGTATCGCTTGCGCGCCGGTGCTATCCTGACAGACTCGGCCACCGGCATCGCGGGCAGTATATCTTCCTGCTGATCCTGTAGGTCTTTTCGGATCGGAACGGTCAGGGTAAAGGTACTGCCTCTACCTGGTTCGCTGGTCACGGTGATGCTACCACCCAGCAGTCGCGACAGCTCCCGGCTGATAGACAGGCCCAGACCTGTACCGCCATATTTGCGGCGTGTGGTGCCATCGGCCTGCTGAAATGCTTCAAATATCAGATCCAGTTTATCTGATGGGATACCCACACCGGTATCTACTACCGAGAAGGCTACATGATCCTTTTTATCTGATCGGACTATCTGCAGCGATACACTCCCCTGCTCCGTAAATTTGAGGGCATTGGATATAAGATTCTTGAGGATCTGCTCTATCCGTATCTGGTCGGTTTCTATATAGCTAGGTACATCACTGTTGACTTGTATATCAAATATTAACTTCTTTTCTCTCGCTACAGGAGCAAAGAGCGAACGGAGGTCATCTACTATAGCCTCTACCGTCACCGGCCTGAACTCTATGGTCATTTTGCCGGACTCGATCTTAGACAGGTCCAGTATCTCGTCTATCAGTCCCAGCAGGCTGCTGCCTGAGGCTTGTATCACGCGGGCGTATTCTATCTGCTCTGATGTGAGGTTTTTCTCGTTATTTTCAGACATCAGGCGGGAGAGCAGCAAGATAGAGTTGAGTGGGGTGCGCAGCTCGTGAGACATATTAGCCAGAAACTCTGATTTGTACTTTGTACTCAGCGCCAGTTCCTCTGCTTTCTTTTGGATCTCTATATTCCGCTCTATGATCATCTGGCCCTTTTCTTCCAGCAGTTTAGAGCGCTCTTCCAACTCTTGATTGGTCTGAAGCAGTTCTTCCTGCTGGACCTTTAGTTCTTCCTCAGATGCCTGGAGCTTCTGGGTCTGCTCTTCCAGCTCATTATTGATACTCTCCAGCTCGGAGTGCTGGGCTTGTAGTTCTTCGGATTGGGCCTGGGTTTTGTCTAGCAGTTCCTGCAGCTTTCTGAAGTTTATTGCTGCATTAAGTGCTATTGCGATCGGCTCCCTCACTGCTTCGATCAGGTTTATAGCCAGTTCTGCCGGTACGGTAGTGAATCCCATTTCTATCAGCCCTATGACGCGCTCTCCCTGTACAAGCGGTATCATGACCAGTTGTACCGGGTCGACTTTGCCGAGTGCAGAGGTCACAGAGAGATATCCGGCCGGCAGCTCCCTGATGATCTTTACCTCGCGGTCGCGTATAGCCTGTCCGGCCAGACCGATCCCCTCGGTGATCTCCGGCGGCGCACCATTCGCAGCGTAGCTTCCTGTCAGTTGATATAGACCCCGGTCATCCACTACATATGATACTGCTGTCTTTGCCTGCACATACTGGGCCAGTGCACTCACTACCTTGTCTGAGAGTACAGTGACCTGCATCTGCCCGCGTACAGCCTCACTGACGCGTACAGCACCGGCCTGCAGCCATGATCGATCCCTGATCTCTGTGAAGCTCTTCTGTAGTGACCAGACCATATCATTCAATGCGTGAGAGATACGGCCCAGGTCATCATCTACCTGATCCTGACTGCGTACAGTATAGTCTCCGGCGGCTATCTGGCGGGTCACACCCTCTATCACTGTGATGCGTGCAGCTGTCTCTTTATATTTGCGTTCTACCTCCTCCTGCAGCGCCATGCGCGCGTCCAGGTCAGATTTGATACGGAAATAACTAGATATAGTGATCAGAATGGACAAGAAGGATGCTATGAGAATGAGGATGGGGGTGTATGTAGAATATTTGTTCTGGTCTGACACACGGCCGGATAGCAACCTCTCCTCCTCATGGTCTATACGGGCAGACTGAGCCCGCAGCTTCCACATGAGTTGTGTGCCTGTCCGTACGGCGTCGATGCGTACAGCTAGTGTGGCAGCCATAATACTGTCCTGATGCAATAATTTTTGCAGATAATTGATACGTTCATCCATTATCGCCTTGAAATCATCCAGATTCTTTTGCTGCAGGGGATTATCGCCGGTGATGCGGCGTAGTGTTGCAAACTGGTTGTAGGAAGAATCCACTGCCCACTTGAAAACCGTAAGGTTAGCGGGGTCTTTGGTGAGTAGATATCCCCTTTGTGCGTTCTCTGCATTCTGTACGGCTATGAGTACTTTCTGATTGGCAGATATGACGCTGTAGGTATGGTTTACCCAGTACGACCTGTCTACCAGTTTTGATATGCTGTAGTAAGATGCATACGAACTGGCCAGCAAAAGCAGGACAGACACCACAAAAACAGTCTGCAGACGGCGGACAATGGGATTGGTGAGAGTACTCATATCGGCTTACTTTTGCGGTCCGTTTATAGATAAAATCATGGTAAATGTAGTTCCTTCATTTTCGCGGCTGGTGGCAAAGATATGACCGTGATGATTTTCGATGATCTTTTTGGTCACAGCCAGGCCGATGCCTGTACCTTCATATTTGTCACGTGTATTGAGCCGCTGGAAGAGGACAAAAATTTTATTCAGGTATTTCTCATCAAACCCGATACCATTATCAGTAATATCTATACGGATATAAGGCCCTGGATTGATCACCGGATTGATAAAGGGGCACTCTTCTTTGTGCGTCGCCGTGATCTTTATCTCCGGGGCTGCACCGTGTCGCGAAAACTTAAGGCTATTGCTGATGATATTTTGAAATACCTGTCGCATCTGGCCCGGCAAGCTATTGATCACAGGCAGCCGGTCGTAGCGGATAGTGGCCCCTTTTTCTGACTGGCTCACCTCCAGATCCTCCAGTACTTCTGCCAGCACCAGGCTGAGGTCTGTAGGGACAAACTGCTCCTCGCCTGAGAGGCGTGAGTACTGCAGAAGATCATCCAGCAAGCTCATCATGCGTCCGGTAGAGCTATTGATGCGCTGCAGATAATCATTTAGCTCCGGCAGGCCGGAGGCCAGCTCCTTCTGCCGTATCATATCTATAAACATCTGAACTTTGCGCAGCGGTTCTTTTAGGTCGTGAGACGCTACTGTGGTAAATTGTTGTAGCTCCAGGTTAGCGGCTTGCAGTTGCTTGTTTTTTTCAGAGAGCTCGTGGGTACGCTCAGATACTTTGTGCTCCAGCAGCTCGTTTGCTATTTTCTGCTCGTGTATATCGGTGAATGTGCCCACCCAGTGACTCACATGCTGGTCTACCAGCATAGGTACAGCACGCCAGAGATAGTAGCGCTCCTCACCACTGCGCAAGTTTGCTATCTGCACCTCCTTCTCAAAGGCGGTCTGCTCTCGTATCAGCCGGACCCATGCCTGTGAGATTTCCAGGTTATCACATTTGCCTTGGGGCCAGGTATCATCATCCATCGCATATTCGTACCACTTCACATTGACATACTCCAGCTGTCCATAGGCTGTAGCAGAGTAGGCTATCTGAGGCAGCGCCTGTAGGGTAGCGTGCAGCTGGTGATTGCGCTCCGTCAGCTCGGCCTCCGCATGTTTTAGCTTGCGCGTCTGCTCTCCCAGCAGAGAGAGTATTCTTACCTTGAGCAGGAGAATGTCTACATCCACCGGCTTCACCAGATAGTCTATCGCACCGGAGTCATACCCCTTTTTTACAAATCGCTTATCTGTATTGACTGCTGAGAGAAATATGATGGGGATATCCTTAGACTTACTACTGCCCAGTACATTCTCAGCCACCTCATAGCCATCCATATCTGGCATCTGCACATCCAGTATGATCAGGTCATAGGTATTTTTGAGTACCTTGCGCAGTGCCTCCTCTCCGCTGGCGGCAGTATCTACCTGAAAGCCATTATACTCTAAGGTCTTTCCGAGAGAAATGATATTTTCGGACTTGTCATCTACTATCAGTATCATAGCGGGCTAGAGATGGAAAAATAAGAAACTTGATAAGCAAGTGGCCCCCGATCAGTATAAAAAAATGACAAAATGATACTATGGGGATTATCTACCCCAGAAGAGCTTTGAGAAGAATGCATATTAAGCAGCCGCAAATGTCGTACCGATATAAAATAGCCGTCAATACCCGTCTCCTCATCAAAGATAAGATGGACGGCATCGGCTATTTCACATACGAGACGATGCGCCGCATAGTACAGTGGAATCCTGATATTGCATTCCACTTTCTTTTTGATCGTACGCCTGATGAGATGTTTCTCTTCGGCCCTAATGTAGTCCCGGTCACATTGCACCCACAGGCGCGGCATCCTTTCCTGTGGTATCTATGGTTTGAGTGGTCTGTCGCGGGCTATTTGCGTCAGCATGATTTTGATCTTTTCCTCTCGCCTGATGGCTACTGTAGCCTCAGGTCGGGCACTCCTACAGTAGCTGTGATGCATGACATAGCCTACGAGCATTATCCGCAGTACGTACCTTATCTCGTCCGGGCTTATTACAAGTATTTCATGCCGCGGTATGCTGCGCATGCCAGCTGCATAGCTACCGTATCTGAGTATAGCAAAACCGATATCGTCAGATACTACAGTACAGATCCCGCCAAAATTGATATAGTCTACAGCGCTGCTAAAAGTATCTTCCAGCCAGATACCGAGGCAGAGATCGCAGCTACCCGTGCCCAATATGCCGGCGGCCATCCTTATTTAATCTTTGTAGGATCTATACACCCGCGCAAGAATCTTAAAAACATGTTGCTCGGGTTTGAGCTGCACCGCAGTAGCCGTCCGGACTCAAGGCTGAAGTTTATAGTAGCAGGGGCCTTCGGCTGGCAAAATAGCGAACTGAAACAAGTGATAGAAAGCATGAGGTACCGGAATGAGGTGATCTTTCTTGGTCGCCAGTCAGAGTCTGATCTGGCCAGACTCATAGCGGGGGCATTCGCACTGATGTATGTTTCCGTTTTTGAGGGCTTTGGCGTACCTCCTCTCGAGGCTATGCAGTCTCATGTACCGGCTATCAGCTCTACCACATCGTCTCTACCTGAGATAGGTGGCGATGCCGCTCTATATGCTGATCCTCACAATCCCCAATCCATATCCGACGCCATTTCGCATCTTTGGGAAGACCCGTCTCGTCGTGCCAAAATGATAGAAAGAGGCATATCACGTGCATCCATCTTCACATGGGACCGTACTGCTACGCTCCTGTGGCGGTGCTGCGAAAAAGTACTCTCTGATCAATAAATACTATAGAAGGCCGGGCTGCGTATAGTCGCCCGCCGGATAGTGCCGCAATAGGTCGCGGCGCATGATCTCTATCACCTTCTGCTTGCCTTCTTCCAGTCTGCCATCCCGAAAATCGGATGCAAGCACCGGTGGGTGATAATACACGAGGAGCCTGCCCGGATGTATATAGCTCTCGCCTCGCGGCCACCGCTCTCCCGATCCTACGAAGGTGAGCGGAAGTATGGGGATGCCCGTATCTGCAGAGATCCGGAAGGCACCGTTATAAAAGTGCGTAAAAAACTCATCTGACCTGTTGCACGTGCCCTCCGGGCAAATGAAAAACGAAGCACCGGTCTTCAGCTTTTCCTCCACCACTTTCACGCTTTTAGTCCTGTCCTCTTTGCTTTCCCGCTCTACAGGCACATAAAATTTATCCAGCAGATATCCCAGCACAGGCCACTTCAGCATTTCCGCCTTACCCAGAAACTTGACATAGTTTGGTATCACTGCACCTGCCACTACAGCGTCTATGAGCGATCGGTGATTGCTTACAAAGATGTATTGACCCTGGGGATCGATATATCTCTGGTTCTTGATCTCCAGCCGTATGCCAAAAAGGAAAAGACACACACGTGCCATGCGCGTGGGTATAAAGTGTGCCAGAAAGATAAGCCTCCGGCTACGGGACAGCACTGCGATGACCAGAAACGGGAATAGCAGCAGGCACAATCCAGTGAAGACTGCGATACACCAGACCGACCAAAGCCGCAGCAGTATTTTGCGAAACAAATTCATGGCACTATGCAAAACTAGCCGCCACAGGCCAATTGCCAAAAAAACTAATCCCATATAGTTTAGATTGCTCCTATCTGCTATTCTTATATATTTGCAGCCCGATGGCAGACAGCCTTATCATTATCCCTACTTATAATGAGCTCGGCAATATCGAGCGCATGGTACGAAAGGTATTTTCGCTGCCACATGATTTTCATCTGCTCATCATAGATGATGGCTCTCCTGATGGTACCGCTGATGTGGTCAAGACACTACAAAAAGAATATGAAGGCCGCCTGCACCTCATGGAGCGCCGCGGCAAGCTAGGCCTGGGTACTGCCTATATAGCTGGTTTCCGCTGGGCCCTCAAACGCAGCTATGAGTACATCTTTGAGATGGACTGCGACTTTTCGCACAATCCGGATGACCTGATACGGCTGCATGATGAATGTGCCAATAACGGTGCAGACCTGGCTATTGGCTCCCGCTATGTAGATGGCGGTGGCTTTGTAAACTGGCCAAAGGACCGGATATTTCTCTCAAGGGGTGCCTCTATCTATGTGAATCTCGTAACTCGTATCGGTATCAAAGATCCTACTGCCGGCTTTGTCTGCTTCCGCCGCAAGGTACTGGAGACCATAGATCTGGATAAAATTCGTTTTGTAGGGTATGCCTTCCAGATCGAGATGAAATTTGCTACACGCCGCCTTGGCTTCCGGATCAAAGAAGTTCCTATCATCTTTACGGAGCGTGTAGAGGGCGTATCCAAAATGAGTGGCAACATCATTCGCGAAGGCATAGGTGGCGTACTCACTATCGAGTGGCGCAGTTTCTTTGAGTCGTATAGAAAATAAAAGTACTTTGTTGTAACCCGGTTTGAGGTTTTGCCGTATGCCATAAGGCATGAAAAACCTGACCATAATCATTCTGGTACTTTGCCTCGCCCTGTCTGCATCAGCAGGGCGCAGTATCAGGTATACGCTGGTGCAAGGCGAGCCCAAGACAGCTAATGACTTTTTTCAGGTAGGCTTTGCTGCAGCCAATAGCGGCAACTATCAGCTGGCTGTCAAAAACTATGATCTCGCCATAGGACTGGATCCTACACGTATATACTTCTATTATCATCGTGGACTGGCTCACAAAGCTCTCGGTCATAAAGCTGATGCCGCCAGTGACTTTACACAGTGCAATAATATGAAGCCAATAGCAGAGGCCTACTATGAGCTAGGGGTATTGCGCTATGATGCACAGGATTTCGCAGGTGCGCAGAATATGCTGGAGTCCGCCAGGGCACTCAAAGAAGACCTCGACAAAACAAACTTTTATCTCGGCCTGATCTACTACAAGCATAACCAGCTCGACTCAGCTGAGTCGTGCCTGACACGCTATACGCGCATAGTCAAAACCAGCTCTGACGCTTATTTCTACCTGGCTACGGTCAAGGTGAAACGTCGTGAGTATTCAGATGTGCCCAAGCTACTGGAACTGGCCAGCCTATACGGCACCAATGACTGGAAACAACACCTCAAGCTATACGAGGTCTACAAAGAACTGGGCGATAAAGAAAACATGCTGGCCAATATCAGCATGGTAATAGAGATGGGACAAACCAAACCGGAGTACTACAATATCCGCGCGCAACTCTATCAAGACCAAGGCGATCCGATGCGCGCCCAGTTTGACCGCGATGCGGCCAAAGGCCTGGCTGACCAGCAGCAGCCCTGACCTTCAGTCGATTTAATATAATCTATATACACTGATATTCCTCATATCAGCCTTGCGTTTTTACATCTATCGAGACCTGGGATACCTGCCCAACACCTATCCACAATAAATAGGTCATATTTTTTGCAAAAAATCATAGTGAGACCGCCGGACTTTCACTATTTTTGGAAACAATCATCAAAACAAAAACACAACTATAACAATGAAAAAAACACTACTTGCACTTGCACTCGTAGCTGGCCTCTCGTTTGGTGCATCTGCACAATGTACACCTGACACGACACATTTCACTGGTTCTACTAAGGTATATCCTGACTCCCTCCCCGTTATCACTACCGGTCAGTTTTATTCTGAAGTCGTCAGTATACAAATACCAGACAGCGTTTTAGCCAGCGATTTTGTCCCTAACGCGCCAGGTACTGCCTACATTGATTCCGTCAAAATAGATGCTATATCTGGAGAACCTTCAGGTATCACTTCTGCAAGTACTCCTGCACTTGGCAGCTGGATCCTGGCTGGCCGCTATGCATGTGCCACATTCAGCGGTACTACCTCTGCAGCTGCACAAGAATACCCTCTGACTATCACCGGCACTGGCTGCGGTCACTTTTTCGCTCCTGCTCAACTGGGCGGTGGTAGATATGATAGCTGTATAGCTAACACTAACCTGACCAATTTCTTCCCGTATCATCTGAGAGTAGCATATGCTACAGGTATCCAAGAGATACTGGCTGGGGTAGATATGAATGTGTTCCCAAATCCTAATCAGGGATCATTTACAGTCAACATCTCAGCCCAAGATCGCCTGAATGGCAATGTAATAGTAATGGACGCACTGGGTCGTGCTATCCATACAGAGGCTATAGATGTGACCGGTACTAAGCAACTGCCACTCGATCTCGGCAATGTTTCATCCGGCGTTTATATGCTGGTGATCAACACAGCCAACGGCAAGGCAGTTCGCCAATTCACTGTAAAATGATCTGATAAGATAAATTGAATACAGGGGGCCGGTTCATCCGGCCCTTTTTATTTGTAGATACGGCGGCGGATGATGGTGTACATGAGTACCACAAACAGAACGCCTGCTATGCAATATCCTACGAAGCTCCATTTATTGATGCCGTAGTAAAATTTCATCTCCTCTG
Organism: Bacteroidota bacterium; assembly: GCA_018267365.1. Classification (GTDB taxonomy): domain Bacteria; phylum Bacteroidota; class Bacteroidia; order Chitinophagales; family LD1; genus UBA1941. The sequence goes on along the minus strand of JAFDYQ010000004.1, from coordinate 13,468 downwards.
GATAGTTGCCCAGCAGGGCAATAGAGGAAGATAGCATCAGCGCGCAGATGATATAGGTGATAGACATACGGTTTGTCACGCTATCCCACTTCTTGAGTGCATAGCCGTAGCCCTGCAGCTCTATCTCAAAGTGGAGCTTGCCTCGCGACGTCTTCTGCATGATACCACGCAGCTCCTGAGGCAGTGTGCCGAGGAAGGATGAAAAGGTGGAGAACCTGTTATTTGCTTCTTCCGCCAGGTTCTCAGGCTTTAGCTGCTCCGTGACCAGCCTCATACCATATGGCTTGATAAAGTCGTAGGTTTTAAACTCAGGGTGCATCTTCTTGCCTATACCTTCCAGAATGGCAAAGGCGCGGAAAACTATGAAGATACCTCCCGGTACCGTGATGTGGTACTCATACATAATCTTCTGCAGGCGCTGTATCACATCCTGTATACTGCTCTCGCTTACATCCAGGTACGCGTAGTCCTCTATCAGGTCATTGAGGTCATAGACAAACTGGCGCATATCCGTGATATTGTGCTCCACTGCCAGCTTTATCATATTGGTGGCCATCTCTCTGGCATCGCCTCGGCTCATGGCTATAAATATGCCCGCAAAGGCATATTTGTCCTTCTTCATCAGCTGGCCTATCATGCCAAAGTCAAGCAGGATGATCGTTCCATCCTCACGCACCAGTATATTGCCCGGGTGCGGATCACCATGAAAGTAACCGTACTCAAAGATCATGGTCAGATAGATATCCATACCCCGCTCTACTATGGTGCGGGGGTCTATGCCCCACTTGCGCAGCTGATCCATGTCCGTGATCTTGCAGCCTGCTACAAACTCCATCACGAGTATCTTGTCAGAAGAAAACTCCCTGTAGACACGTGGGATATAGAAGTCCGTCCTGTCCTTGTACGTAGAGCGGAAGCGCTCGATATTGCGTGCCTCATTGCGGTAGTCCAGCTCCTTCATGATGCTACGCTCAAAGGTGCGCACCACCTCATCGGCCTGCAGGATGCCTTGCTTTTTGAGATAGCGGTCGGCGCGCTGTACCACATCTTTTATGATCTGCATGTCGCGGTCTAGTATCTCAGCCACCTCCGGGCGTTGTATCTTTACCACTACTACCTCACCCGTTCTCAGCTTAGCCTTATGCACCTGACCGATAGAGGCAGATGCCAGTGGCTTGTCATCAAATGTCTCAAAGACATCTTCTATTTTCTGACCCAGTTCTTTCTCTACGATCCGCTTGGCCAGCTCCGTATCAAACGGTGGCACGCGGTCTTGCAGTTTTTCAAACTCTTTGACGAGCCCCTCCGGTATGATATCCGGCCTATTGCTCAGGATCTGCGCCAGCTTGACGAATGTAGGACCCAGGTCTGCCGCTGCCATGCGGATACGCTCGTAGCGCGTATGCTCCATCACAGGCTTCTCATCGCGCATCCAGCTGAGTCGCGTAGACTCGGGTACAAGGTTGCGCAGCGTAGAGTTGATGACTACATCTTCAAATCCCCATTTGATGAGGATCCCAAGTATTTCTCTGGTTCGGCCCAGATTGCGGAAGGCGAGATCGAGCATATGTGCTAAAAGTAATAATTATCGATTTAATAACAAGCCAGATACAGCCAAGCACTGCTGTACGATTATAAAATCCGCTAAACAATGAAAGGCGCCCTAAAGCGCCTTTCCGTTATAATATCTACAGTCCCGTACCTGTTACGACGCTTTCCTCGGCGTCACAGTCTTTCTGGCACCACCTGCTGCCGGCTTGCTGGAAGCCTTTGTTGCAGTTTTCTCGGCGCGCGGTTTGGTCTCCTTGGCAGGCTTGGCTGCTTTCTCGCCCTTGTCAGCCTTAGCAGCCTTCTTTGCTGACTTTTCAGCCTCGCCTTCTGTAGCTTCAGACTTTTCAGTTACTTCCTCAGCAGGCTTGTCAGCTATCAGCTCTTCTATCAGGCCCTTTGCGTTCAGGATATTGTACCAGCTCACCAGCTTCTTCATATGGCTGGCGTAGAACTTCTCCTTGTCATAGTCCGGGAGCACTACCTCAAAGTATGCCTTCAGAGCGTCATCGCCCTTCAGGTCTACTGGAGAGTTAGACTTTTCATTCTTCTTCATAGAGGCAAGTACTTCCTTTAGCTCCTTGCTGCCCTCCTGGGTATAGATAGTGATATTATCCAGTGTGCTGAAGAGGTGGGTCCTGCCGGATACAAATTTAGTCGTACCATCTACCAGAGAGGTAGCGATGAGTCCGTCTGTTCTTTTGCCGGAGGTCTTGTAGAGGCCCGGCAGCCCCGTGACTGATACGATTTCTGATAAAGTCATGTGTGCGATAAATATTTAAAGCGAATGTATAAAATCTGAGCGATACGGCAATACGGGGATTTGTCAGCTAAAAGTGTACCAGTTACTCGGGCGCTCAATGCGCGTCCACTGTCAACGGTCAACAGTCAACGAAACTGCTATACTTGAAATTCTTGAATGGATTCGTCGACAGTTGACAGTCGACTTTTATTCGTAAGAATAAAATCCCTTACCAGTCTTCTTGCCAAGGTGCCCCGCATCAACCTTCTGCTGCTGTATACGTGAGGGGCGGAACTTAGGATCCTGATGGAAGGATTCATAAAGCGAAGAGGTCACGGCAAAGTTCACATCATTGCCCAGTGCATCCATCAGCCGGAATGGCCCCATTTTGAATCCCGCAGATTCCATCAGGGCATCCACATTCTCCATGGTGGTCACGCGCTCCTCCATAGCCTTCAGGCTCTCCACATAGTAGTGGCGTGCCACACGGTTTACTATGAAGCCCGGTGAGTCTTTTGCCACTACCAGTGCTTTTCCTATTTTGACAGTCAGCGCCTTCATCACCTCCAGTACCGCTGCAGACGTTTCCGCGCCGGATATCACCTCTACCAACTGCATGATATGAGCAGGGTTGAAGAAGTGCATACCCACCACGCGCTCCGGGTGTGGTATACCACGGGCTATCTGAGTGATAGGCAAAGAGGATGTATTAGATGCCAGTATCGTATCTGGTCCATTGATCTCTGCCAGCTTTGCAAAGAGCTCCTTTTTGACCTCCAGCTTTTCTACTATAGCCTCTATGATAAGGTCAGCCTTCAGCACAGAGAGATCAGATGTATATTCCACACGAGCTAGGGCAGCATTCTTATCTGCTTCTGACAGCTTGCCTTTTGCTACAGCTTTAATGAGATTGTCCGTGATGCCAGCCTTTGCCTTGTCCAGCTGCATAGCAGCCAGATCATACACCAGCACACTATATCCAGCCTGCGCAAAGACCTGCGCGATACCCGCGCCCATAGCTCCTGCGCCTGCTACGGCTATTACTCTGATCTGATCCAAGGTCTTAGCCATGTAGATTAGACTGTTTGGTGGAAGAATCTGGCCATGATGAACTTGTACAAGTCATTGCCATTGGCGTACAACATCAGGGAGATGATAAGTATGAATCCCACACGCTGGATATTCTCCAGCACTTTCTCATTCAGTGGGCGACCCAGCGCCATCTCTATGAGCAGGATGATCACATAGCCGCCGTCCAGCATGGGTATAGGCAACAGGTTCATGATGGCCAGTACCACAGATATAAATGCGGTAGTACTCCAGAATTTATACCAGTCCCAGACGGGGCCTCCGGCCCCATACATAGAGGCCATAGATCCTATACCGCCGAGTTGTTTGTATCCCTTCACAGTAGGGCTGAAAATCAGCTTGAGTTGTTTAAAGTAGTCGCGTATTTCTTTGCCGGCCCTTTTGGCACCACCACCAAAAGATTGCAGGAACGAATAATGTATCTCGGTATAACCTATAGCTGTGGAATCCCGCTCAGGAGAAAAGCCTAGCAAACCGGTTTCAGGCACGCGGACGGTGAAACTCATAGTATCCTTGCCTCGCAGAAAAACTACATGGGCGTCCTGATTTTTCAACGCCGATACTACCGGTGGTGCGTCCTGAAAATAATTGATAGGATGATCATTGATACTGATCACCCGGTCCCCTTTTTTGAATTTGTCCGACACCACGCTACCACTGCTAAAAGTATCTACCACACACAGCATACGCGGCTCTATGAAGCCCTTGACCTTCGCACCCATCGCTACAGCCTTCGCCTTGAAATCGACAGGCACATTGAAGCTTGTCTCCCGGCCGTCACGCCTTACCTCTATAGTTTTGATATCATCCAGCAGCACCTCACGGGGTATATTGGTAAAACTTTCAAACTTCTGCCCCCCGTCATGGCTCAAAACAATATCTCCCTCACGAAAACCAGCGATCTGTGCTAGTGTATCAGCATGTATGCCGTATTTAGTGGCATCTGCAGGTATATGCGCCTCCCCTCCCCAAAAAAGCAACTGTGAGTAAATCACCCAGGCTACGATCACATTCATGATGATGCCACCGAGCATGATGATCAGCTTTTGCCAGTTCTTCTTGCTGCGATATTCATCCGGCTTAGGCGGGAGCTTCATCTGCTCTTCATCCATACTCTCGTCCATCATGCCGGCTATCTTGACATATCCCCCCAGCGGAAACCAGCCTATACCATACTCAGTATCGCCGATCTTTTTCTTGAAGAGCGCAAAATTTAATACTGTCGGAAGCGGAAAGAGGAAGTCAAAAAAGAGATAGAACTTCTCGACCCTTGTCTTGAAAGCCCGTGCCGCCAGGAAGTGTCCCAGCTCATGCAGCGCTACCAGTATAGACAGCCCGAGAAGTAATTGTAGATAGATCATTAATATAGATTTCGGTAAAAATACAGGCGGCAAATCTAGGAAAAAACCCCCAAGCGCCTAAAAGCCATAATGAAAGAGACGCATAGCCTTTGGGCGCATGCGTCTCCTTGATCTTCTTTATAGAAAATTAACTTAGTGTTTACTTGCCGGCAGGCTTAGGTGCAGGAGTGGCTTTAGGTGCTGCAGTACCTGCACCTTTGGCCTGAGCAGCAGACGTTGCGTCCTGCTGGTCCATGATCGCTATATTGCCTTTGGCCGCCTCAAAGTCCGGGAACATCTTGATCGCCTCATTGAAGAGCGCCCTTGCATTGGCAGATTGATTCAGCTCCAGGGTGATGATGCCTTTCAGATTGATTGCAGCAGCTTTCATCGGTACGTTCTGAGAGGCTCCATTGCCATTGCGCAGGCTCACCATCTGTTTGGTAGATGCCTCGTCAGCTATGATTTGATCCAGAGAGGCCAGGCACTCTCCCACCCTCTTTAGCTGATGCTGCAGAGAGGCTATCTGATAGAGGTAAAATATCTGCTTGGAATCCTTATAGAGCTTCTCATAATCTTCCAGAGCCTCCTTAGCAAAGCCGAGGGACTGCTTAGACACAGCTACGATAGCCAGGATGTCGTCCCGCTTAGGGTCTTCTTTCAGTATTTCTTCGCCCAGGGTATAGGCTTGTCCATACCGCTCTCCGAGGAAGTAGATATTGGTCAGGGAGTCGCGCAGGTCTTTACGCTCAGGCTTCAGAGCCATAGCATTATATAGCGCCGTAGTAGCAGTCTGGAGATCATAATATTTCAATGCCATGCCGTACACCTTCATTTGCGTGGCAAATGCGTCCTGTGCGCGCACAGTAGTGGTCATCACGGCTACAGCTATCAGCGCTGTGAGGAGGAGTTTTTTCATATGAGTAGTTGTTGGGCTGACGAAGATATATTTTTTTGAGAAATGGCCATCTATGGTATAAAAGGCAGCATTGGCTCACGTGTAGCCAGCGCCATCTCACGGGCCTTTTCAGCAAAGTCAGTCCCCCCCGAGGCATAGATGATCTGGCGGGCAGAGTTGATCAGCAGGCCTCCATGCCTATTGATGCCAGCCTCGCATATCTCGCGCACATCACCCCCCTGCGCACCCACACCCGGCACGAGGAAGAAATGCTCAGGTGCCAGTGCCCGTATAGCCTTCATCTCCGTTGCGTGCGTAGCGCCTACTACATACATCAGCCTATCAGGGCCACCCCATTCCTGTGCCTTTGTGATCACACGCTCGTAAAGACGCTTGCCTTCACTCTCAGTAAATTGAAAATCTTTTGACCCTTTATTAGAAGTTAATCCCAGCAATATCACCCAGTGACCCGGATAGTCCAGAAACGGCGTCACAGAATCTTCACCCATATACGGTGCCACCGTGACCGAGTCAAAGTTCAGCCACTCAAAGAAAGACTTTGCATACATCTTAGAGGTATTGCCTATATCCCCGCGCTTCGCATCCGCTATGGTGAAAACCTCGTCTTTGAATTGATTGAGGTATTTAATCGTTTTCTCCAGGCTCTGCCAGCCTTTGATACCCATAGCCTCGTAGAAGGCAATATTGGGTTTGTACGCCACAGCTATATCCAGTGTAGCATCTATGATCGCCTTATTGAATGCAAATACAGGGTCCTCCTCAGATAGCAGGTGCTGTGGGATGAGCTTCAGGTCAGTGTCCAGGCCCACGCAGAGCATGGACTTTTTGCGGCGGATGAGTGCAGTGAGTTGTTCTAGTGTCATGGATGTGGGTTTGCTCCACTGGCTCACTACCCTGCGGCAGGCACGGATAGAATAACTAAAGAGAAAGGAGAATTATATCGCGGGCTCGAGGTCTACAGCTATCACGCGCTGCACCTCAGGTATAGCCTGTTTGATGGCTGTCTCTATACCAGCCTTCATAGTCATAAAGCTCTGTGGGCAGGTCTTGCAGGCACCTGTCAGGCGCAGGCGCACAGTCATATCATCTGAGATGTCTACCAATTCCACGCCACCGCCATCGCTGCCCAGGTAGGGCCGCATCGTATCGAGAGAGGCCTCGATCTTGCTTATCAGTTCTGTCTGCTCCATCACTTCTGAGCCACAAAGCTAGCCCATATTCCTGAAAGGTTCAAAAGGATTATAAACGGGTGTGGGTAGCGGGTCATCTACCCATTTATAGGTATAGGGAAGAATAATTTAATATTCTGTTTGATATTAAAGTTTTTGCTTTTGTTGAAGATGCATACCTAGAAATGGTTAGCCATCTCGAAAACGCTTGATAGGAATAAAAAGACTCATGACCTTAGGTCTACCCCAGCATTTTAATCCTTTAAACCTGATAGACCATGAATGAGCCTTTATCAATCCCCTCTCTTTCGCTGACCCAACGCGAAAAAGAGATCCTCTCCCTCGTAGCCCGCGGCTACAGCAGCAAACAGATCGCCCATCAACTCAAGATCAGCGATAACACAGTGTCTAATCACCGCAAGAATATGCTCGCGCGAAATGCTGCGAAGAGTAGTGCGGAGTTGGTGTTTTTATATAACAGTTCCTCCGAAATAAAAAATAGCCATTAATGGCTATTGATTCATTGGTTAAGGAATTGGACATTTATCAATGGAAAAATAAAACGATCACAATTCCAAAAAACATTGGAATGTTCAACAGAATTAACGTCAAGGCTACTTATGGGATAGAGATTACATTTAAACTACCTATAATGTGAATAAGATATTATAAAGAAATTCAGCTTACGATAAAGAATCTGACTTGCGAAATGCTCTTCCATTGGCATGCATAAGAAAGTTATAGAGCATATAATATAATTTAATAACATTTATAGAATTTTAATATGCTTTATATTCCTTGACAGAAGTTGAAAGAAAAATTTCCAATCAAAGCTTACAGAAAGTCACTAAGAATTTCAAGAAATTATTAAAATAAATTATTATGGAAATTAAGCTAAAGTCAAAATCAGAGTTACTTCTCAATTTCGGATATCATTACACATTTGAATGTTTAGATATTGTTGGAAAAATATCAGTCATTGAAGTTGATGCAAATAATGATAAAATTGCTATACAATTAGCAAATTCAATATTCTCCGGAGAAATTAGATCTATTCTAAACAATGAATTACCTGAGGAAAAACATCTATTAAGCTACACGCATTTCTCTAGAAAGGATTTGATTTATCATTCTCAAGGACAAATCTTTGGTAATTGGCAATCATCCTTTGCTGGAGCATGTATTTATACAGCTAATAATATTTCTCTTATAGAAGCTTCCATTATACGTTTAACTGATTTAGGAAATTGCCCAAACGGTCATCCGATTGTAATGGCCGATCATTATTAAACATTTACAGCGAATAGCGGAAAAGCTGCGAATCAGAGTACGCAACCGGGGAAGCTGAAAACGGTCTTATATAGAGTAAGCGAAAAATAAGTTTTATGAGCGAAAACACAAAAAAGCCTTTCATTTTCGAAATTCAAAATGAAGCATTAAATCAGGACGAAACAAAAGTGTTCAAAGAACTTTTCCTCAAATACGTTAACAAAACAGGAGGTGTTCCCAAAAATACGAATGTGAGGGCAGATTATTCTCTCTCAAATTGTAGAGATACGGCTACTGACTGCACTTGTGACATTGATGATTAAATGAGGAAAGTATTACTCTTTGGGCATGATGATCATGATTCAACTTTATTGCTTGTCAAAGAAAATTTTGAAACTAAATTTTCAAGTAAAACAATTGTTTTAGACACTAGGCAATTAGGTGGGGCAAATTTCATCTCTCATAACCTTCATGTTAATAAACTTGACTCACAAATAATAACGTCTGAGGGGAGATTTTCCCTTCAGACGTTTAATGGGATTTGGTGCCGCAGGTGGGAAGTATTTTTGTCCCATGATGAACTTCTAAAAGATGAATATTCACAATATAATCATGAAAACACTTATCACCAAATGAGTGGTCTGTTTAACAATTCCACAATTAATTGGGTTAATAACCCAATTAAACACAAGTTAGCCAATAACAAAATCTTACAGCTGCAGCTTGCCCAAAAGCTGAATTTGCAGATACCAGATACTTTGATTACCAATAACAAGGATGATGCACTTCAGTTTATTCAAAATAGTAAAGGTTCGGTTATTTGTAAAAAGCTTTCAGATCATCCCAGTGTTAAATCCACTAAGACAGTTTTACTTAAAAATAATGATATACAATTCTTAGACTTGTTGAGCAACTGTCCCGTAATTATCCAAGAAGAGATTCCAGTAGACAGAGATGTTAGGGTAATTGTTATAGGCGAAAATATCTTTGCTGCGGAAGTTGAAACCCGAAAAGGGAAAGATCCAATAGATTGGAGGGTTGATGTGTCAAACCCGTGGAAGGCGCATAATCTTGACACTTCAATTGCTAGTGCTTTAATAAAACTGAATAAAGCCCTAGGTTTAGTATATTCAGCTATAGATTTAAGATTAACACCGTCTGGCCAATATTATTATTTTGAAACGAACCCTGGAGGGCAATTTTTATTCTTAGAAGTGTGGACTTCGATGAAAATAATGGACTGCCTGTGCGACACGATATTGACGAGACAGATTTCTAGTACTTGTTAACATAAATTATTGATTAGTAAACAAGATATGTTTTTATTATTCCGAGAGGCAAACCAGTTTATGGTAATAGCTGTACTGTTACTCGTTCTATCCGATAACTTATTAATAAAAATTCCGCGCTTAATTTTATTACTTCAATCAACTCAAGTATATGCTCCAATCCTATACAAGATTTAATATTGTTAGTGTTAACGGTATAAATGGAATTCAAGGATTACCAGTAAATATTGTTGGGTCAAATGGAGGCGCATATCTGCCCGTGAAGATTGTGAATTAACAACCGCTTCTGGGCGAAAATCTGGCGATTTTTATTTTTTGAATATTACAACGGATATAATTTACTCATAGTCCAACCCTTACGGTGGGCCTTTTTATGCTCTTTTCCCCCATTTCCTTCCCATGTTAAAATTCTCCTTTTAAATCTCCCCAAAAAGCCTATTTTCGCACCCGAATTCGGTCGAGAGTGGGCTTTTTGGCTACTGGCGGCTGGTCCATTAAAACACTTAAAATCAATCAATAGCTAGCATGGCAAACGTTGGTAAAATAAAGCAGATCATCGGCCCGGTAGTGGACGTGAGCTTCGCGCAGGGCGGCGTACTCCCTGAGATCATGAACGCCCTCGTGGTGACGCGTGACAATGGTCAACAAGTGGTACTCGAAGTACAGCAGCACCTCGGTGAGGATGGTGTCCGTACTGTGGCCATGGACTCTACTGACGGCCTCCGCCGCGGTATGGACGTGGTAGACCAGGGCGCTCCTATCACTATGCCAGTGGGCGAGAGCATCAAGGGCCGCCTTTTCAACGTAATAGGTGAGGCGATCGACGGTATCAACGTACCAGTATCTAAAGAAGGTGGCTACCCGATCCACCGTATGCCTCCTCCGTATGAGGACCTCTCTACTGAAGCTGACGTACTCTTCACCGGTATCAAAGTGATTGACCTCCTGGAGCCATATGCCAAGGGTGGCAAGATCGGCCTCTTCGGTGGTGCAGGTGTGGGCAAGACAGTACTCATCATGGAGTTGATCAATAATATCGCGAAGGCATATGCTGGTCTTTCTGTATTCGCCGGTGTAGGTGAGCGTACCCGTGAGGGCAATGACCTGCTGCGTGAAATGATCGAGTCTAACGTAGTAAAGTATGGTGAAGAGTTCAAGCACAGCATGGAAGCTGGCGGCTGGGACCTCACTAAGGTAGACCCTGCGCAGCTCGCACAGTCTCAGGCTACCCTCGTATTTGGCCAGATGAATGAGCCACCAGGAGCACGTGCACGTGTGGCCCTGTCAGGTCTGACCATCGCGGAGTACTTCCGTGACGGAGACAAGAATGATCCGAAGGGAGGCAAGGATATCCTCTTCTTCATCGACAATATCTTCCGCTTTACCCAGGCGGGATCTGAAGTATCGGCACTCCTCGGCCGTATGCCATCTGCGGTGGGCTACCAGCCTACCCTGGCTACCGAGATGGGTCTGATGCAGGAGCGTATCACCTCTACCAAGAGGGGATCTATCACCTCCGTACAGGCGGTATACGTACCAGCGGATGACCTTACCGATCCGGCTCCGGCTACGACCTTTGCGCACCTCGATGCTACTACCGTATTGAGCCGTAAGATCGCCGAGCTCGGTATATATCCGGCAGTAGATCCACTGGATAGCACCTCCCGTATCCTCAGCGCTGCTGTATTGGGTGATGAGCACTACGGCTGTGCTATGCGTGTGAAGGAGATCCTCCAGCGCTACAAGGAGCTGCAAGATATCATCGCCATCCTCGGTATGGACGAGCTCAGCGAGGAGGACAAGCTGGTAGTACACCGCGCACGCCGTGTACAGCGTTTCCTCTCTCAGCCATTCCACGTGGCAGAGCAGTTCACCGGTCTGAAGGGCGTACTGGTATCTATCGATGAGACCATCAAGGGATTCAACATGATCCTGGCTGGTGAGGTAGACAAGTACCCGGAGGCTGCATTCAACCTGGTAGGTAACATAGAAGACGCTATCGCTAAAGGTGAGAAGCTCCTGGCTGAAGCTGGGAAATAGTATGGCAATACATAGTATTTAGTATTAAGACTAAATGCATGTAAGGCTTGTTTGATCAAAAATGTATTAGTCTAAATACTTAATACTAATTACTAAATACTAATGACTTTAGAAATACTGACACCGGAGAAGAAGCTCTACAGCGGCGAGGCCACCAGTGTGACCCTGCCGGGTGTGGACGGTACTTTTCAGCTACTCAACAGGCACGCACCGATCATCTCCGCTCTCGGAGCCGGTATAGTGAAGTACAAAGTGGGCAACGATACCAAGACGCTGACCATTAGCGGCGGCTTCGCTGAGTGCCTCAAGAACAAAGTGATCGTACTGGTAGAGGGAGCAAAGTAATAGACACATCCACAATACATTATCGGTAAAGCCTGAGTAGATGCTCAGGCTTTACTTTTTATAAACGCTACTTTAGCCGCATGGGATGGAAAGGCACCATAGCCCGCTGGGTAGCGGCACTCATCGTACCACGTATCTATCAGGAACACAAAGACGGAGTAGCCATACAGCAGCGCGTATTGCAGCAGCTACTGACGCAGGGAGCCAAGACCCAGTTTGGCAGGGAGCATGACTTTGCCGGTGTGCGGTCATATCAGGATTTTAAAGCATCGGTACCTATTCGCGACTATGAGGGCTTGCGACACTACATAGAGCTGATAGCGGGTGGCAAAGAGGATGTACTCTGGCCCGGCAGACCCCTGTACTTTTGCAAGTCATCCGGCACAACCTCTGGGGTGAAGTACATCCCCCTCACCAAGCCCTCTATAGATGCCCAGATCGCAGCCGCGCGCAACGCCCTGCTGATGTATGTGCATGAGACCGGGCAGTCTGACTTCTTTGACCAGAAGATGATCTTCCTGCAGGGCTCACCGGTATTGGATAAACATGGTGTGATACCATCAGGCCGCCTCAGTGGCATAGTGTACCATCACGTGCCCGCCTACCTGACGCGCAATCGTATGCCGAGCTACGAGACCAACTGCATAGAGGACTGGGAGCAGAAGGTAGAGGCTATAGCCAGGGAGACGCTGCCGGAGCGCATGTCTCTGATCAGTGGCATACCGCCATGGGTGGTCATGTACTTCGAGAAGCTGCTGGAGCTGACTGGTAAGAAGCACATAAAGAATATCTTCCCTGACTTCTCGGTCTTTGCCTATGGCGGGGTGAACTATGAGCCCTACCGCGCCCGCATAGAGCAGCTGATAGGGCGCCAGATAGCCAGCATAGAGACCTACCCGGCCAGTGAGGGCTTCATAGCCTATCAGGACTCGCAGCGGGAGCAGGGGCTACTACTCAATATCAATGGAGGCATCTTCTATGAGTTCATCAGGCCGGAGGATATAGACCGCGACCCGATGAAGCGTGTGAGCCTGGCCGATGTAGAGCTGGGCGTTAACTACGCCCTGATCCTCAATACTGACGCGGGCCTCTGGGGATATAGCATAGGAGATACAGTGCGCTTCGTCTCGCTGGCACCGTACCGGATAGTAGTGACGGGGCGCATCTCGCACTACATATCTGCCTTTGGGGAGCATGTGATAGGGGAAGAGGTGGAGTATGCCCTGATGAAGACTGCGGCTGAGATGGGCGTGGTGGTCACCGAGTTCACTGTGGCGCCGCAGGTCACTACGGCAGATGGCGAGCTGCCCTATCACGAGTGGGTGGTCGAGTTTGCTGCGGTGCCGGCAGATATGGCTGCCCTGGAGGAGCGGGTGGACCAGCTGATGCAAGATAAGAACGTCTACTATGCCGACCTGAGGGAGGGCAACGTGCTCCAGCGGCTGAAGATTAGGACCCTACCGCAGGGGGCCTTTGTGGCATATATGAAGAGCCAGGGCAAGCTAGGCGGGCAGAACAAGGTGCCGCGCCTGAGCAATGACCGCCGCATAGCTGACCAGCTGCTGGCGCTCTAGCTACCCTTTCTACCAAGTTTTCCGACTGAAGAGGGTCAACTGGTGGCAGGTGGCAGGCATAGCAGAGGCGCATTTGAGCTTCCAAGAGACAAGTTTTCCGACTGTAGAGGGGGGTCTGGTGGCGGGTGACCGGTGGCAGGTGGC
>JAFDYQ010000049.1 GCA_018267365.1 Bacteroidota bacterium | reverse complement strand
TAGCTCCGCCACCTGCACCTGTAGGACCCGTAGGACCAGTTGCTCCGTCATTACCATTAGCACCTGTAGGTCCTGTCGCACCGTCGTTGCCTGAAGGACCTGCAGGGCCAGTCACTCCATCAGCACCAGTCGCACCTGTAGGTCCTGTCGCGCCGTCGCTACCATTTGCACCAGTTGGACCTGTCACCCCATCATTGCCTGAAGGACCCGTCGGACCTGTTACGCCATCGTTACCATTAGCTCCGGTAGGGCCAGTTACTCCGTCATTACCATTTGCACCGGTAGGTCCTGTTGCGCCATCATTACCGTTAGCGCCAGTCGGACCTGTCACACCACCAGCACCTGTCGGCCCTGTAGCACCATCGTTGCCATTGGCACCTGTCGGACCTGTCACACCATCATTGCCCGAAGGGCCCGCGAGTCCCGTCGGGCCGGTGGCTCCATCATTACCATTAGCACCAGTCGGACCTGTCGGTCCTGTTGCTCCGTCGTTACCGTTTGTCCCGGCAGGACCTGTGGTGCCCACACCCGTAGCACCTGTACTGCCGGTGGCACCTGTCGCTCCTGTAGGGCCGCTGGCACCGGTACTGCCGTTGGCGCCTGTCGCACCCGTATGTCCGGTAGCGCCCGTCGCTCCTGTCGAGCCCCCTCCGGCATTGGCAGCATAGAGAGCATACGGCACACTCATTAGCTGCGTGGTACCCATATCGGTATAGTTGGTCCCCCCGTTCACATCTACTTCTACCTGCAGGTATTTCGGCCCGCTGCCCCATGACACTGTGGCCAGGTTGCCGCCGCCGGTACCTATCACGGCATTGAAGAGTCCAAACTGATTGGTGGTCTGTGCATGCGTCTCCTGAAACACCACCGTGCCTGTAGCGTTCTGATCGTGTATAGTAAATCTTATCGCTACATGTGTATTGCCTACTACACTGCCCTGCGCATTGCGCACGATGGTCTGATAGTTGATCCCTTGCGGGGGTGCCTGGGCGAGCACACCTGTGCTAAAAAAGATCGTAAGGATAAATATGAGCTTCCTCATGATTGGGTGGGTTGATTGGTTTACTGATGGTTTACTTCTGACGACAAAAGTCAGACTCTCCTTTGTCTGTTTGATGTCAGATTTTTAGCCTTTGTGATACTTATCGGTATCTGTATTTTTCTTAAAAAATTAAATAAATACTTGATTTTCATTTACATGAGGTAATTTTGTTTACCTCATTTGTGATACTTTTATTGCGTCCCGTTCAAAAACACATAATATTCAGGATCAATAGGTATAAATTTGATGTATGCGTACTCTGGATATTGTCCGTGCCCTCTCTCCTGATGAGGTCAAGGACCTCGAAACATCCCTGTCTACACACAAAAGACAGGGCCTGCTCAGGTTATTTCGCCAGCTGGTACTCAGCAGCAAAGATGATAGTGAGCCCGACAATACCTTGCTCTTCAAAAAAGTTTTTGAGGAAGACTATACAAAAAATAAAGACTATCTGCTGCGAAATGAGCTACGGCTGCTCAATGAGATATTATACAAATACCTGGCTGAGCGCACAGCTATCATGCACCTGGCCAAAAACAATAGCCTGTATAGCTATTGGCTGGCACGCGCCTATTTTGAGCGGGGTATCAAGACGCTCTTCCGCTCTGATATAGATGAGATGATAAAAGCCGCCGCCTCTCATCAGGAGTCCTTTGAGACCATAGGGCTCTCTGAGTCTCCGGCGCTCTACTCTATGAAGTCTCTCTGGATGATAGACAATCAGCCTAAGCTGCAGGAGAATATAGCACAGCAGCTGGATGCGCTGCACCAGTGGGAGCATGAAGAGAAAAAACGATTTCTCTACCGCCTGCGTGAGATAGAGGCCCGCGAGGCATACCTGCAGAATATACTCCGCACCATCGTACCAGATCAGTATACTACAGGAGACTGGCGCACGCCAGGTCAGACAGTGGTAGATCTCTCCGACATATCAGGCACAGATATTTTCGCACAGTATACCGTGCTGAAAAAGCACACCTATCAGACCAGCGGCCACACTCGCATCCAGGTACTCAGAGACACACTGGCCCTCACTGAGACTGATGAGGCTATCGCCGTATTGACACATAGAGCACGATTCGCTACACGCAATCAGCTGGCCACCGAGCTGATCATACAGGGCCACTATGAGGAGGGTGATTTTCATCTGGAGAAATGTATCGTAGAGGGGGCTCCGTACAAATGGCCTAACTTTTTCTCCACCGTGCACAACTATATGGTCAACCAGATCAACCTCAGGCAATATGAAAAAGGGATCCGCATTTATCATGATTTTAAGACCATGATAGAAAGCAACCGGCTAAAAAATCAAGGCCGGCTTTTCCTGGCTTATTTCTATCTCTACCTACGTAAGGACGATGAAGCGCTGAAGCTCCTGCCCAAGGAGACTGAGCTGTCTGTGCCGCTTCAGATCATTTCGCGTTTTGTTTATACCATATCGTTTCTCATGCGGCACGAGTATGCACTCGCTGTCACCGAGTTGAAAAATATGCGCCGCTCTGTCAAGGCGATCAAAACCGGAGACTACACACGCCAGCTCGGCATCATAGATCTGTATCTGCGCTATGCAGGCGCCGCTCTCAAGACTAAAGATCAGCAGAAAGAGATCATGGCCGCGCTGCGCGCAGAGGTACAGGCAGACTATACCCACTGGCGCCAGATAGCCGGTGTAGATGTGCAGCTGCTCTGGCTGCTGGAGCAGCTCTTGCCTGCATCTTAGTGCTATTATCAGCCGGGAGCAGCCACCCCACAAAAAATACATATAGACTGACGGTTCCTGCATATATTTGACAGGTATACCCATATATATGAATCCACCAGCGGCAGATGTATTTCACCGGTTCACATCCTACCAGGAGTGCCGTGACACCCTGTACACCTATCTGCGTAAGGCTGGCCGCAAAATACCCGAGCAAGAGCGCATGGCGGCCACCCTGCAGGTAGCGTTCTGCGAGGTCGTACTCAATCATATCAATGAAGGGCAGGACCTGCTACAGCAGTGCAGCTCCTATATCCTGCTATATGGCAGAGAGGAGGAGAAGGCCCTCGTCTATCATACACAGTGCAGGCTGAAGATCCATTTTGCAAAATTCTCTGAGGCGCTCGACGATGGCCTGAAAGCATTATATATATTTCGTCAGCACCCCTATCACTTGCTCACGCTTATCACCTCTACTTGCTGTGGCGTGGCCTGTTCTAATCTGAATTTGTTTACCGAAGGTATAGACCATCTCACAGAGTCACATCGGATCGCTGTATCTATGGGCGACGTACGTAGCGCCCTGCTGGCCACTGCCAATCTGAATGAGATACATATGCGTATCCTCCCTGTAGATGACTGCATAGCATATAATAAAGAACTACTGACAGAGATATACAATGAATATGGCAATAAGCCGAGCGTGGCTGAGGCGGGCACCTGCGTACACCTGGGGTATCTATACAGCAGGCAGAAAGAATACATCCTGGCATCTAGCTATGCAGACCGCGCACTGGGCGTCATGCAGCAGTTTGACTACCTGCCGCCTCACCACTTTCTGTATACCAATATCTTCGTGATCAAAGCAGAAGTAGCAGGCAGCCTGGGTGATGAGAAAGCTATGCTGCGCTATGCGCAGGACTGCGTAGAGAGGGCGCGCATTATCCATAAGGCGACTCCTGAGATAGACGTTGACTTTCTGCTTTTCCGCTTTTATGCAGAGCGCAAACAGCTGCGCAAAGCCAAAAGATACCTGGATAAAGCTGCTGCGCTCATACCTGATACTGACCGCGGCTCCCTGTATCATGACCTGATAGAAAATCGCTGCCTCTACTATGCAGCCACAGGAGATACCGCCCGGGAGCTACAATATTTCCGGCTGATGTATGACTACAAGATCAAAGCAGAACAGCAGGGTCTCAATAGCCGCATCCAGTATATCAATACCATACATGCCCTGGAGCTGAAGCAAAAAGAAGTAGACCAGCACAAAGCAGAACTCGACTTCAAAACACAGGAGCTGAATATGACCACCTATCATCTGCAGCAGCGTACACAGCTGCTCAATGATCTGAAAGAAAGCATCGCCACTTTGCGCAAAGAAAATCACAGGCCAGATACCGTTTTCAAAACCATCAGCCGCGCTATAGATCAGGCTTTTGCCAAAGAGGAATCAGAAAAGGATCGCTTTCGCGAAAAATTCGATGAGGCGCATCGGGGTTTTATTGTACGTCTGCACCGGGCACATCCCACGCTCTCTCCTACAGAGTGCCGGATTTGTGCATTGCTCAGATCCGGTTTCAACACGAAGGATATAGCCTCACTCCTCTCCAGCTCTCCCCGCAATATCGAGAATCATCGCGTCACTATCCGCCGCAAGATGCATCTCACACGAGAGGACAACCTCAATCTCGTGCTGACTGCGATCGATTAGGTAGAGATATGTAACAAGTGTTACCTGCCGGGCTACAGCCAGGTCTTATTTTTGTTGATACAGCCTATCTGACCTTACACCGCAAAAATAAAATCATGGAGCGTCCTTTCAAAGACATTGCCTTCGTATCACTACAGTTTCTATTACTGTTCATCTTTCTCTTTCGTATCAGCGCCATAGATTTCGCCGTACCCCATCTCATCAGATATACCGGTCTGGCGGTATCAGCTGCAGGATTTTTCATCATTATCCTCTCTATCCTAAAGCTGCACAAAAGCCTCTCCGCCTTTCCCACGCCCAGGCATACAGCAGAGCTTATAGATATAGGCGTATATAGATACGTGCGCCACCCTATCTACACCGGCATACTGGCCATGACGCTCGGCTGGAGTTTATATTCCGGGTGTACACTTCGCCTGCTGGTCTTTGGCGCACTTTTGATCTTATTTTACTTTAAGGCTCGCTATGAGGAGTCGCTACTGTTGCAGAAATTTGCCGGTTATGCCGCATATCAAAAGCGCAGCGGCATGTTTTTGCCAGGGCTATGATGCCGGCACCACTACTCCATGCCAGATTCATTATAAGCATCATAGTACCGGAACACCCCGCCCGGAGGCAGGGTCGACAAATTTTTTTTATGCTCTGAAAAGTTGCTAAAGTTCCAAAAGCGCCTATATTTGCAATCCCTAAGAAAACGGATCGGTAGTTCAGTTGGTTAGAATGCCGCCCTGTCACGGCGGAGGTCGCGGGTTCGAGCCCCGTCCGATCCGCTCAGTATGAGCAAAAGCCCTTGATTTTCAAGGGCTTTTTATTTTCTGGTAAAGCCTACACACGCCGTTTACACACACTTTGGTCTACCCATTAGGCTTCAGGCGAACTTTTGTACTTGGGGACAAAAAGCTTTTAAAATCCACCCTAGACCAATCAAATGAACTTTTATTTCCTGTAAACCCAGCTCTAATTTCTTTCTTCTGCTACAATAGCGATGATACAACACGGGAATAATGGCGAACATCATCGGGATAGAACAAGATCTGCTCACCGACCTATTGAGCTCGGTAGTCAGACAAGAGATGGCAGAACAGGGATGAGATCAAGGCCGCAATCATAAGCAGGCGCGAAAGCCTGCTGCAAGAAGAGCGATTAACCACCAACGATCTTACACAGCTTTTGGGGGTCTCCAGACACACTATAACGAACTATCAAAAGAAGGGGCTACTTCCAAAGCCGGCGCGCGATACGTCGGACAGGCCCTATTGGACGGTAGATCAATTAAAAGTAATCCTTGCCAAAAAGGGTGTCAAAACCAAGTTGGAGGTTCAAGTGTCTTGAGCCCCTCCCGTTCGTGTGTCATACAAAGGATAGATTGCGAAATCGCCATCCTCATCGATGATATTCCAAAGAGCATTCGCTTTGACCTGGTTCACGAGATCTTGAGCTTCTTCATTCTACTCAGGTACGAAATCTCTATAGCGGTAGAATGTACGTGCTTTCATAGCTTATATATGATCGTGCGCGGGTGTACATTACCTGTATATGATCGCGCGTGGAATATCAATGTTCGCTTTCTTCTCCCGGCATTTTTCCTCTGAAAAACAGATGGAGCATACTCGGGAGCACGATCAGCAGCAGCGGCAGCGCCACTATGAAACCACCTATCACGGCGATAGCCAGCGGTTGGTGCATTTGTGCTCCGGTACCTATGCCGAGTGCCAGCGGTAGCAGTGCAATGATAGCACCCAGCGCAGTCATGAGTTTGGGGCGAAGCCGTGTAGAGATAGCGTAGGCAATGGCCTCGTCTGCCGAGCTCGATTTGAGAGATTCACTGAATTGCAGGAATGTAAATATTGCATTCTCTCCAATGATGCCGACTATCATGATGAGACCTGTGTAGCTACCTACATTGAGAGGTGTATGTGTGAAGTACAGGCCCAAGTAGCTGCCTGACACGCCCAGAATGGCGATAACGAGGATCAACACAGCTACACGTATCTGACGAAATAGAAATAGAATGACCACGAAGACCAGAAGGCACGCTGCGATCAGGATCAGCAGCAACTCGCGGAACGACTGCTGCTGGTCTGCATAGGCTCCGCCGTAGGTGATATGATATCCACTGGGTAGATGGACCTGCCGGCCTACAGAGTCCTGTATGGCGCTCATCGCGCTACCCAGGTCACGTCCATTTAGCCTTGCCTTGACAGCGAACATGGACTCCAGATTTTCGCGTACCATCTCGGCGTCCCCTTCCTGGAGTGTCACCGTTGCCAGCTCATTCAGAGCCAGTAGTTTGCCCCCCGGTAGGAATACGGGAAGCTGCTTCACACTCTCCACCGAGGCTGTTTGGGATCCTGGGTAGAGTACTCTGATAGTTGTCTGTTGCTCTTTCTCCAGCAGGCTCCCGGCCATGGTCCCCTGTAGCTGTATCTGCACTTGAGATTGCAGATTAGCAGGAGTGACCCCATATTGAGCCAGTTTGATATAGTCTGGCTGTATAGATAGCGACGGCCCTGCTATAGTTATACCATTAAATACATCAGCAGTACCAGGCACTCTCTCCACTATATCTCCTATCTGAGCGGCCAATATTCTAAGTTGTTTCTGATCGGGTCCGTATACTTTTACCTCTATAGGCTGTACTGAGGTCATCAGGTCGCCCAGCATATCGATGATCACCTGGCCAAAATCAATATGGAGTGCCGGTTGCGTACTTTCCACCTGCTGGCGAATGTCATCGATCACTTCATCTGTAGTTCTTTTGCGGTCTTTCTTGAGTTGTATCAGATAGTCGCCACGGTTGGGTTCTGTGATAAAGAAGCCCAGCTCGGTGCCGGTGCGCCTGGAGTAGCCTTGCACTTCCGGTACATTCATGATGATCCTCTCTACCTCTCTCAGCATGCGGTCGGTCTCATCCAGCGTGGTACCAGGTGGTGAAAAATAATCCATGATAATAGTGCCTTCATCCATCTCTGGCAAAAAACCTGTTTCAAGCTTCGGCAGTATGATGACAGTAGATATGATCAAGACAAACATAAAGACTACACTCATCCACCAGTGCCGGATGAAAAAAGTCACCCAATTGTATGTTTTATGTATGACAGGTGGCTCAGGTGTGCCGGTCGGCTTATGCCAGGTGAAGAGAAGATAAAGTACAGGTAATATCAGCCAGGTGACAAAGAATGAACAAACAAGTGTGATGATCATAGTATTGGTGAGGATGTGGAAATACGCACCCGCCACACCGCTCATGAGTACAAAAGGAATGAATATCACGATCGTGCTGAGAGAAGAGCCCACCATAGCTGGCAACAGGTATCTGATGGACTGCGCCAGCAGATGCCGGGTGGCTATACCGGGATGCTCCTCATGTGTGCGATGGATCTGCTCTACTACTACTATGGCATCATCTATGATCAGGCCTATGGCAGCGCCTATGGCACCGAGTGTCATGATGTTTAGAGTATATCCGCATACGTATATGATAAATAAAGACAGCGCAGCCGTGACCGGGATGGTGACGAGGATCACAGCGCTGGCCTTGACCGAACGGAGAAACAAAATAGCCACAATGAGAGCTAGTAAGAGCCCTATGAGGAGGCTCTCAGTAGCCCCCTGTATAGAATCTCTTACAAAGTCGGCCTGGATGTAGTAGGGCTGCATGGATACACCTTTGGGCAAAAGTTTATTAAGCTCGGCCACCTTTGTTTGTATTTCTGTACTTACTTGAATGAGATTGGCATTGGGCTGTTTCAATACTGCGATCAGAAGGGCACTCTTGCCATTGGCATTCACACGGGTATACTCCGTCCTTTCATGCACACTCACGGTAGCTATATCTCTGAGCAGCACTATGCGTTTACCATTATTGCTTATCACGATATTGGACAGGTCACTTTTGCCATTGAGTCCGGCATTAGTGACCGAGAGGTATAATCTTTTGTAGCTATTGATATATCCATTGGACAGGATAAAGTTAGACTGGGCCAGCGTGGCACTCACCTGATCGGGTGTGAGCCCGAGGCTACTCATTTTCTGAGCATTTAGTTCTACCCAATATTCTTTTGTCTTGCCGCCTACATTGCGCACCTCTGACACACCACTCACTTGAGATAAATAGGGTTTCACAGTATAGTTGGCGATCATGTTCATTTCGATGGCACTTTTGTCCGCACTCTGCAGTGTATAGCCCATCACAGGCAGCACTGAGGGATTCATTTTCTCGATAGTCAGGGTAAATCCCGGCGGCAAATCACTTCTTATTTCATTGATACGGGCCTGTATCTGTTCTTGCGCCAGGTCTATATCTGCATTCCAGTCCAGATAGGCCGATATCTCGCAGGTGCCTCTGGAGGTAGTACTCCGTACAGAGGTGATGTGGGGTACTTTTTTGATTGCTATCTCTACAGGTTTCGTCACTGTGATCATCATTTTATTGACCGGCTGCAGGCCATTGTCTATGATGATCTTGATCTTAGGAAACGTAACCTCCGGGAATAAGGAGGTCTGAATACGGGACAAGGCGAGCAGACCACCCAGCAGTATGATAGCCGCCATGACAGCTACCGGATTTCTGAATTTGACGAAGAACTTATTCATGCTCCTTTGCATTTATGATCTCAATAGCCGCAGTATCGGCCAGACCATATTGTCCCGTCAGTACCAGCCTGTCATTAGGCAGGAAATGTGGTGACGTGATCTCCACATCGTTGCTGGTTTCTATTCCCTTTTGCACCGGCACCTTTACCGCTGTCGTATCATTGATCAGTTTCATCACCCAATAGTTCTGTTGCGTCTCATCCGCTACGATGGCTTCTTTAGGTATGATAGTGGTGAAAGCCTTTACCTCTTTAGCTATACTGATTCGGGCAATGAGGTTTTCGGGAACTTCCTTCTCGACTAAAAGTTTTACCACAAAGCTCTGCGTCTGGGAGGCCGCATCCATCATGGCCAGAGGCGACTGTATAGTACCGCTTATACTCGTATGATCGGGCAGGTCTATCCGGACAGTACCACCTACATGGATATAGCGATTTAGCTCATAGGGCACGTTCAGCAGAAACGCGAGGCTACTGCGCTGTGCTATGATGCACACCTGCTCACCATCGGTCACATAGTCTTCGCGCTGTTTATCTACCTGTGTGACGATCCCCGAAGCGCTGGCCCGGACCTCAAAGCGCCCGTCGAAACGCAGGATGGTGTCGAGTGGGCTATTCCTGAAAGCTGCAGACTCCTTGGTCTGAAGCGTATATAGCACCTGTCCGGTCTGCACATAGTCACCTATCTTGACATTGATCTGGCGCAGGTAGCCGGTAGCGGGTGCCTTGACAGCCGTCTTGATCGTATACGCAGATGTGGCACTGAGCGTGAAGCTATCACTGATCGCGCCGAGGTCTACAGTGGTGATGGTCACAGGTGTCCGCACCTCAGGCGCGGCCTCCTCTGCAGGAGGTGCAGCGTGACAGGCAGTGAGTAGTGCCGAGATGATTAGCGGTATGAAATATGGCCTTCTCATTTATAGTAGTTTAGCTGATTGATGATCTGCAGTCGTGACATGGTGGTCTGATTTAGACTTGTGCGAAAGTTGATGTAATTATTGACCGTCAGGATCAGGTCTGTGATGCGCACTAGTCCCTGTGCCAGCTCCGTGCGGTACACATCTATGAGGTCATTAGAGAGTTTTAGCTGGCGTGTAGTCTCTCTGATCAGGTCATCTGTAGCGCGTAGCCGAGCATCCAGCTGGTAGACCTGCTGCTGGTACTGCGTGCGGTAGTACTGCTGATAACCACGTGAGATCTGCGCAGCCAGATCTATTTTCTGAAAGTCATATTTTCGCTGCTTGCCGTCATATAGCGGCATGGAGAAATTGACCCCCACACCAGCACCGAAACCTTTATAGAATGCAGGTATATCTGCCGTCCAGAGTCCCGCATCTGCAAAGGCCGTTAACTTAGGCTGGTATTGCAGATTGACCAGCTTTTTATTATTTGCAAATTTCAGACTGTCAATGTGATATTGACGCAGCAGAAGCAGGTTAGCAGTCACCACACGTTCGCTCAGGCCTACCGCAGGGATAGCGAGCGTGACATAGCTTGTATCATCCAGGCCGCACACGATATTGAGGCTGTAAAGGTCTGTGCGGTATTGCAGATCGGCCTGGCGTTTGGCTAGTAGCTGTGTCTCCTTACTCATTTGGATATTGAGGTAGTCCGTCTGATTGTAGATGCCCTTTTGCACGAGTGGTTTCAGTGCTTCTTCTTCTTTGCCGAGGAGGCTTAGTACCTCGTCGGCTGTCTGTATCAGCGCATAGTCTCGATAGGCGGTAATGTAGAGGTCTGTGATGGCCTTGGTCAGGTCCAGTTCGGTGATCCTTGCAGTATTATCCAGGTACTGGCTCTGTATGTCCAGCGCCTCTAGCTGCGTGCGCTTTGCTTTGCGGATGATGAGTTCCTGCTTCGCCAGCACCTGGGCCTGATAGTTGCCCCCATTTGTCACTGCGGCATCATAGCCGTAGCCCTTGATATCCAGCGTGTAGTACAGCTGACCCACGAGGCCCACCTGTGGTTTGAAGGTGCCTTTTATCTTCATGCTATCCACTCCGTTTGACACTATCTGTAGCCGGTAGTCCCGGATCAGCGGGCTATTGCGGATGCCCTGCTGCACGTAGTAGGATAGCGCCCGCTCCTGTGCGATAGCACTACTGAGCCACGCGAGGGTCATGAGGAGAAATATGATACGCTGTACATTCATTATTGATACGCTTGCTGATCCAAAGTTGAGGGGTGATTTTGTAGGAAATCTGTTAGCATAAAAAAGGCCGCCCTGCAGATGCAGAGCAGCCCTATCCCTAAAACCTTATAATCTTACTTCAGGAAATTTCCCTTTTCATCAAATAAAAGGTCCTTTTTATTGACCTCAGCCTCATAGGTTATTTTGCCTGAAGCGTCCATAATCTTTGCCGCCTCAGAGATCTTTGCCCCCGCATGGTTCTTGGTGATATAGTCAGTCGTAGCCTTTGGCAATGCGCTCACGGCTATTTCTGTCTCAGTTTCTTTTAAATTACCCTTCGCGTCTATTACTACAGAGGTTTCGGTCTCGCCTACTTCAAAACCAGCCTCGTAGTCAGCTTTTTCCATCTCCCACTTCACATCTTTTACAGCCGGGTAAAGGGTTTTAAATTTTGCCTTGACAGCAGCAGGTACTTTGTCCTCGCTCATTTTTTGGGCGGTAGCAAATAGAGTGCAAGCACATAGCGTAGCGATCATCAGTGTTTGTTTCATGTTGTTATTTTTTATACTGCAATACTAGCTTGCGATTCTGTAGATAATCTGAACATTCCTGATCTATTTTGCTACCAATGAAAACCCGATAGAGTGAATAGTAATGATGGATAGCATCGGATCAGCCGCCAGGTATTTTCGCAGACGATATATATATACATCCATGCTACGGTCCTTATAGTAATCGCAGCTACCCCAGCCGATAGTCGCGATCTCTTCGCGCGAGAGTACTTTGTTGATCTTGCTGCCCAGGACTAGCAGGACTTTCGTCTCCAGTGGAGTGAGCCTCTTCGCCACACCCTCCAGGCGTAGCACCTTCCGCGCCGGATCAAACTCATACTTACCAATACAGATCGGGTAGACGGGTGTATAAACCTGTATCATACTGCTGTCGCAAATTTGCCGGTGAAACTGCTACCAGATTCTGTAGTAAAACTGAAGTGTTAAACCCGCGATCAGAAGGCCAACCGAATGGAGTGTACTTTGTTGCTGTAAGCGTACTGTATTTTCATGCCGGCACCTACTGCTATGCGGTGTACCAGTGAGAGGCCTATGCCTACAGAGTCGTTTTGCACTGTACCCTTGCGGAAGCGCTCAAAGAGCGTCTGTGGGTCTACTGTGAGGGCCTCACCGCTATTATACACCTCCAGCAAGCCGCGCTTGACATGAATACTGATAAAGCCGTGCATGATATTGTGTCGGATCGCGTTCATCAGAATATTTTCCAGCAGCACATCCAGTAGATAGGGGTTCATGCGAGTGACCACACCTTCCTCTATATCAGGATGTATCACTAGCTCTTTCAGCGCTATGAGATCCTCCAACTCTGTGATATAGTCTCTTACTCGTGCGGAGAGATTGATATCCTGCATCTCGCCAAACTGATTGTTATCTATCTTGGCCAGCAGGAGGAGGGCTTTATTGAGACGCGAGAGTTTGCTTACTGCATCATTGATACTGGTCAGCTGCTGCCATTGGTATTCGCTCACGTCATCGGCTTGCAGCAGCAGTTCTACCTTAGACCGGATGATGGCTAGTGGCGTCTGTGTCTCATGCGAGGCATTTTCTGTAAACTCCTTCAGGTTTCGGTAGTCCAGCTGCACCTTGTCCATCATCTGTTGCACAGAGGCATTGAGCACGGCAAATTCCTCTGTGCTAGTATCAGTAGTTACCAGCGGCTTTTCACTTTTCAGGTCAAAGCCCTTCAGCTGCTCCAGTATGGTGTAAAACGGTCGCCACAGCCTACGCGAAATGAGTCTATTGAGGACCACCAATAGTGAGATATAAATCCCAAAAATGATCAGGGCTATACGTGATATGCGATGCGTGATGTCATCAGACTCTATGAGTGACTGGTATATCTGCACCCTATAGCCTTCTGATCTGGTGTGCGCAGTAAAGGATAGCACACGATACGGAACAAACTCCCTGTCAAATGGCTCAAAAATACTCGTGTCCACCTGGGTCTGAGGATAATTTTCATTGGCAACAAGTTTGGTGTAGACGATATCTTTGTTTAGTACCTTGGATTCAATAGAGATGGAGTCGATCCTCGCCAACCCCCTTTCTATTCTTTCCTTCTGAATAGCCAGTTTCTCATTTACATCATCATCTATAAACTTTTCTAGTGCCACATAAAAACAAATTGCCCCAAGAGCTATGATCGCTATGGAAAGCAGGAGATTATACAAAGCACTTTTATCCAGTAGCTTCATTTGTCTGAGAATTTATAGCCCATTCCATAGATAGATTTCAAGTAGTCCGTGCAGCCTTTATCTGCCAGTTTCTTTCGCAGGTTCTTGATGTGTGTATAGATAAAGTCATAGCTAAAGTCGCCATCGGTGCTATCTCCCCACAGGTGCATAGCTATCGCCTCCTTTGTTAGCACGCGGTTCTTGTTATTAATAAAGAAAAGCAGCAGATCAAACTCCTTTTTGGTCAGTTCTACAGTGCGACGATTGACCGTGACTGCCGCGAGGGCCGGATCTATTTTGATCTCGTGGTACTCTATCTCATTTTTGCCATCAAAGCTGCGGCGGCGTATCAGCGCTTTGATGCGCGCATTCAGCTCTGCCAGATGAAAAGGTTTGGTCAGGTAGTCATCACCGCCCAGGTCGAGGCCCTTGAGTTTATCGTCTAAAGAGTTCTTGGCAGAGATGATCAGGATGCCGGTTTCAGGGCGATGAGACTTGATAGTGTGTATCAGATCGAGGCCGCTCCCGCCAGGTATCGTGATATCTATCAGCACTACATCGTATAGGCCCAGGGAGAGCTTATCATCAGCTATCATAAAGTTCTCCGCCCTCTCGCAGGTATAGCCATCCTGCCTAAGATAGGCCAAGAGCGATTCACCCAGGTCTTTGTCATCCTCTACGATCAGGATCTTCATGCTGTAAGTTAATTATCACTGGTCATTATTTTGAGTCCGGTGCGATATCGAGGATGCGGAAGGTGCCATCCTTGACTGTTGGTCTTGGCTTAGGATTCTCTTTTGTAGCCGGAGGTGCTGGGCTGAATTCTGCTGTAGGCAGATACAGGTGATGTGACGTCTGGCTGATAGCTACGGTGCGCGCTCCTTTTTGGGTTGGCACATTTGCCAGTACTTTGTACTTACCTTCTGACGCATCTATGACTGTTATTGTCCCATCCCCGTTGGCGGTGCAGATGCGCTGTAGCACTGCGTCATATACTACGCCATCGCAGCGCGCTCCTATCGGCGTCTGAGCTACGACTTTTCCGGTGAGGTAGTCCACGGCTATCATTTTTTGATTATCACAGACAGTATATAATCGGTGATGAGCTGTATCTATAGCCAGACCACTTGGTTCAGTTCCTGGGGCTATGGTCCAGTTGTTCAGCACTTGTAGCGTTTTGGCACCTATTACGCTGAGGAGACTTTTATCTTCTATATTGACATAGATATTCCCCTTACAATCAGTAGCGGGAAACTCCGGTTTACCTTTGAGCACTATGGTTCCTATTACCTTATCCTCTCTGGCGTCCATTACTGTAGCATTCGACGTTTTCCCGTTAAATACAAAAACATTATGGCTGTATGGATCGTACAGGATGCCATCGGGATTGATGCCTGTCATAGGCACCGTTTTCAGTACTTGTAAAATATTGAGATCAAATACAACGACAGTATTGTCTTTCCCGCAACTAATGTAGCCTTTATCCAGGTCATGGGCCAGAGCAACGCCATGCACTCCTTTAGTATCAGGTATTGTAGCTATCACCTTTACTGAGTTGACATCCACTACTTGTACCATATCTCCATGGGAAACAAAAAGCCTATGGCTGGAATCATCAAGGGTAAGGTAGTCCCATCGGCCATTGCCGGGAAGAGAGGTTTTGGCGGCGACAGTATAATAACCTTTGCCTTCTATTGCGTTGCATTGATGGCTTAAATGAAGCAGGGCTATTAGTAGACTTATTTTGTTCATAAATATTGTTTTGCCAAACCTAGAATAGAATTCTGTGCAAATTTTGAAGCCACACACATCATTTACACGCACATTTTTATCCAAAGAGAAACACCGTTAACCGTCCCCATTCGAAAACTTTGTACACAAAGATTTGACAGCCAATCTTTCAGTAGACCCAAGTCACCATTCTTATACAAATGACTGTATAATTCCTTGACTTAACTGCGGCCCCGTCCGATCCGCAAAAGCCCCTTCCAAGGGGCTTTTTGTTTTTATGCCGGCACCAGGCCCTCGGCTTCCACTTTATTCCTCGTGGGAAATAATGTAGCTTTGAGAGGATAACCACTACCGAGCTATGACTATGCAGCCACACCGCTTCCCGGCCAGTGCCACACCTGTCTCTGATCTGCTGGACACCGTCCGGCAGAAACGCGCCAAAGACATAGACTGGCGCCGCGGACGCGCCTTCTGCCTGATCTACCATCCGGGGGCTGAGCGCGAGCACGCCATCAAGGAGGTCTTTGACCAGTACTATGCTGACAATGCATTGAATCCCACCGCTACCCCCAGCCTGGCAGAGCTGGAGAGCGAGGCAGTGAGTATGTGTGCCGATCTCTTTCATGGCGATGCAGATGTCTGTGGCAATATCACTACCGGCGGCACCGAGAGCATCCTCTTGGCCGTCAAAACCGCCCGCGACTGGGCGCGCAAAAACAAACCGCACATCAGGCGTGCGCACGTAGTAGTACCGGAGTCTGTGCACCCCGCTTTTATGAAGGCCTTTCAGATCATGGAGGTAGACTACACCGCGACAAAAGTTGGTAGTGACTATCGCGCGGATGTAGCAGCTATAGAGCGCGCCATCCGCCCCGAGACCATCATGCTCGTAGGCTCGGCACCTTCCTACCCCTTTGGCGTAGTAGATCCGGTCACAGAGATCGCAGCGCGGGCGCTGCAGCGTGGGCTGCTCTGTCATGTAGATGCCTGTATAGGTGGTTTTATGTTACCCTTCCTTTCTGATATAGGCTACGAGATACCGGCCTTCGATTTCCGCGTAGAGGGTGTCACCTCGCTCTCCGCAGATATACACAAGTATGGCTACTCGCCCAAGGGTGCCTCTGTCATCCTCTACCGCAGCCATGACCTGCGCCGGCATCAGTTCTCGCTCTATACCAAATGGGCCGGTGGTGTCTACGCCTCTCCCACTATCACCGGCACCCGCGCCGGTGGCAATATAGCCGGTGCCTGGGCTGCCCTGCGCACCATAGGTCGGGAGGGCTATGTAGAGATGGCGCGCGCTACGATGGCCGCTACGGAGCGGCTGAAGCAGGCTGCAGCAGAGATACCCGAGCTGCAGCTGATGGGTCGCCCGGACATGAGCATCGTTACAGTGCAGTCAGACCAGATAGATGTATACATGCTGGCCGATGAACTCAATAAAAAAGGCTGGCATTTTGAGCGGCAGCAGCTGCCACCTAGCCTTCACTTTACGGTCAACTATATCCACCGCGATATCATGGATGAGTTTATAGCTGACCTGCGTGCCTGCATCGCCACCGTGCGCGAGCAGCGTATGGCACAGCTGGGCCACAAAGTGCAGACCTCCCTGGTCAAAGGCCTCAGCAAAATACTACCTGACGGCGCCATAGCCCGCCTGCAAAAAAACGCTACACCCGATATCAATAATGAAAATAAAGCCGCCATGTACGGCATGATGGGCGCGCTCTCAGGCACTGACGATCTGGAGCAGATCGTCCTTGATTTCCTCGACTCTATCTACACGGCTAAACCAAAATAGATGGGCGAGGCGATCTGGCAGGGAGCACTCACGGGTCTGGTGCTTGCTACTTTTGTCGGGCCTATATTTTTTGCAGTGGTAGACCTCGGCCTGCAGGGCCATATACGTGGCGCTGCCTGGCTGGCTTTTGGCACTTTTCTCAGCGATATCCTCACCGTCCTTTTTATCTATTGGGTAGCGCGCAGCATAGATCGTGATTCGCTGCTATTGCAGGTCATGTACGTGGCCGGTGGCTGCGTATTGCTTTTCATGGGCTTGCAAAATCTATTGAAGCGCCGGCAGGCTGAGGCGCATCCTGATGTGAGCCGCCAGTCTGCTCAGAGCCTTTTTGCCAAAGGCTTCCTGATCAATAGTACCAATCCTAATGTCTTTTTCTTCTGGTTTGGTGCGGTCATGAGCGCCGTGAGCCACTATCAGGGCCGCTCTGTACTGGTGCTGTTGCATTTTTTTGTAGCGCTCCTCGTCGTATTCTCCACTGACTTTCTCAAAGGCTACAGCGCCTCGCTGCTGCGGCCATATATCAGGCCGGCCATACTCCTGTCTCTATCACGGGTATCGGGCATCATATTGATCGGTTTTGGCATCCGGCTCATATTCTTTCACTAGACATCTCTATAAACATTCAAGGCACTTTTGCTCACCAGGTTCTTGCCTATTCTTCGGAGAGGGAAGATGCCGAAGCCTGCCTGCCGGAGGGCAGGGCAGATGTGAGAGAGGTGCTACTTCACCGCCAGCTTCATGCGTATCTGTACCTCCTCAGACTCAGACATCTCATTGGTTTTGGGCATAGCCATATTAGGCATACTTTGTCTGGTGTCACCATACCCCTGCTGACGCATACCGGAGTTTGAGACGGACGGATCGGTCATGCTGCCGTTTTGGATCGGCTGCGGCACGTCAAATGGATGCACCTTCACCGTGATACCTATCACCTTTTTAGCATCTGCTGCAGTGAGTTTATCATGGTAGAAAGTACGAAACGGCACACGCGCTTCATACGTCAGCACATTATCCCTATCCCAGCTTATAGCCACTACTACAGGGCTATTAGTATTCAGTGGTTCTGGCGTTTTTGGTAGCCCGGCCATTTCCACATACTTGATATGCTTGTCTGCCAGTTCGTACTCCATGCGCAGGTCTTTGAGGTCAGGATGCTCCAGCTCCTGGCGGTCGGGCTCTGCCGGGTCTGATATCCATTGCAGTTTGGTATTGCTCGGTAGCGGATATAGCAGTGCCGCCGCACTCTTTTTCCTGCCCATCGTATCCAGTATCACATCCATACCTGCGCGGAGTATTTTAGCCTGCGCCTTATAGTCCATCGTTTTCAGGATGATATATAGAGCCGTGTCATCATTGGCCACCTGGTACTGTATCTTGGCTTTGCTATCATAGTAGCTCAGCGGCTCCTGCCAGTCATAGGGGCTGCCGTCTATCACGATAGCAGAGTCACGCCATAGCGAGTTCAGCACGATCTTTTGTGCCTGGCTGGCATAGGCAGTGAGGCAGAGGACTGTTATGAAAATTAAACGCTGCATGATAGAATCTTCTTTAATAATACATTCTGTACGTCATATACTCATAGATCCTTTACCACAAAGATGACAAAGCCTTTTATATCTCTTTGCGTCCTTTGCGGTTAAAAAGCATTTTTCCGGGCAAAAATCCGCAGTGATCATGATGCAGGCACAAAAAAATGGTGAAACCTTTCGATTCCACCATTTATCCACCTAAAATACAAATTATGAAAGAAGAGTCTGGTTTTTAACCAATATTCTGATATTGAGATTCTACTTTTTTCACAGGTCTGCGTCGCGTTTGCAATGTGAAGATTATGCATAATTACTACTGCTGGCAATAGTTTCGGTAAAGCGGAATATTACGTCGGCCTTTTTGTTAATTACTCATAGATACGCTTTGATACATATATAAACTACCGTCGATAGGGACGTGTTTGTGACCAAATCATTACCTTCGGTGTCCGTTTTATCCCAAATCACAAACGAGATGACTTATCTTGATTTTGAAAAACCGATAGAGGAGCTGCAGAAGCAGATAGACCACGTGCGCAATGGCAAGCACCTCATCAAGCCAAAAGTATCAGCCGAGGAGCTGGAGATCAGACTCCGCGAGACTCAAAATGATATCTACTCACGCCTCAGCACCTGGCAGCGCATACAGGTATCGCGCCACCCTGAGCGCCCATATACACTGGCATATATAGAGAAAATGACCACCAACTTTATCGAGCTGTTTGGTGATCGGTCTTTCAGGGATGACAAGGCCATCGTAGGCGGCTTTGCTGAGCTGAATGGTGAAACTGTCATGATCATAGGTCATCAGAAAGGCATCAATACCAAGATGCGCCAGTACCGCAACTTCGGCATGCCCAATCCGGAGGGCTATCGCAAAGCTCTCCGACTGATGAAGCTCGCAGAAAAATTCAACAAGCCTATCATCACACTCATAGATACGCCCGGCGCCTATCCGGGCGAGGAGGCAGAGCAGCGCGGGCAGGGCGAGGCCATCGCACGCAATCTCTTTGAGATGGTCACACTCAAAGTACCGGTGCTCTGCATCGTGATCGGTGAGGGTGCCTCTGGCGGTGCCCTCGGCATAGGTATAGGCGACCGCCTCATGATGCTGGAGAATACCTGGTACTCCGTCATCTCTCCTGAGTCCTGCTCCTCCATACTCTGGCGCAGCTGGGACTTCAAGGAGAAAGCGGCCAATGCCCTGAAGCCGACACCGCAGGACCTCCTGCAGCTGGGCATCATAGACGGTATCATACCGGAGCCGCCGGGAGGGGCTCACGCCAATCCTGATGAAGCCGCCAGTAATCTCAAAGCCGCTATCATAGCCAACCTCACAGAGCTCAAAAAGCTATCAGCCGAAGAGCGTATCACCAAACGCATAGACCGCTACTCGCACATCGGCATCTATCAGACAGAGCAGGCATAGGATGGGTATCATAGATCAGATCAGAAACTACTTTTACGAGAGTGTGCTGCGCCAGCGCGGCCCCGGTGCACCACGTCGTATCACCAATATGGCGGACGCCAAAACCGTGGGCATCATCTATGACTCTACCATGCCGGGCTACGATACTATTATAGCTAAATATGCTGATAGCCTGCGCGCCAAAGGCAAGACCGTAGAGGTGCTGGCCTATCTCGATGACAAAAAGATAGAATCAAAACCCGGCATCAATATATTCAATAAAAAAGCTGTGAACTGGTACGGCATCCCCATAGATGATCGCGTCGCCGCTTTTTGCAATAAGAACTTTGACCTGCTGCTCTGCGCTATCACAGATGAGAGCAAACCACTGGAGTACATGGCCTATATCTCCAAGGCAAAATACCGCGTCGGTCCTTTTGCCGAGAGCAAAACCCGTCTCTTTGACTTTATGGTGCAGCTAGACGGTCGCCGCGATCTCGGCTATCTCTTGCAGCAGGCTACATACTTTCTGGACAATATAAAATACAACTGATATACACATGATACAGCAGAAACTCAGGGGCACCGGCGTGGCACTCGTCACACCTTTTCTTAGCAATGGCAAGATCGATTTCAAAGGCCTCGGTAAACTCATTGACTACTGTATCGATGGCGGCGTGGAGTACCTCGTCTCCCTCGGTACTACCGGAGAATCCCCCGTGCTGACCAAAGAGGAAAAGACGCAGGTCCTCGACTTCACCATCTCTCACACCTACAGCCGCGTGCCCATTGTAGCCGGCTTTGGTGGCAATGACACTGCAGAGGTTATCGCCGAGATCAAGAAGTTCCACTTCAAGGGCATCACCGCTATCCTCTCTGTCAGCCCGGCATACAACAAGCCGACACAAGCCGGCATCATAGCCCATTACAAGGCTATTGCTAAAGCCTCTCCCGTACCTGTGATCCTATACAACGTTCCCGGCCGCACCGGCAGCAACATGACCGCCGAGACCACCATCGAGCTCTCTAAGGTCAAGAACATCATCGGCATCAAAGAAGCCTCCGGCAACTTCAGCCAATGTATGCAGATCGTAAAAAACACATCAAAGGACTTCCTCAAAATATCAGGTGATGACAACATCACCCTACCACTCATCGCGCTCGGCTTCGATGGCGTGATATCGGTATCAGGCCAGGGCTTCCCTAAGCAATTCAGCCAGATGGTACGCGAGTCCCTCGCAGGTGACTACATCGCCGCCCGTCGGCTCCACTACCCTCTCGTAGATGTCACAGACATGCTCTTCGCCGAAGGCAACCCCGGAGGAATCAAGCACGTCCTCGAGCTCAAAGGCATCTGCAAAGCCAACCTCCGCCTGCCACTGGTACCGATTTCATCAGGCTTGAAAAGCAAGATCAAATCAGAGGTCGCCAAGATCAGGTAAAACGACTTTGTCATTCTGAGCGTAGCGAAGAATCTTTGCTAGCTAAGAAAGCCCCCAACAAATATCAAAAGGAACTGCTACTCATATCCAGCGATGCCATCACTTGAAGTGATGGCATCGCTTTTCTTTGTCATCCTGATCCGCCACGGCGGAGAAGGATCTTTACTAGCCCCAAGCCCCCATCTCCATCCAAAATCTCGAACCCTGCATTTTGTATTAAGCCTCCCTTTAGGGAGGTTGTACGGACCGGACACATAGTATACAACTGACCGGACACATGGTATACAGTTTAAGAATTTAGCATAAAAGAGATTTTTATGCCATTTAACACTAAAACTGTGATGGATCAGAAACAAGAATTTGTATTA
>JAFDYQ010000048.1 GCA_018267365.1 Bacteroidota bacterium | reverse complement strand
AATAATTGCCCGATTTCTCCAGTTTACAATGGTCCGGTTTTTAGGGGGGAGGTCATTTCCTTGAGCAATCCATAACGACAAACGTAGTTTACAATTTCACTTTAATAACTATATTGAATTTGTTATTGTCTCCCGCCAATAGAAGCCCCCCGCTCAATTATTCGCAAAATATGACTGTTTATTGAATTTCAGCCAAGGACATACCCATTTCTAGGTATATGGACAGCAGATAGAAAAAATAGTTCTTTTCCTCGGAAACAAATTGAGCAGAATCAAACTGAGGCTACTATGGCTCTTAAACGTAATGCCTTTATCGGCTTTTCTATAATCTTTGTTTTACTAATAACTGGCTGCACATCAGATGATTTGAGCTTATCCTTACCTTCATCTTTGTATCCCAAAGGCGCGCGCCAAGGATAAATTAGCAAATACTGCTTGCATATCACCCGATAAGCGTCCTTATAAGAACAAATAGGTTGTATTGATTTATATTAGCCATAGTGAGCTTGAAACTTCAAATAAAGCAAGTGAAAGATATAGCAATAAAATAACAGTCCTAGGGCGATCACAAACTCAATTAACCTCTGCACCATTCCCAGAGATGAATCGATTTTATCTTTAACTTTTAACCGCTCGATCTCAACAACGTCTTCAGGCAGACCCGACTTGGATTCGATGATTTTGAAGTTAGCCAAAAAGTCCGCCTCGAACTCCTTTAAATCATTTCGGTAAGACCATTGGACATTCACGTAAAAAACGATATAGAGCGTGAATGAGCCAAGAACTAAAAGAACGAGAAAAACTGAGTCTGACACTTTGTAGGATGCAAAGAGCGCCGCTGAAATCGAAATGGGCACCCCAATTGCCTGTGCGAAAATTTTGTTTACTATATCCCGTATTCCTTGGAAATACTTATCCTTTTCTTTGTATAATGAATCTCTAAACTTGTCAAAGTCGAACTGCTTTGAGACAAGAGCATAGTCCCTTCGGGTTATCGAGACTATCTCCTGAGCCTTGGCGATAGCATCGTTAAGACAAATGAAGTCATTGCCTCCTGAAACTGAATACAGAGTGTTTTTGAAAAAGCTCATGAGGCCAATAGGCTTTGCATATTCAAGAAGAGACTTTATCGCGGAGGTATACTCTGGATTGTCAGGTATCGTGGGAACCGTTTCATACCGTATCTTGAAAATCCCTTTTGCTGAATTATAAAGTACAATTTCCGTATTTGCATGATTATGATGGTCAGAAAAGTCTTTAGATATGAGGAATCGGTATAGTTTGAAATAATTAACTAGGTTCTGACAGAACCACTGGAACTCAGGAGTCGCATTACCACCAAAGGAAAATCCATCATCCAAAGAGTACGAACAAAACTGACCTGTCAATGAAATAACCGAGAAATGGGTATCTACCGTTCCAAGATTGAAATGCTGAGGAATAGCTTCGTAGTAGAAACAGTTTTCTCCAATAAAGCTTTTTGCCTTGATTTTTAGAATTCCGTCCTCAACCGATGTTCTAACCCCAATGGCGTCGAAATCGCGCTCCATGCTGGAAATGTTGCCACCAGCCACATAATTTGGGCCCTCAAACTCAATTTGATTCGCGTACGTGACAAGAAGTCTGGAAAGTTGCTCTAGCCTATCTCTCACGACTATTCTTCCTCTTCAATGGATAATTTGACCAGTTCAACCAACCTTCTCGACTTTATGATCAATTGGCCGTCATCATTCGGATCGAAAACAACAGTTTTGTTCAGAGCCTTAAATGAAAAGCTCAGCTCCACCTCATCGGCTTTTGCTTTTACATAGGCAAATCTCCTTAAACTGCTCGCATGAGATTTGAATTCGCCGTTAATAGCAATGTTATTCTGAAGTATGAAATTAGGTAGGTATTCGCTATTGTGAAAAAGCTGTTCGCTCAGGTTTCTTATGTTTACAGTCTTTTTCGGATGCGTTTTGATCAGTCCGTAAGCCCGTTCCATAAGTTCCTGTTTGGTCAGGTTCCTTTTTAGGTCATCGTCATAAGGTGGGCTTACCTGATTAAAGAGCGAGAAGAGCTGCTGTGTATCCTCCTTATTTGATTCGAGGTCCGAAGAAGAGATCCATCGGGCAAAGTAATCGCTCGTTTCATCCCCCGTCTTGTTTAAGAAGCTCAAGTAGCGTACGTCTGGCTTATCATAAGCTTCCACATTTACGCGGCACGCCATGGCTAAGTTTTCAAAATCTATATGTTGAACGTTGTCCAAATCGAATTTATCTCCCTTTGTATTTTTCCTGAAGGAAATGCCGGTCGTATTCCGAACAAGGAAAACACCTACGAAGTTCTGATTCATCTCGTAGTGGGCGAAGATAAGGTAGCCCCCTTTTGCACCAGCTACACTATCGATTCGGGATTTCAAATCTCTACATGCCGATTTGGTAAACTTGACAAAGATTTTGTCCTTTTGATCCTTATAATAATGATCGAATGAAGTATGAAATGCGGTAGGTTCTTCTTTATCAAATACGCCGTAGATTTCAATGCGATTCCTATATCGATTGTTAAGTTCGGTTATAAGCCTGATGACCTTTTCATCAGTATGATCCACAGCGTTATCGAATAGTGTCAGAGTTGATCCCGTTTTCCCCTGTAACTTCTCAATTTCATGAATGGCAACTCGGTTTATAATCATAACTTTATTTTTAGCTGATTAAGAACTGATAATGAAGGTTTCAAACATCAAAATTTAATTTCAATAAAAAAATACCCTTTTTGGGGTATTCGGAATAGAAAATAACTTTAACCAAAATCAAATCGTCTTGGAATTCCTTCATCATTCTGTTGTCCGGATTTGTTATCCTTCTTGAATGAAAAACAGCTATTTACGATGCTCCGATAGAGGAATTCTTTTAGCAGTCCTTTATGTAAGTATTGCGCAAGTAAACAGATTGAATATTACGATTTCAAATCAATTCAAATGAAGCCAAAACCCTTATAAATGCTAGATGATGCGCTTTGGATATGGGTTAAAAGTTGCTTTGAGGATAGGGGGGCAAGTTCGAATCTAGATACCCCGACATTTAAAATGAGGCAGTTAGGAGAAATCCTAATTGCCCTTTTTTTTTATTGCAAGTCCGCAAACAGCACCACTAGCCACTTTAAGGAATCTGAAAAAGCGCTAAATGACACCCATGACATAGGGCGTGGTGCAAAAGACGACGACCGTAACTACTCTAATTGTAGGGCTATCAGTTTCCATAACTGGTTATCTCATAGCCGACTATGGCAAAATGAGTCCAGCCACTAAATTCACATTGATCCTGTGCTTACCCTATATCTATGTCATGCTGTTTTCCCTCGCAAGAAATCTTAAAGGCGTAAAGTATCACCTAAAGGGCAGGCAGCCGAACGAGCTCATGAAGAACATAGATTTAGAAAAGTACGAAGGGAATGAGCTTGACGCGGCACTCATTTTCAGGGGATTGACGCAAACCAAATCCGCATACAAGAGAACACGGTGATCAATGAAAGCCGATGGGTTCTTTTTAATAAGACCCTCATCGCCCTCGTAATTTTACCAATATACGCAATAGCAGTTTATGCTATCGTGTTATTATTGGCACTTTGTCCGTGCGGGTGCCAGTCTTATTAGGAGACGGTGGATTGGCAGGAGGGGGCGGTAACTTGGGCTAGTCATCTTGCATATCGATATCTGTTAGTGTAACAAATTTAAGGATTTGGAAATATTCAGATTGAATTTTTATGGACCTGAAATTCACTCTCAGTACCTTCACACTTTACTTTAGGATTTGAACTATGGAGTTGATGGAATTCTTATGGGATCTGTAGGCGATAATCGCACCGAAAGAGTAGTTGCTGCGTAAAAGTATGCAATTGGATAATTTGCAGAAATACCTAGAAATGGTGATTTCAATTAAGGGCAGTAAAAATAAAATGCGCTACGCAAATAGGTTGCGTAGTGCGCATTTACTTTTGTTCCATGACTTCGGAAGAAAATATTTTGGATCGCACATAATAAGCATAATGCGCCCTCGTTATTTGAATGATTTACGAAATGATGACACAAAAAATTTGATTTTCCGAAAATTCATTTTTACCCTTGTATCATAAACCTTAAGCGATGAACCAACGACCTATCGAAAGCGCTAACCCACTCTCACCTATGAAAAAATCTTCTTCCGATTCTTTATACGCTCCAGTCCCAAGCTGCATTCTTACCCGAACGCGACAGCGGCACTAACTTTCTTTTTTCAAATTATTGGCACTTAACTCTAAGTGCTAGTTGACTTATTTTTTTTAATTGAAAAATCTGTGGAAATGGCACACCAGGTAAAGTGGTATGGCTGGCAACCCGACCTACCCGATCATCGAGATCTCAAATATCTTGCACCTGCAAGGATCACTCAAAAGCTCCCTGTTAAAGTTGACCTCAGGCCGCAGTGCCCTGAGGTGTATGAGCAAGGCCAATTAGGAAGCTGCACAGCTAATGCTATCGCTGCAGCCTTTGAATTCGGGCAGCTCAAACAGAACGCAGCCAATGCGTTCATGCCTTCCAGGCTCTTTATCTATTACAACGAGCGTGTCATAGAAAACACCGTCAATAGCGACGCCGGTGCGCAAATCCGGGATGGAATCAAAAGCGTCAATACTATTGGTGTTTGCCCTGAAAAGATGTGGCCGTACAGCGACAAGAGTGATCTCTTCGCTAAAAAGCCAACACCTTCTTGCTATACGGCAGCAGCAAACCACCAGGTGCTTTCTTACCAACGCGTTTCGCGGGATTTGGCTCAAATGAAGGCATGTCTGGCGCAAGGCTATCCATTCGTATTCGGATTTTCGGTTTACAGTGCCTTTGAGAGTGATGCCGTCGCCAAATCCGGCAAACTCAATATGCCAGCCAAGAGTGAGCAGCAAGAGGGCGGCCATGCAGTATTGGCCGTTGGTTATGATGATGCTGCCAAGCGTTTCATTGTGCGAAACAGCTGGGGCGCAGATTGGGGACTGCAAGGGTATTTTACAATGCCCTACGCCTACCTGATGTCTGAGAACTTAGCGGATGACTTTTGGACCATACGGATAGTAGAAGACGCACCCGCTGCCAAAAGGAAAACACAAAAAGAAAATAAATAATCCATAACTATTAAAACCTATGTCATGTTTGAATCACCGGTCATAGACCTGGCCATCCTCTTATCTTTCACTTACTTCGTTGCTTCACTATTGCTGTCGGCAATCAATGAAACTCTAGTCAATGGCTTCTTACGGTTACGACAAACTAATCTCAAAACGGCGTTTGAAAACCTATTGCTTGGAAAGAGCGATGCAGAGAGAGACGCGTGGAAAAAGTTCGTCCAGGATAATTTGATCCAGAGCCCGCATATAGAGTGCCTTATGCGGGAGAAAGGGAGATACCCGGCAGCCATACCCGCAGCAAGTTTTGTGTCTGCTGTGGTCGGAATAATTGGAAGTGGAAACTATACTGCTGCAAACCTGCCTAATGCCATTAAGGACAGCATTTTGCCAGCTAACTTCCAAGCGATCCTGCTTGATCTCTATGCTCAATCCGAAGGAGATATTAAGGCCTTCGAAAAAAAGATGGAAACATTCTACTCGGATGCCATGGACCGGGCAGGAGGGTGGTATAAGAAGAAGATCAAACTTTGGCTTCTGGGTCTTGGATTCGTCATGGCTGTCTGCCTGAACATTGATACGATCAAAATATGTAAGAAGGCTTTTACCGATAAGGATGCCCTCAAAACCACAGCGGATAAGATTGCAAAGAAATCTGCAACGTACCACATGGCTACTGACACTGCAAGCAATACCTATATCGTAAAGAGGCTCGATAGCACCGGGAGGGAGGTCTCGAAAATGATGATCAAGAACCCGCAAACTGTTGATCCGACAGTTACCGAACTCAAGACAATACAACAGTCGGCCCAGGATATTGAAGGCCTGAGGGAGGACTATAAGGAAGCAACAGGCTATATTCTTGGATACTCCAACTGGTCCAATGCTGTAGAGCAGTGGTTTGGCAACAAAACGGACGAAGCTGGAGACAGGATTCAAACCTTCCTATTGAAGCTGCGGGGAATCATCATTACGTCCTTCGCATTGCAGTTAGGATCTGATTATTGGTTTGGCCTATTAACGAAAACAGTCAATATCCGGAGCACAGGCGTCAACTCTGACAATGAAAGGAAAAATCGCTCTTAAGCAGAAGAAAGAATAAGATCAACCTAAAACCGAAATCTATGTCCCGAGAGAAAATCATTGAAATCGCTACTAAAGAAATTGGCACCAAGGAATCTCCGCCTAATAGCAACAAAACTAAGTATGGTGCCTGGTATGGCTTCGATGGATATGCCTGGCGCGCTCAATTCGTGAGCTGGGTGTATGACCAGGCAGGAAGCCCAATAGGGAAAGTGGATGACCCCAAAGGTTACCGTGATTGCCAATCAGCATATAACCATTGGAAAGCTACTGGAGAAATTACTACTAAGCCGCAACCTGGTGATATTGTGTTGTACGATTGGAATGGCGATGGCAGATGCGACCATACGGGAATCTTTCAGGCATGGGTCAAGGAAGGAAGTTCGTTTAACGCTATTGAGGGTAATACTGCGGTAGGCAATGACAGCGATGGAGGTATGGTAATGCTCCGGCAGAGAAGCGTCCAATTTGTGAGAGTCTTTGTTTCCCTTAAAGTACTGGGTAGTGATGTTGTGCCTCCTTCTGCAAATTTAGTGAAAGGCGACAAGGGAAGTGCAGTAGCTGATCTACAAAAGATGATTTATGACCTTGGATATCCTATTACCGTAGATGGCGATTTTGGTAATGAAACATTTGCTGCTATTAAGCAGTTTCAGAAGGATAACCAATTACAAATTGACGGCATTGCAACTCCGTCTTTAATTGGATTGCTACAACAAGCAATTGCAAAGAAGGAGGCTCCGGACAAAAAAATCACGACAGGCGTTTTCCTGAAAAAAGGATTGAGTGGAGCCGCGGTAGTCGCCTTGCAAAAGGCTCTTATTCGGAAAGGTGCTCAGATTACTCCTGACGGTGTTTTCGGAAACGAAACCTATTTGGTGGTAATAGACTTTCAAAAAGCCAATGGACTAGACCCGGATGGAATA
Source organism: Bacteroidota bacterium (assembly GCA_018267365.1). GTDB lineage: Bacteria > Bacteroidota > Bacteroidia > Chitinophagales > LD1 > UBA1941. The sequence continues at coordinate 19,114 of JAFDYQ010000048.1, read as the reverse complement.
TCCGGCCCTGAAACGCAAACGGCGTTAGGAATAAAATAGTTTACTCTGAAAATTTGTTACGCAGGGAGATGGCACATTGAGAACTTGGCTTTGTTTGCAGGTTAATAAAAATGTGGAGTAGGCTTTTCTAATTGTACCATTACTTGGCAACAAGCAAAAACCTCTGTTAAGATGGTCTGTGGCCTTCTTATGAGTCGTGCTTCCTGTTTATTAATAAGAACGTCATAGAGCATTCGGCATCAAACTTGTCAAAAATAAAATATCAATACTGATTACGTAAAAATACGCTTTGGCGCTTTCGGAAACTACGTGAATAATGCGGGGTTTTAAGATTGCTTCTGGAACTAGTTATTAGAACATTTATATTCTTCATTTAATATTACAATAAACGAAATACTATGGCAACCGCTAACTTCAATTTGTTCATCAAAATATCTGATAAAGCATTTATAGGAAATACTTCATTTGTTGGAAAAAGAGTACAGCTTTGGATTCAAAGAAATGGATATTCAGAACTATTGAGTGAATCTCTTACTGATGGCAAAGCCGACGTAACTTTCGCTTTTACGCAAACTTATGACGTAACTATTCCTACTCCTACCATAGGTGTAAAAATTTTCGACGGCACTAATGAATTGCCATATGTCTTTGGTGAAAGCAATAGTGCAACTGCTGTTTTAAGCGCAACGAACACAAGTCTGACGGCTATAATGGATTTAAAGGACACCTATCTTGGGATAACCAATGAGAGGATTCGTTGTACTGGCATTTTAAGTGATGAGGAAGGTAATCCTTATTCTAAAATTCAAATAAAAATTGCACTTCAGAAGGGAGAAGATATTATTCAGGATCTAGGAGAATCTTCTTCAAACACAATGGGCTTTTTCTCATTTAGCTTCACGGATAATAGAAGCGTAACCACAGCTTTGAAGTCTGTCTCAGGGTGTAATATCATTTTCAATTTTTATACCGCCGAGAATGATAGTTTGGGTTCTTACATTTTGCATATAACCAAAGATACCGACTTTGATTCTTTGTTTTTTATTAAGGTAAGCTTATCAGTTCCATCTGGTTTTACGTCTATTGGAATAGATACACTTTCCAATAAAATTGAGTTGAATCTTTCGACTCAATTGAGGGCTTATTTGGTGGAACATAGTATAAATACGCTTAAAGATATACGCCTCAGAGGTGGATTAAGAAATATACCAGATCTACAACAAGAGCCTTATAAGTCGGATGCAGATGCAATTTCTAAATTGGATTCTCATGGACAATTAGAAACTATATCGGACAATTATCTGGGTAACGCTTATATTATAAGTCAAGGTTTTACATCGGTGCATAGAATATCGGTAGCGGGTAGAGAGGCTTTTGCAAGCGCAGTGGTTAACCATGATACGATTAGCGATTACGACGCCTTAAGATATTTTAATATAGCTACGTCTCATACCAAATTATACACTGGTATTTATACGGCTCTAAAGATGGAGGCAAGAAATCCGATTAATCCATCATCTATAAATGGCATACTAACTCTAATAGAGGAAAAATGTAGTTGTAGTGATTGTAACGCTGCAGTAAGCCCAATTGCTTACTTATCCGATCTTTTGTGGTATGCTACTAATCATTTGAAATTGACAATAAGTCCATCTACTGCTCACATATATGGATTTACTAATGGACTAGTTACTTTGACAAACCTTCCTGAGATGTTCTGCCAGGATTTTTGTTTGTCAGCTGATCAGTGTGATACTATTAATGATGTTCTTTGTCAATATCGGATAGCTATAGAAGTGCTACAATGTTATAAACACAATGTGCTTGCGGATGCAAGCACCCCGTGCCAAGAACTTCAGTTTGATATTGATGAAAGAAACTATTTGCTCTCTGCATATTACACTTTGTTGGAACAGATGGGCACTACTTTTTCACAAGTTCGGTCAGTGTATAACAATGGTGATATTAAGGTTAAAGATGATCTTGCCTATAATTTGGGCTTAACAGGCCTGTTGCCAGCACCGATCTTAACGCCCAATAATCGCACAGCTATTCATAGCAGTGAAGCCTTATATATAGATCCTAATGATAGCGGGATTACGAATTCAGCGCTGAGCATTTATCTGGAAAGAGTTTTTGGATTAAGGAACTACACGCAGGATTGTACATATTCACAGCCGGTGCCATACATTCAAGAATGGATGCAAGAATTTTTGGTAAATCAATGGCAGTCTTTTGATAATAATACAGATGTTTTTTCATTGTATAATCGACTCGTTCTTGATCCAGATACTGTAACTCGCGATAATTTTAGATTTCCTTATCATGATACGAGGATTTTGTCGGGTGTAAATTATGATCCTAATATTCCTTATGGTATCTGGAGAAATAGAAAGCTCTTTATAGAGCGATTTTGGTCAGAAGTTTTAGAGGGTAATCATACCCCGGAAGGTGTAGAAAAAGGTGATAGAGTTGTAAAAATATCTGGCGATTTAAGTTCGGAATTAACGGTAGGTAAAAGAATTCGTTTAGTTAATCAAAAATCAGTTTATGGGGACCAAACTTTTACTATAGAGCGAAGCTTTTACAGTTCAACTGATAAGGTCACTAACTTGACCGTTTCCGAGGTTTTACCTGATTTTTCTTTTTTTACAGGGTCATCGTGCTATATTGAATTTAGCGAGGCGGTGAAAATTAAAGAGTTTAGTAATCTTACTTCTAATACCGTTAGCCTTTCGGTAGAAGGTAACCTCGTGCTCGGGCCAAATGCCAATTTGGAAATAAGAGAGGGCGGAGCTAACGATGGCTTTTACAAAAGTATATCAACTTTACCTGTTGTTTCTGGAACCACAACCAATATCATTTTAACGAATGCTACATTTGATTTAAATGAGGATAACGGATTATTATGTTTCAATAGAATTTTGCCTATAACCATTGATTTTGAAATAGTTTCAATAACCGCTGATAGAATAACGCTCAGGGGAAATGTCGGCGTTCAAGCGAATAGTAATATTGAAATTAAGAATTCCTTGGTCACCTCAGGAGCTTCAAATAATGGAATTTATACTGTTGACACATATGGTGCTTTATATGATGTTGTAAATGATTTGACAACTATAGGGTTAGTAGGTGGTGCAGTTTTAAATACTAATATCTCTGGAGGTAATTTTGGTGCAGTCAATGTGCTAACCCCTTCTATGCCATTGCTCGTATCTCAAGCGGCTATTCTATCCGTTATACAACCATCAACTATAGTTGTAAATGGTACACTTTCATTAGCTGTGGATAGTTTAATAGAAATTAGGGGATCGTTAGGTACAGACGGCATAACTTCCAATGATAGAATGTATAGAGTAGCTTCAGTGAGCAATTCTGGCGGCCAGACTCAAATTGTTGTTCTTGATACCACATTGCAAGTGGATGGAACTGTTTCAACGGGGCTGGCGCAAAATGGGCAACTATGCATTTTTAGTGCTTCTGTCAACATTTCTAGTGTTGCCAACAATCCTGCTACGGTAATAGTACCTAATAAATTGCTTATCGACCCTGGTAGCGTTATTCAAATATTGGGTTCTACCGGGGCCGCGAATGATGGCATTTATAATACGGACCCAGCAGGACCAAGCTATGACCCGGATACCAACACCACTCAGATTTTGCTGTTGGGCGCTGTGCTAAACAGTTCTCTGGCAACAAATGGCAGCGTTTCAATGCTTCCTAGTTCGATACCTACTTCGTATTCAATTTCATCTATGAGTGGGACAGATATCGTTATTGGCGGGGGTGTTGCTTTTACAAACGGTGATAGGATAGAGGTCTGGGGGACTTCTTCTAACGACGGATCGTACACAATAAGTACTTCCTTGTTTGATCCGGGCAACAATCAAACTACAATTACGATAACTGGAGCTAGCTTTACTTCAGTTTCCAGTGGGAACCTTTTTTGTATAAGCTCATTAGGATATGAGGCTTCACCTTCATATGTGAGGATCTTTGGTGTTTATGATTCAGAAATCTCTGGTAATTTGAATGTATATCTAAGAGAGGCTGATAAAAATAACGGTAAATATTCTATCCTACAGCCTAGTAGTGCTGCAATTACAGCGATTTCTGGTACTCCTGATATGCCAGGGGGATACACACAAATTGCTTTATCTGGACAGATTCCTGTCACTTCAAGCATTGGTAGTGTTTCCTATCTGTCACAGACATTAAATGTTAATAATGTAGAGCCAGCTTTGGGGAATAGGACTTTGTTTGCATCTGATGCATACGTATCTAAACTCATTGCCTCTGGCTCTTCTACAATTAATGTTCCATCTATTGGCAGAACCTACTCTATTGCTAGTTCATCTTTGGCGGGAACTATCACTACAGTAAAGGTAAACGAAGCTCTAACTGGCCAAGAAAAAGGAAGATATTTTCATGTAATTATAAGTGGGGTTAACATTTCTGGAGGCGTTTTTACATTAAATGGTGATCTGACTGAAATGTCTGCACTAGCCGTAAAGATTGGCACTACAATTTACCAAGCTGCAGTCAGCCTTTCAGGAAGCGATACTCAAATGGATATCGGTGCGGCAGTCAGCGACCCAAATGCTGTAGTAGAGGTGCTTTACGATGTGTTGATTACTGGCGTTGATATTTCTAATATTAAATTCACAATTCCTACTCCACTGTCTCAGGGCCACGTAGATGTCTTGGCATTATTGAGCGCTTCCCCTAGAATGATAGTGATTGATAATTTGTCTTCTACAAACCCTAATAGTCAAATTGAGTATACCATTACGAGCGTAAGTAGCCCATACTTATCTGGTGGTGTTAACTTGATAGATATCTTCGTTAGTGAGCCCATATTGGATGCTAATATCATAGCTAGTGCAAAGATCAAGTATAATGAAAAGATAGTCCCAGTAGCGTACAGTCGTCCAAAGCTGCAGTCGATATTTGATGTGATGAAAAGTGCTGTTAGCTCTGCATGGGTATCATATGCTCCTGTTCAAGGATTGACAGTAGATACGAACCCGCCGAATTTAAACATTCTTAAGTTTATCTCTCCTGTCGATTTGTATCCTTGGTCAACATGGGATAGTAATGGATGGGGCTCTTCGGATATAAAGGCATTTATTACCTTAAGAGATATTCTTTTGGCTAATACCGACGCTACAGTTGTTAATCAGGCACTTGATGTTTTAGTTTCACAGCTTAACCTTACCCAAGACGCCTTCGTGGCTCTTGCTAATATATGCGAACAGTATCTTAATGATGTAACCCCTAATGCAGATCTTCCCTATCCATACGCAGGCGCTAAAACAGTCACGCCTCAGCAATTCGAGGAAGTCTTCAATATATTGATAGCCGCGCTCAAAACAAAGGCCTTTGATACATGGATCGGAGAAGAGCGTGACGCTGCTAACAATGTAAAACTTAACAATCATGATTTCTGGATTTCACTTACCGAGCCGACCGTTGGCAATAATGAAATAGAAATCTCAAATGATACGGTGGTAGTTGATCCACAACTTCGAGGCTTAGATAGTCTGCCTGATATGCCTTCTGCAGAATCTAATGCCGTAAATGTATGGAACAAACGATCAGGGCAATTACAGCAACTGAAAAAGAGTTTTGCTGCGCTTAGGCAAACTTATGGCATAGATATGTTGCTCCAGGTTGGCTTGGCCCGTGTGTCTCCTTTTGATTCACTGGATTTTAATTGGGCGACCTTAAATTCTGATCTCCAAAGTGTTAATCCAACGGTTAGTGCTAGCGCTCAATCGTTTGTTACAAATAGCTTGAATATCTCTTTGGCTGATTTCGTTAGCCTCTACCAGATTCGATCTATGATAAAGCAAGGTTCTGTCCCTTCTTCAGATCAATACAATCAGGTTTACCAGATATTGGTGCGAGCATACAAACAGAATATACTTTATCAGGATTGGATAAAGGAAGATGATGTATTTTTTGAAACCCAGGTACAATCTAATTATACTAATCGGGTCTTGTTTTATGATTGGCTTGCTTCGAAGGCGAAATTGCCAAAATGGCGTACAAGTATTGAGGACTGGGTGATTTGGTACAATGCACTCGATAGCCGTAATCGTACACCGATTATTGATCCAGATGTAACATTTCCTGTTGACTTTATTGATCTGGGGGGCTCAGCATTCGGATTATGGGTAAGCCGAACATCTCTCTTAGCTACTGACTATGCTGTAATTCAGTCTGATTTATCATCCACGACAAGTAGTACTATAACTCAGAAATTTTCTTCACTCCTACTTATGGATGACCGCATAGGTGGTTTTGATTTATTGGGTGACATGCAGGATGCAGGACTTGATATTCGGCCTACTTTGTTGCAGATCGGTCTAACGTATCCATTATATAATAGACTCGTAGATCTGTCTGCAGTAAACTGGAGCCAGTTACTCTCATCTGAGCAGGAGGAGCTCGTTAATATTTTTGTTCAGGTGAAGAAGGATAGAGATTACTACGCACTTTGGAATGACCAAGAAACAGGTGCACAGATAACTTTGAGTGGCACTTATTTCAAAACAAAAGCACCTGATTATAATCAGAGCAATACTGGTTTTTATGAAACTCTTCCTATTCGTAGGGCAAGTTGGACAGGCAGGCGAAATTGGGAAAAGCAATTGAAGGGTAGAGAGGAACAGTGGGCTGACACACCGGTGAGATGTGCCAATATTGTATCGGAAACAGAGAAAAAGGTGCTTAGATCCATTCGCGATGCATTGGTAATGTTTTGTGGGGATGAGTATGCAACTCTTAATGACAATGCAAAAAAGCTAGAAAATCGTTTCCTGGTTGATTTCTCCATGACTTGCTGCCAGGAAACGACCCGAATAGCAAGCGCTATAGATCTTTTGCAGAAGCTGATTTTCAATACGAACCTCGGTGTCGAAAATCAGATAGTGATCGCCACAGATCCCTCTACCGTGACAGCTACTTTCTCATTTAGTGGTGTAGTTGACTTTGATACCGATTGGCAATGGCTCGGTTCATACGCTACATGGAGGGCGGCTATGTTTGTTTTTATGTATCCTCAAAATCTGCTGGATCCTACTCTCAGGTATTATCAGTCGCCGGGTTTCGAGAATATGGTGTCTAATGTTACTGGGTCCAATCGGTTTCTTCCTACAGATGCCTGTGAAGCAGCGCAAGCGTATGCTAAATATTTTGAGGACGTATGTAATCTCAAACTTCAAGCTACGGCATATGTGCAAGTAACACAACAAAGAGATATCTGTGTTAATTCAATTCCGGGCCCCGCTCAGCAGGATATGCTCTTCTCTTTCGCATTGAGTACAAAAACACATATAGCCTATTATCAAACTAAGAATGTGACGCTTACTGCTGGATTTGGTGGTGGAACTCCAGCAGATGGGGCCACGGCGGATTCGGACTTCTCTGCTTGGACCTCACTAGAAGGCTTAGGTCATAATGTAACACGCATTATTGGGTCATCTGCCTACAAACAAGAAGAAGGTGTTAGGCATCTGTATCTTTTTGCTATCATCAGAGAAGATTTGCAAGATAAATTAGTATATCTTAAATATGATCTGGAAGGGCAATATTGGGATGATAGTTATACAGAACTTACTCCGCCAGAAGATTGTGATCTGAGTACAATGCTGGTGATGCAGCGTAACGACGATCCCCTACCACCGAAACTGATAGTCAAAGGTCTGAACTATCAGGGAGTATTTACAAATCGATTAAATCCTTTGGGGAAAGATTGGCAGGGCACCTGGATGCAGGTGGATACTCACAATAACGGTAGTAAGATTGAGACGATCCATGCATACGGCGAGTATAATTGGAGAGGGAGCGGCACTGCTTTTACTATTACTCACTTAGAGATTATTGTAGCCAAGTTTAGCGGAGATGCTGGTCTCAAATACAGATTGACTGGCGATGACTCCGATGACCGAAATAGCAATTTCGGAATGGATGATGGTACTTGGAGAGATCTATTGCCGCTCGGTTCAGATAATCATAGTCAAAAGGCAACTTTCATGGGCATGAATATATTTATCTGGACGCCCGCGATAAATATATTGTATTTGGATAGTTCTAGCAATATGTGCCAAGCCACTATCAATCCGAATATGAGCATTCGAAGCAACAAAATTAAAAGTGACTGGAATGCAACATCTTCAAATTCTACTTTAGTTACGACTACCCCTTCAACAAATGCTGGTATTCCGCCATTGTTAGATGGCCCTTACGAAGATATTCCATTATCCCACACTATAGCACTGGCCAATAACTGGCCGCTTAACTACGTAAAGCGAGGTATTTCTCAAGTAAATAATCTCGTCTTTAGATGGACTGGGCATTCCTTGAGTGAAGTTGCACTCGAAAATCAAGAAATAACAAAGTTACAGTCATATTTGTCAAATGTCAAGTCGGCCGGTGTATATACTGGTATTTATAATTCAAGTTATCTGTTATCGGGAAGCTATTATGAGTTAGATCCAATTGACTACAACTTGGGTTCTTTGTTGGCACTTCATGAGCGAGTTTGTTTACCAAGATTGGCAAATATAAGTGGTTCAATTTTTTCAAAAGGTGAATCCACACCTTATTATTGGGACTTATGGAGTTTAGTAGGAGAAGTAATTGCTCGATTTTGTAACGATGTAACTAATAATGATGATGCATTTCACCGTGATTTTAATTTCTTTAATACAATTTGTTATTCCAAAATCCAATCACTAGGTAATGCGTGGTCTTGGAATCAACCATTAAACAAGCAGTATTGTCTCCAAACCTTTTTGAATGCGCTTCCAATTCACTGTCATCTATGGTTCAATACCTCAGGAGATCAGTCCGACTCCATATTCACATTTTTGGATCAACGAGCCAATGATGATAAAATGTACACTTCGTTGCGCTTTAGTTCGCTTAGTAACTATTCTAGTCTTGTGCCACACCATGGAGCTAATACAAACATCAGTTATAGAGGGTTTAATCAATTTGGTTATACGCCTGGGGTATTTGTGGCCTTATTCGGTCATACTGATGGTAATCAGCAGTATGCTTCATGGCCAGAGCAGGATGAAAATAGTATAAATGGTACTTTTGTGGCTCACGCGGTGCTAGGTCAGGTAAAGTTCCAAACTCTTACCACCTCCGGTAACGCTAATACCTATAAGCTTAACCCGTCAGCACCACTAAATCAATACTGTATCTCAGAAGAATTTACAGACAGTGAACTTGCTATAAGGCTCAATAACATTTGCTTGGAATATATTGGAAATAATAATTTCTACGATATCCAGGTGTCCAGAGAATATCTGAGAGAGGCGTACTATTTCATTCCGATGTATCTAGGTGTGCAGCTCAGCCAGCGGGGATATTATGATGCCGCGCTGAAGTGGATGAAGACAGTGTATAATTATACTACAGGTTCAAATATTTACATAGGTCTTAATCTGGATACCACCGGCAATTCGAATGACTACAGCAGAGTGATGCAGTCCTGGCTGGATGATCCTCTGAATCCTCATGCACTTGCTCGCACTCGTGATAATGCGTACCTGCAATATACCATTTCAAATATTGCACAGACCTTTATCAGCTATGCCAATGCACAGTTTTCTCTGAATACACCAGAGACCGTAAGCAAAGCTGAGGAGCTATATCGATTTGCTATCGAGCTGCTGGGAAATGATATCTTTAAACAGCAGCCTGACGATTGTAGTCTTACTCTGGATCAGGCCGCGCAGCATACCATTTGCCTGTTGAATCAAGGTGGCTTCACTGAGGCCAATACTTACGCGGCAGTGATCACAGAGATATTTGCGGCGATACCTGCCGTAGGTATATCCAGCTCTCAGTACCAGGCTTATGTGGATGCTGTGCAGAACTATCTCACACACAATGTTGGTACGCCGGACTTCAATTTTGCGCAGAATATGGCAGATGCATGGGCATATATCCATGCTCTTGATGCACCTCCGCATTTCTCTCTCAGTGCGATTGTAGAGGGTATGCACGCGCAATCTGAGGATATCAACTTTGCTGTCATGTCTCTTCCTCGTGCAGAGATGAGTGCTGCATTAGTAAAGGATAAGGTGACTTTAGATACAATCAAGGGAATGACCCTGATCACAAAGAGTTCGGCTGATCAGATAAAGGCTCCTAATTTTTCTGCGGCCTGGGTACGTGATCCCAATCAGCAGTACCAGTTTGATTTCAATGCCGCATATGAGCAGCAACTTATAAAGGGTGGCCCTATAAGATGGGATCAGCCTAGCTATGTAGGTGGCCAGACGGTAGTGTACAATATCAATCCACAGGATGCTTTGAATATTGTGAGCCACTATCCTTTCCCATATGTACCTAATCCGGTGATGACTGGGAGCTTCTGCGTACCACAGGATCCGGTGTATGAGTGGCTATCCCAGAGTGCTCAGCTCAACCTATTTAAGATCCGCAACTGTATGAATATAGCGGGTATGAAGCAGGAGTTATCACCATATGCTGCGCCTACAGATACTACGACGGGTCTGCCATCTATAGGAGCGAACGGACAAATATCCATACCTGGCATCAATCCTATACAACCTACGATCTATAGATATGAAGTGATCATAGCGCGCGCCAAACAAATAGCCGGGATGGCGCAGCAGGTGGAGGCCGCGTACCTACAGGCGCTGCAGACACATGATGCTGAGTACTATAATCTTATGAAAGCGAAGCAAGACCTGGCACTTAGCAGCGCCACAGTAAAACTGAAGCAACTACAAGCCAAAGTGGCCAGCGATCAGGTGGATCTGGCTAATCTGCAAAAGCAAAAGTCAGAAGTGCAAGTAGAACAACTGGACGATATGATAAATGCTGGATATAATGAGTTCGAAAATCAAATGATGAATCTCTATACCCAAAATACTGAATTGGGTAAAAGGATTATGGCTTTACGCATTGCTCAGGATACAGTAAATGTTGTGGCCGGTGCCATTCAATCCGTTTTCTATATTGGTGCAGCAGTCGCCAATGAATTTTCTTTCAAATGGGGAGACGGACTTGGCGATGCCGCTTTAGCGACCGGAAGTATAGCTAGCTCGATTAATGCAGGACTGGACATAGGTGCTCAGGTTTTATCACAACAGCAAGCGGCTAACCAAAATGCTATTGGATCATTTGGGATTCAAGACTCACAGGCCCGCAGAGTGCAGGAGTGGAACTTCCAAAAGACGATGGCGCAGCAGGATATCCAGATCGGTACAGAGCAGGTCACTATAGCCCAGGATGGGGTACGCGTGGCCTCTCAGGAGACCGCTATAGCCACTCTCCAGCAGCAGAATAGCAGTGATACGGTAAATTACCTGAGTACCAAGTTTACGAATGTAGAGCTATACACATGGATGAGCGGTGTGCTTGGGCAGGTTTATAGTTACTTCCTGCGAGAGGCTACTAATATCGCTAAGATGGCTCAGAACCAACTAGCGTTTGAGCGGCAAGAAACGGCCCAGCGCTTCGTACAGGACGACTATTGGGAGACTCCTACAGACAATAATGCTATTCAAAAGCCGGGTACCAATGCTCCTGATAGGCGTGGACTCACCGGTAGCGCGAGGCTGATGGAGGATATCACAAAGTTGGATGATTATGCTTTCCAGTCAGATAAGTTTAAGATGCAGATCACCAAAACTTTCTCTCTGGCATCGCTCTGCACCATTGATTTTCAGACTTTCAAGCAAACCGGTGTGCTTAATTTCTCTACTAATCTGGATCGTTTTGACCTGGACTATCCGGGCCATTACCTTCGCCTGATCAAATCTGTGAAAGTAAGCGTGATCGCCCTCATACCGCCTACCTATGGCATCAAAGCCACTTTGACCTCATCCGGCATATCGCGTGTCACTATTGGTGGCAATACTTTCCAGGATGTGGTGATTCGCCGAAGCCCTGAAAAGGTAGCACTATCTGGCACCAGCAATGCAACTGGTCTATTTAATCTGCAGTCGCAAGATCCTACTTTCCTTAATCCATTTGAAGACTCAGGCGTAGCGATGAACTGGGAATTTAAAATGCCGCTTGCATCTAATCTTTTTGACTACAATAGTATAGCAGATGTGCTCTTTACGGTAGATTATACTTCACTTTATGATTCTACATATGAGAATCAAGTGATCAATGAACTTGGTCAGGATTTCCAATCCGACTGTGCGTATAGTTTTGTGAGCCAGGCACCGGATGCATTCTATCAGTGGGCTAATCCGTCACAATTTGGTGGTTCCAGAAAGGTTAGATTGGCCGTCAGTGAAAATGCCTTCCCTGCCAATGTGTCTGATATTACTATCAATCAGGTCAAAGTTTTCGTAGTGACTGATCCTGATGATCAGGTATTCAATGATCCTACGGATATGTCAATATCTATCGATGTCTCAGGAACTTCTACAAACATAGCGTCCCCATCTACGCCTCGTATGACAGGAGGTGCAGGATTCAATAGTAAAGGGATAGTGAGTACCCAGACCAATGGGGGAAGTTTGAGTGGATTTATAGGCAAAAAGGCTGCTGGTTACTGGGATATCACGATCAGCTCAAAATTGAGCGCAGCTTTTGCTGATGGCAAAGTCCGAGATGTAGTTTTGGTTATCACCTACGATGGAACATTACCTAACAGAAAATAAATAGAGCAATGCAAATACTAGAAGATATTATTATAGATCTGCAACCACCCTTGAATGCCGAATTACCCACCAGACTGATCGAAGTTGATTTGAACAGTAGGCTTAATGGAGCTGCATATCAATTAAATAATCAATTTAGCTATAACCGTGATGCCTTTGGATCGATCATAGCGGACCGTGCTAAACCTAACCAAGTATTGATCCCAGTAAACAATATTATCGTATTGTCTGGCATAGCGGATGAGTTATCAGTTATCTATTATGCTTCTCCTAAGATTGCTGGAGAGCCAGTAATGGGCAAAATCCTTTTCACAGGACAGACCTTTGAAATAGGGGCAGCTCCGATCAATTACGATATCGATGCTTGCTGCACCATCCCATCTAAGATAGTAATAGATGTATCGCATTTTAATCAAGGATTACCAGTCAGCCTGGTTTCTATTGGATCAAACAATACAAATGCTGCTACTACCGCCATACTGGATAATACCGGTAATGATTATAACAATGATTTCAATGATGACTTTGGAGGGAAAAAAGACATGCAAATCATATATCAATTGAATAGTGGTTTCTGGCAGGCCTATGACGCGTATGATAGATTTCCCTACACAATATCTTACAAAGGCAAGACGGCGTCTAATTTTATTACCATACGAAAAGTTTCTAAGTCAGTCGCAGGTGCGCATCAAATCGGACTATTACAATAACCTAAAAAAAATAAACAATGACAACATCAGATCTCTTAAATGACATATCTACCAAAATCACAACAAATGGTACAGGCCAGATAACAGGTTCCGTTCTTAATGGAGTATTGACGAATATGGTCAACACTTTGGGTGGAAGCGGAGGTAGTTATTTTCTATTTCCTAACGATGCTACTACTCCAGTGGGTTCAGACGATATAGGGAAATTAGTAATGGACGATGGTTCTGGTACTGCCAAAGTTTATACGCTTAGTGCTGCCACAGAATCAGTGTCAGGTGAGTGGCAAGTAAGTTTTACTTCAGGCATATGGGCGGGACTGGCGAATACCTCAGCAATAAATATAAATCAACTGAGCGGTGACAGTATCCATATAGATAAAGTACAGTGGAGAGCCGGCCAGACTCCTGCATCACCTTTGGCAGAATTGACATTGCTAAAGGCAGCTATTGACAGTTATGATTTAGGTCTGACTGTGACCCTTACAGATAGCAATACCATGACTATCAGCGAGGGCAGCCCATACCAAGGTTTTATAATCAATTCTTCAAATATGCCTGATGGTGCATTTTCAGTTGGACAGTTGTCTCTTCCCGCAGCGCCGATAGCTCCTACTGCTTTCCCTCTGGGGAAGGTATTGGGACTTCAAGATGGAAATGTAATGATTAGCGCGGCAAGTGTAGAAACATATCCATTTGTCGGGACCTTGAGTTTAACTGGGCAGAATTTTAATTCTGCGACTTATTCGGGCCTAGACTTTAATGATCCTTCTGCTTTCTTAGCTTATGCTAACCTTTTAGCCGTGCCAGCAGGCGGGGGGAGCGTTACTTTTCTAGATTCCAGTATTTATAATTTAGATGGAACTTTCCCCTATTCGTTCAGACATCAAATTTTAGGCCTAATTCTATCTACAAATAGCGCGGCTAATACAGTGACTGTATTGCACCTAAACGCATTGTCTCCTATTTTAAATTTTGTATTGAAAATGGTCTGGACCAGTAATCTTAATTCATAAAAAACGTAACAACATGACAACACTAGAAAGTGCAAAATCATTCAAGCTAGCTAATCTGCGCAAAAATGTAACTACTTTTTTGCAACTAAACTACGATTGGAAAGTGTCAAAGGCTATATCTACAGGAGAAGCTGTATCTGATCAAGATAAAAGATTCAGGGAAAGTATAGTCAATGAATATAACAACCGAGTTGTAAAAGTGAATGCTGCTACTACTATTTTGGAAGTCAATCAGATTAGCACAGTCTTCTAAGCATTTCTTGAACAATTGAATCTTATTCCTTCTTTATTGTATTAAAATAATTTTATGTCTTCATCTCCTATTTCTGTACCACAGGGAGGCGGGGCGGTAAGCGGATTAGGTGAAAAGTTCTCACCAGATCTTTTTACTGGCACCGGCAATTTCAGTGTACCTATAGCTTTGCCTGCAGGAAGAAATGGTTTCCATCCGGAGTTGACTCTTGCGTACTCTACGGGAAGCGGCAATGGACCTTTCGGCTTGGGGTGGAGCCTTAGCGTGCCGGGTGTTACGAGGAAGACCTCAAAGGGCATTCCTGTATACGATATAAAGAAGGATACATTTATATTGTCTGGGGCCGAAGATCTTGTTTTAATCGGAATTGAGGATATACAACAAATGCCTGACTCAATCGCCAATGAACAAGGGCAGGTTTATCTTTATCGGCCACGAACAGAAGGTTTGTTTGCTAAAATCTTTCAATATATTACTGATAAACGAAGGTGCTGGAAGGTTATGAGTAAAAATGGCCTCGTGAGTTGGTATGGTAGCAAAGCATCCTTTATACAAGACGTGTCTGTAGTTTCAGATCCGGAAAATCCAAATAATATTTTCGGATGGAGACTTACGAGGACCGAAGATACTTTTGGAAACCATATATTATATGATTATGCTCATGATGAAATTAATCAAGATGCTTATCATCATTGGGATCAAAACTATCTAACACAAATACGATATGCGGATTATTCGGCTTCTACCGGACAGAGTGCCTATATGGTACGTGTGGAGTTTGTTTATGAGGATCGACCGGATCCATTCTCTGATCATAAGGCAGGGTTTGAGACTAGGACTGTAAAGCGGTGCAATAAGATCAATATATACACAAATCCTGAGAATGGAGAGATTCTGACTAAATCATATCTTTTCAAATATAGTGATACAGAACTCGCTGTAGATGCAAGACCCTTTAATGGTGTTTCATTACTTTGTAAAGTGGAAGTCATAGGGTATGACTCAACAAATAACACTACCGAAAGTTTACCGCCACTTTCTTTCTCTTATTCAAATTTTGCGCCAAGACAACAGAAGTTTCAGCGATTAAAGGGAGCTCAAATGCCCTTGACATCGTTAGCGAATAATGGCTTCGAACTAATAGATTTATTTGGCAGTGGTCTGCAGGATATTGTGCAAATCCAGGGGCAAGTAAGATATTGGCGGAATCTTGGTTATGGTAATTTTGATATTCCTCGACTAATGAAAGAGGCACCGGTAGGATTCAATATAGGGGATCCTAATGTCCAACTGATTGACGCAAATGGAGATGGCAGAACGGATATTATGGTCAATTCCACAAATGTATCAGGATATTTTTCTAACAAATACGGCGCGTCATGGGATACTAAAGCTTTTAGGAAATACAAGCAAGCGCCCAGTTTTGATCTAGCTGACCCAGAAGTGAAAATGCTGGATTTGAATGGCGATGGTATCACAGATGCACTCAGAAATGGCGCCTCGTTCCAGTGTTTTTTTAATGATAAGAACGAGGGGTGGACTGGCGTTAGAAGCATTTCCAAGAGCCAGATATCAAAGTTTCCCAATGTCAGTTTTAGTGATCCTAGGGTCAAGTTGGCTGATATGACTGGAGATGGATTACAAGATATCGTAATGATATACAGTGGAAGTATTACATATTGGCCTAATAAGGGTTACGGGAATTTCGGAGCACCAGTCATTATGAAAAATAGTCCTTCATATGACTATCCGTTTGATCCAACTCGCGTATTCCTGGGTGATATCGATGGTGATGGGAATGCTGATCTGATTTATATAGGTGTGAATAGGGTGACATTTTGGATAAATCAAAGTGGCAATTCATGGAGCGAACCATTCGAAATTGCAGGTACACCAACAGTGACTAACCTATCTGGAATCAGAATAGCTGATATAATGGGTAGCGGCGTAAGCGGAGTTCTTTATACTTTTGATGCTTCAGGTGCCTCAGAAAATAGATGGTTTTTTCTGGATTTAACCGGCGGGATTAAACCCTATTTGTTGCATCAGATGGATAATAGTATGGGAGCTGTCACTCGTGTTGGATATCTCCCTTCCACTAATTATTATCTGGCTGACCAATATGGCATGAGTCCCTTTGATGCTAATAGTGAACGCAAGTTTGATAAGCGAAATCCCTGGAATACTTATTTGCCGTTTCCTGTGCAAGTGGTAAGTAGGGTAGAGGTCATTGATGAGATAAGCCTAGGCAAATTAACGACGGAATATGTATACCATCATGGTTACTATGATGGCGGGGAGAGGGAATTCCGGGGTTTTGGCCGGGTAGATCAGAGAGATACCGAAACTTTTGAAAGATTCAATGACAATGGTTTGCATGGAGAGCAAAACTTTAATCAGGTACAATTTGAACATTATTCTCCGCCAATAGAGACACGGAATTGGTTTCATTTGGGCCCCGTTGGAGATGAGTTTAGCGATTGGTCGGAGATTGATTTTAGTAATGAATATTGGCAAGAAGATCCTAATATATTGCAGCGGGATCAAGCTACCAAGGATTTACTTACTAGTCTGCCTCTTAGAGCCAAGCGCGACCTATTTAGAGTCTGGAGAGGTAGTAGCCTTCGTAGTGAAATGTACGCATTGGATCAACAGGATCCGATCACAATGGAATACATAGCGGGAACGGATCAACGTCCTTATACAGTGAGCGAAAGCGTTTACGGCGCCAGGCTTGAGGCTGATCCTGATGGTCTCTCATCTCTGCATGTTTTATTGATCCCGAAAGATACTTCTGGATATATATTCTTTTCCCAAGCACTTTCTAGTCGTACCACACAGTGGGAACGTGGCTACGATCCTATGACCCAATTCAGTTTTACAACGGATTTTGATAATTATGGTCAACCAAAGTTGCAATTCAGCGCAGCTTTGCCTAGAGGTATTATGCCGCCCTACACGGCTGGGGTATCCACTCATCAGCCAGATGAAGGAGGAGGACCTATACTTTGTACTGCAGCAGCCACTACCTACGCGCGGAAAGATGCGGTAGATAGTTTCAATAACACCTATATCGTGGACCGTACTTGCCGCACCATTTCTTACGAAGTTAAGCAGCAAGCAGGTGAAAACGTCTTTGATATGCGCGATAGGGTTTTCGCTGCAACACTGCCAGTCAACGTAGGCAATTTACTTTATCCGCTTATTGGGTTTTCTGTGACCTATTATGATGATCTTACTCCTTTTGGTGATGGGCTTCCATTAGGGCATTTGGATAAGCATGGAGTACCGGCCAGAAGCTTGCAACTGGTATTAACCGATGATAATGTACATGATGCTTATGATACCGTTCCTCCATTTTTTTCATCAGGTAGTCCAGTTTTTGATACCACCGATTACCCACCAGACTTTGTGAATAGTCTTCAGAATAGCGATAATAGACTGGGATACAAAAGAAAGGAGCATTCGTCGGATAGCAACCTGGCAACTGGATGGTATTCGGAGAGTGGCCGCACCAGATATGACTGGCAACCGACCGGGATAGGACGAGGCCTGCCTCAGGAGACGAAAGACGTTTTCGATGCTTGGAGTAGTATAGAATACGATCAATATGACTTGCTGCCGGTTACAGCCAGGCAGTATCTTACTTCCTACAATGATCATATACTTGCGCCTCAAAACGATGTGTATTTAGCTACTACTGCGGTGTATGATTATCGTGTAATGCAGGCACACATAGTCACTGATCCCAATAGTAACAGAACTGTCTTTGGGTTTTCTCCCTTGGGCCTTCTCATGCAGAGCGGTATAATAGGTAAGATTGGTAACAATGAAGGGGATATCGTTTCCGAGAGCCCATTCAGCTATAAGCCTAGTGTAAGGATGGAGTATGACTTTTTTGCCTATAAATGTCATGCTAAGCCCGTATGGGTCAAGACAATCCATAGTGAGCAGCACTATCAACAGGGAGCAGGTAATCCTGTGCAACTGGATAGTCCTACAATTACAAAGGTGGAATACTCGGATGGTTTTGGTAGGCTGCTTCAAACACGTGCTCAGGCGGAAGATGTTATTTTCGGTGACAGTAAGTTTGGCGATAGCGGTTTGCCTGCAGATCAAAGTGCCGCCAATCAGCCTGCTGTAGGAGTGCAGCGCAATTTATTAGGCGAACTGAACGTAGTAGTCAGTGGCTGGCAAGTGTATAATAACAAGGGGAAGGTGGTTGAGAAATACGAACCATTCTTTGACACAGGATTCGACTATACACCCCCTTTTGACTTAGCCCTCCTGGCACTAGGGCTAGGAGGGGATATGGGAGAAAAGATAAGAATGTACTACGATCCTCGCGGGAACGTAATCAGGACCGTTAATCCCGATGACAGTGAGCAGTGGGTGATACATGGCCGTCCGGATAATCTCGATAGTGTAAAGGTAGATAACCACTGGAGTTTTAGCGGCTATACCCCCACT
>JAFDYQ010000047.1 GCA_018267365.1 Bacteroidota bacterium | reverse complement strand
AAGTGTGATATTGGCTGTTAAAGTCTCCCCTGATTCAGGGGAGATTTAGAGGGGTAAGTATAGGCAAAAGACCCTCACAAACTAGCATTCAGCTCGCCGTGGTTGGGCGTCTTTGGCTCAAAAGGCCTGGCACGCTCATAGGCAGCGCGCTCTTTCCACTCATGCCAGCGCTCAGGTGCCAGCAGGTTGAAACCCTTGTCTACCAGGAAGTGAGAAGCAATATTGAAAGCTCCGCGGCCACGCGTAGCCCAGCTGCTCTGAGAGCGTAGTGCCAGCCCAAAGCTGAAATCCAGGTAGTGCATATAGTGCCAGTAGCGGGTAGGCATGAAGATCATCTCACCGTGTGACAGGATAGTCTCGTAGCCTTTTACATTCTGCAGGGCCGGAAACTTTTCATAGTCCGGCTTCTCCGGAGCTATGAGGCTCTTGACTGTGAATGGATGGTG
Organism: Bacteroidota bacterium; assembly: GCA_018267365.1. Lineage (GTDB taxonomy): Bacteria > Bacteroidota > Bacteroidia > Chitinophagales > LD1 > UBA1941. Next base: position 28,007 of record JAFDYQ010000047.1, on the reverse strand, counting down.
ATAGATCTTGGCAGATTCCTCCGGCGGAAAGAGTATCACCCGCTTGTGCCCTACAAACTGCGTGAGGAACACATTGGCGCAGTCTATGTCGTAGTGCATAGTGACCTCTGAGCCCTCGCCACCAAAGAACATAAACGGGAAACGCTTCAGAAAGCCGCGCATGACAGTGGGAAACTGAAAGTCACTGCGCAGCTCCGGTGCAGACTTGAAGATGTCAAACAGGAAAAGGCGCAGGTCGGTATGACCTTTCTCCGTCTCTGCCAGAAAGTCGCGGAACTTCATTTCCTTGTCCGAAGACATATAGCCCGGCCCGGGTTTGGAGTAGTTGCTGCTGAATACAGGAACTGTCAGGTCGCCGTACTGCGTTTTAAAAAACTCTAGCGACCACTTCTGCATGGCCGGCCAGTCCCTTGTGATATCCGTGAATACGACCGGTTTCTGAGGGCGCAGATACTCGTGTACAAACTCCCTTTTGGTCAGTCCGCTACGTCTATCTACTTGTGTCAGAACCATCATGCTCCACAAAGGTAGCGTATAAATTAACAATCTGCCAAAGCGCTGATAACATTCATAGGCAGTCTCATTTAAGCACGGACAGAAGCGGTATCAATAAATATAATGATTCATATATAAGGTCATGCCCTATCAAACTTTGACAAACCGGTGACTTGCATCCGCGTATTATTCCTTTAAATTTGCCGACCCATCAAAATACGTTAACAACGATAGCGTGTACCGGAGCTTGTGGGTAGGTTTAATTATTATTACATCTGATGTTTGCCATTTTTCAGAAGGAACTGCGCCAGTTTTTCAGCTCGCTGATAGGCTATATAGCTATCTGCGTCTTCCTGCTGCTGGTGGGTTTCATGGTGTGGTTTAGCCCCGAGGCCAATATCCTGGATGCCGGCTATGCCACGCTGGATTACTTCTTTTACATCGCTCCATTCATCCTGATGATGCTGATACCGGCTATCACCATGCGCTCCTTCTCTGAGGAGATGCAGTCGGGTACCATAGAGCTGCTGGCTACCCGCCCGCTCACTGATACGGCTATCATCATGGGTAAGTTTCTCGCCGCCCTGACGCTCGTACTCTGCGCTATAGCGCCCACGCTGATCTACTTTTACTCTGTGAGCCATCTGGCCTACCCGGTGGGTAACGTAGATACCGGAGGTATATGGGGTTCATATTTCGGATTGATATTTCTTAGTGCAGTATTTGTGGCTATCAGTCTTTTCGCATCTTCTATCACGCGCAGCCAGATCGTAGCCTTTATATTAGGTGCTTTTATCTGCTTTATATTTTTCTATGCTATAGAGGGTATGGCGCGGCTGGGTGTATTCTATGGCAAGTCTGACTATCTCGTAGAGCAGTTTGGCCTGTATGCCCACTATGAGTCTATGGGGCGCGGTATATTAGATACGCGCGATGTGGTTTACTTTCTCTCTGTGATCATTCTCTTTACTTTTTTCACCCGCACATCACTAGCTAGCAGAAAATGGTAAAAGGGCTGAAAAGAAATATGGGCAATCGCCGCGATGCGATCTTCATACTGCTGGTCATGATGGGTATACTGGTGCTGGCCAATGTCCTCAGCCAGTATGTATATACCCGACTGGATCTGACCTCTGAGAAGAAATTCTCAGTCATGCCCTCTACGCGCCGGCTCGTCAAGAACCTGCACGATGTAGTGACCTTCAAAGTTTACCTGGAGGGGGATATGTCCGCCAAATACAAGCGACTGCGCCAGTCCACACGCGACCTGCTGATGGACCTGCGCGCGTATGGCGGCAAGAACATCGAGTTTGAATTTATAGATCCGGTCAAGGATAAAAGCGATGCCGAACGCAAAGCACTGATAGAAGAGCTGTACAATAAGGGACTTGCTCCCGCTACGGACCAGACCACCGGTGCCAATAAGCTGAATAATACCCTGGTCTTTCCATGTGCTATAGCCTACTATATGGGCCGTGAGTTTCCCATACAGCTCATAGAGACTCAGGCCAAGACGGACCCCGAGACCATGCTGAGCCGATCAGCAGTCACCCTGGAGTACAAGTTTGCTACCGCTATACAAAAGCTGACACAGTACCGCCAGCCCAAGATCGCCTTTAGCACCGGTCATGGTGAGCTGAATGACAACGATCTGGCTGATATCCAGCAGCAGCTCATCAATCTGAAGTATGCCGTAGCCCGCCTGGATATCACTAAGAGATATAAGATAGACGAAGACTTTGATGCTCTGGTCGTAGCCAAGCCGCTGGCGGCATTCGATGAAAAGGATAAGTACAAGATAGACCAGTATATCATGCACGGGGGGCGCGTCATGTGGCTGATAGATGCTACTACTGCAGACTTTGACAGCCTGAAGACAAACCTGACGGGCCAGTTTGTAGTGGATCGCAATCTGAATCTGGACGACCAGCTTTTCAAATATGGAGCGCGTATCAATACCGATCTGGTGCAAGATATCAACCACTGCAATCCGATCCCGCTGCGTGTAGGTAGCATGGGAGGAGGACCGCAGGTAGAGCTGTTCCCATGGTATTACTTTCCTCAGCTGATATCGGATAGCATCAATAATCCTATAGTACGAAACCTGGACCCTGTGGCTGCACAGTTCGTCAGTACAGTAGATACGATCAGAAATCCGGGTGTAAAGAAGACCATACTACTACATACCAGTGAAAACTGTAAAGCTGTAATGACACCTGTGCGTGTACACTTTGGCATCCTGCAGCAGGCCCCTAATCCGCAATATTACAATCAGTCGCGCCTGCCTGTGGCGGTACTTCTGGAGGGTCAGTTTCAATCGCTGTATACCAATCGTCTCAGTCCGGAGTTTCTGGCCATGGGCGATAGTGCCGGCAGCCTCAAATTTGCAGATCATGGCGATACGGCGGGCAAAATGATAGTGATAGGAGACGGTGATATCATACGCAATGAGATGGCGCCCCAAAATAAATTTGCCTATCCGCTAGGCTACTATTCGGTGACGCAGCAGACCTTTGCCAATAAAGATTTCATACTAAACTGCCTCCAATACCTGACAGACAACTCAGGCCTGCTGGAGACACGCAATAAGGAGGTGAAAATACGCATGCTCAATGTAGCCCGTGTGCGCGATGAGAAAACACAATGGCAGCTGATCAATATTCTCCTGCCTATAGCTGTAGTGATCGTGCTGGGCCTGGGCTATAACTACTATCGCCGCAAGAAATATACTACCGCATGAAAAAACTGCTGCCATATATCATAGTGCTGCTGCTGCTGGGTGCAGGTGTTTCCTTTTTTCTATATAGGTACTCGCCATCTACGCTATCTAAAAGGGAAAGCGAATTCATAGTGCGCAATGTAGATGCTATCACGAAGGTGGTACTCACAGATATCAAAGGCCAGAAAGTGATACTGACCAAAGACGGCAGACGCTGGAGGGTAAACGGTAAATATGATATCAATGAAGAATCTCAGGGCTTACTTTTCACCGCTATCCAAAAAATGGAAACTCAATACCCGGTCCCTGAAAAAGCACAGCCCCTGGTACTGAAAGACATGGCCAATAAGCGTTTCCGCTGCGAGATATATACAGGTAGTGCGCAGCCATATAAGGTCTACTATGTAGGCGGACCTACAGCCGATGCCACCGGTACCTATGTGCTGATGGAGATAGCCGGACAGCTGGCTAGCAGACCGTATGTGGTACATATCCCGGGGATAGATGCCTACCTGACCAGCCGTTTTTATACAGATGAAGATTATTGGCGTAGCAAATGGGTCTATCGTGATAATGCCTCTACTATAAAGAGCGTTTCTGTCACTTATGACCGGGAGAAACAAAAATCATTTACCATCAGACGTATAGGAGAGCGGGATACTTTTGTGATCATCAATAGCGATGGGCTGGCAGATGCGCAGCCCAGGCAGCGCTTCATACATCAATATCTCGGGTTTTTTGATGGCCTTTCATTAGAGGCTTTTGAAAATAAGAACCCAATCAGGGATACGATCCTCAGTATGCAGCCATACTGTACTATCAGGATGAAACGGATAGACAATACGGAAACGGATGTCGAGATATTTTACATGCCGATCAATGAGCAAAGCCGCCAGCAGTTTGATGACAAGGGCCGCAAACTGCTATATGATGTAGAGCACTACTACATAGCCATGAATGACCGTAAGGATTTTGGCCTGATACAGTACTATGTATGGGGCAAGGCCCTCCGTACGTATCAGGATTTCTATGTACGGCCGGGTATGAAGCAACCTACTGTGGAGAGCCATTAAAAAGCAGTTTTTGCAGACTTTGCATGCTTTTTTCATTAATTCCCAACAATCTGATGGCCGGATAATGATTTTTGCATCCTTTATCTATATTTGTCGCTTAACCCATAAAAGTTAACTCAGATGAAATTTATAGTTTCTACGACGTCTCTGCTCAAAAGCCTCCAGATGATCAGCGGTGTGATCAACACCAACTCTGTGCTGCCCATACTGGAAGACTTCCTTTTTGAGATCAAGGATGGCAAGCTGACCGGCTTTGCTACTGACCTGGAGACCTCGATGAGTACCGAGATACGTGTAGAGTCTAAGGAGTCTGGCCGTATAGCCATCCCGGCGCGTATCCTGATAGACACGCTAAAGACGCTCCCTGAGCAGCCGCTGACATTCAAGGTGGATACCAAGACATTTGGTGTAGAGATCACCTCTGAGACCGGTAAGTATAAGCTGAGCGGCGAGAACCCGGATGACTTCCCCAAGATACCACAGCCGGAGGCAGTGACCGAGATCAATATCCCGGCTAACCTGCTGTCGAACTCTATCTCCCGCACGCTCTTCGCTGTGTCTAATGACGACCTGCGCCCTGCCATGACAGGCGTGATGATGAAGGTAGACAATGAGGGCACCACTTTCGTCTCTACTGATGCGCACAAACTGGTACGCCTGGTGCGCTCCGATATCAAGACCAGCAAGTCTTCACAATTCATCCTGCCTAAGAAGGCGCTGAGCCTCCTGAAGAGTGGCCTGCCATCATCAGAGACGGCGGTGAATGTGTCATACAATAAGTCAAATGCGTTCTTCTCTTTTGAGAATACGCGCCTGATATGCCGCCTCATAGATGCGACATACCCGGACTACAATGCGGTAATACCTCAGAATAATCCAAATAAGCTGACAGTGAGCAGGCTCGAATTCCAGAATGCGCTGCGCCGTATCTCTATCTATTCTAACAAGACCACCTACCAGGTGATCCTCTCTATAGCCGGCAGCGAACTGAAGATCTCTGCCCAGGATCTCGACTTTAGCAATGAAGCAAACGAGCGCCTGATCTGCAACTATGAGGGCAATGATATGGACATCGCGTTCAATGCCCGTTTCCTCATAGAGATGCTCGGTGTACTGGACTCTAATGAGATCGAGATCGAGCTCTCTACCCCTACCCGCGCCGGTGTACTGCGCCCGGTAGACAAGGCTGACAGTGAGGACCTGCTCATGCTGGTGATGCCGGTGATGATCAATGCGTAAGTAATACTTCAATAATATTTTGAGAGACAGGCTATTAGCCTGTCTTTTTTTATTTTAGGCTCTGATTGATTATCTGAGATAAACTAACTAAATTAGCATTACTATATTAAATAGCAATGCTATTCGACCAACCTGATAAGACCATTGTCCATTTTGACCTCGATACATTCTTTGTATCGGTAGAGCGCAGGATCAACTCTGCGCTGGAGGGTAAGCCGCTGCTGATAGGTGGCACCTCTGAGCGTGGGGTAGTGGGGTCATGTAGCTATGAGGCGCGCGCCTTTGGTGTACAGAATGGGATGGCTATGAAAGAAGCCCGCCGCCTCTGCCCGGAGGCTATCGTAGTGCGCGGCGATGCGGGCAAATACAGCAATGCCTCCGGTGAGGTCACGCAGATCATCCGGGAAAGCGTGCCGCTGATGGAGAAAGCATCTGTAGATGAATTTTACCTGGATATGACGGGTATGGACCGGATCTTTGGGATAGAGAAATATACCAAGGAGCTGCGGCAGCGGATCATCAGAGAAACACACCTGCCTATCTCTATGGGTATCTCAGGAAATAAAAGTGTCTCCAAGATCGCGACCAGCGAGTCTAAGCCTAGTGGCGAATTGACCGTACTGAAGGGTACAGAGAAGGGCTTCCTGGCACCACTATCTGTACGCAAGCTGCCGCTCGTGGGCAATGAGACCTATCAGGTGCTGCAAGAGCTGGGTATCCGCACCATACATACCCTGCAGCAGATGCCCGTGCAGGCTATGGAGAATGTACTCGGCAAAAACGGTGAGACCATCTGGCTGCGCGCGCAGGGCATAGACAATACACCGCTGAAGCCCTACTACGAGCGCGAGTCACTCTCGCTGGAGCGCACCTTTGGGCAGGATACGATGGACCTCACACGACTCAATAATACCCTGACTGCTATGGCCGAGGGTCTGGCCTACCAGCTCCGCGCCGGCAATAAACTGACAGCATGCATCACCGTAAAAGTGCGCTACGCAGATATGCAGGTCTACACTAAGCAGGTACGCATCCCCTATAGCAACTGTGATCATACACTACTGGCGCGGGTCAAGGAGATATTCGCTAAACTCTATCAGCGCAGGCAGCTGATACGACTGATCGGAGTGAGCTGCAGCCACCTGGTAGGAGGGGGGCACCAGATGAATATGCTGGAAGACTCTGCAGAGCTGATACAGCTCTACCATCAGATGGACAAGATCCGCAAAAAATACCATGATAGCCGCATCATCAAACGGGCCTGTACCATGGACCAGCGCAACCTCGATGTGTGGGACCCGTGGAACGGAGAGCCCCCTGTACCCGGCGGGCACCGCACCGCATAAACCTGACGCCATGTTTCTCAATTGCCATAGCTATTTCAGTTTCAACTATGGGGTGCTATCTGTCCCCCATCTGATAGACTACGCTGTGGCCTCGGGTGTCAAGGCTTTTGCGCTGACAGATATCAATAACACTTCGGGCTGTCTTGATTTTATACGTCGGGCTAAGGCAGCCGGCATCAAGCCGGTGGTAGGCATCGAGTTTCGCAATGGAGATGAGTTGCTCTATATCGGTATAGCACGGAATAATAAGGGCTTCAAAGAGCTGAATGAGCACCTCACCAAACACAACTTCAGCAAAGAGCATCTGCCTGCAGAGCCACCGGCGTGGATACACTGCTACGTGATCTATCCCTGGCAAAAGAATAGCACGAGAATACTGCAACCACATGAGTACATAGGCCTGCATGAGTCTGATATCAGCAGCTACCGGCTCTACGGTCAGTATGATAAGACAAAACTCGTGTCGCTGATGCCTGTCACGATCAGAAGCGGTACAAAAGACTTTGGACTACACAGGCTACTCAGCAGCATAGGGCACAATACACTACTGAGCAAGCTGGGCAAGCATCAGCAGGGTACTGCCAGGGATTGTTTCCGCACCAGCGAGGCCGTAGCAGATACATACGCTGAATTTCCTGAGGCTGTAGCCAATGCAGAATATATACTGAGTGACTGCTACGTACATTTCAGAGAAACTGAAAGCAAAAACAAAAAGCACTACACCGATTCCAAAGAAGAAGACAATAGACTGCTGCGCCACCTCGCGCTGGATGGCCGTAGGCTGCGCTACGGAGATGCTCCTTCTGCTGAGGTCATAACGCGTTTTGAGGGAGAGCTGGCCACTATTATAGATCTGGACTTCCCTGCTTACTTTCTGATCAACTGGGACATCGTACAGTATGCGCGGTCCAGGGGGTACTTCTATGTAGGGCGTGGTAGCGGTGCCAATAGCCTGATAGCCTACTGCCTGTACATCACAGATGTAGACCCCATAGAGCTGAGCCTGTATTTTGAGCGTTTTATCAATCCTTCGCGACGTACACCACCGGATTTTGATATAGACTTTTCGCATACTGACAGGGATGATATACGCAGCTATATATTTAATAAGTATAAGGGCTATGCAGCGCTCGTAGGCAGCTATAGCACCTATGAGCGCAAGTCAGGTGTGCGTGAGCTGGGCAAGGTCTATGGCCTGCCTGACCAGGAGATAGAGGCGCTGCAGTCAGAGCGGCTGGATATGAGTACACTGGATAGCACAGGAAAGCAAATACTGGAATATGCGGGGCGCATGCGTGAGCTGCCGCGACAGCTCAGTGTGCATGCCTGCGGTATACTGATCTCTGAGGAGCCCATCACTACCTACTCTGCACTGGAGCTGATGCCCGTGGGCTATCCCTCTACACAGTACTCTATGCTGGAGGCTGAGGACTATGGCCTGCACAAATATGATATATTGAGCCAGCGTGGCCTCGGCCATATCAAAGATGCAGTAGAGCTGGCCCGCATCAATAGGGGCGAGGAGATAGACATACACCGCATACAAGATTTCAAAAAAGATCCGCGCATCCGTGAGATGCTGATGAGGGGTGATACGATAGGCTGCTTCTATGTAGAGTCGCCTGCTATGCGGCAATTGCTCCGCAAGCTACAAGTAGAAGACTACCACGGCCTGGTGGCGGCCAGCTCTATCATACGTCCCGGCGTGGCCAACTCTGGTATGATGCGTGAATACATCCTGCGCTACCGCTACCCCGAGCGGCGTAAACTCGCACATCCTAAACTATGGGAGATCATGGAGGACACCTATGGCGTGATGGTGTATCAGGAAGACGTGATCAAGGTAGCACATTACTATGCCAGGCTCACACTGGAGGAAGCAGATGTAATGCGGAGAGGTATGTCTGGCAAGTACCGCTCAAGGGAAGAGTTTCAGGCAGTGAAGGAGAAGTTTTTCAGTAACTGTGAAGGTATGGGTTATCCTTACGATGAAGTAGCTGAGATCTGGCGTCAGGTAGAGAGCTTTGCAGGCTATTCCTTTGCTAAGGGGCACTCCGCCTCCTATGCAGTAGAGAGCTATCAGAGCTTATATCTACGGGCATATTATCCCATCGAGTTTATGACCGGTGTGATCAATAACTTCGGTGGTTTCTACTCTACCGAGTTTTACCTGCATGAGGCCAAAATGCTGGGCGCTGAGATAGAGTTGCCGTGTATCAATAAGAGTGATAACCTTGCAGCGCTTTACGACAAAACCATCTACATGGGCTTTTGCCTCATCAAAGACCTGGAGGTAGCCACGGTAGAAAATATATTACGCGTCCGCTACGAGGGTGAGTTTGCTGATCTCAATGACTTCGTCAAGCGTGTACCCATCTCGCTGGAGCAGCTACGCATCCTGATCCGGATCAAGGCCTTTCGTTTCACAGGGCTCACCTCCAAGGAACTACTATGGGATGCCCACCTGCTGATGGGCAAGGAGAAGAAGTCGGCCCCCCGGCGCGAGCTTTTCCGCGTAGCGGCTCACTCAGATACGCTACCGCCGCTGGAGTACGACCGCTATGAAGATGCGCTGGACGAAATGAAGCTATTGTCCTTTCCTTACACATCGCCCTTTCGGCTTTTATCTCGAAACTATGATAAACTGACCTGCGCACGCGATATGATGACCCATCTGGGCCAGACCATCTATATGGTAGGCTACTACGTCAATATCAAGCGTGTGACGACCATCACAGGCGAGACGATGTACTTTGGCTCCTTTGTAGATGAGCAGGGGTATCTGTTTGATAGCGTCCACTTCCCACGGTCTATAGAGCAGTATCCCTTCACCGGGCGCGGCTGCTACATCCTGAAGGGGAAAGTGGTCGAAGAGTTTAACGTGCCTAGCCTGGATGTATCACATATGCAGCGTATACCGTGGGCTTTTGGGGTGACGGGCCCGCCACAGCCCGACGGCATGTGAACCGTCAGGCTATAATAATGCGGAACAAAATGAGCTATACAACCTTATTCGCACAGCAGCTCGCAGCTACGGCGTCAGGCTTGGCCTTGAATGTAAAGCCCATAGAGAGTATGTAGCCCATCGCCTCGCTCAGTGCAGTATTGGACCCAAAGCGCGGATTGGTATTGATGTCTGCATGTACCTCCAGCTCTGTCTTGTACTGATCAAAGAGCGGACAGAGATGATAGGCGATCTCTATCGAGCGCGATACCTCGTGTAGCATGCGCTCCTTGATGGTCATCCGCTGCTGGGAGCGCATGGTGTTGATGAACATATACCCACCTTTCCCTTTGCGCAGCAAGAGTATAACTGTGGCAAACTCCGTCTCCAGTCCGTAGACCTGAGAGTCAGTGCCGATACATACTTTGATCTTGTTGCCTGAGTCGCTCTCGTGGATGAGCGCTTTCTCCACCACCTCGCTGATCGGCGCACTGAATGTCGTGCCGTCCAGCTTCCTCCATCTCCCATTGACTACGGTTGATTGCATAAGCGTTGGTTTTATTAAAATTAAAACCGAAAACACAGAGTTTCCTAACTACAAGACGGTTTTTTGTACACAAGGAGTTGTGAGGTGGTGCCAGATAGCATTGCCTTTACCATTTCTTTACAGAGAGTGATTGTGTTTTAGCTTGTTATCTTCGTACTATCCATTTCCCATATGAAGCATAAAGCATTATTTATCCTACTGTCTCTGATAGCATTTTGCACCAAGGCTCAGGACGACAAAAGACTATTTTTCGGTACGCCTGCTTTTCACGGCGCTCAGCTGATAGGCAACTATCCTAATACGCCTTTTCTGTATGCGATGCCGGTGACCGGCACCCGGCCTATCCAATACAGCGTAGTCAACCTACCTATAGGGCTGGCGGTGGATGAAAAAACAGGCTTCATCACCGGCAACATAAAAAAGGCGGGCACCTACAAGGTAACGCTGGTGGCTGTCAATCAATTTGGGAAAACTACAGAGGATGTAACCATCGAGATAGGCGATAAACTTTGCCTCACACCACCGATGGGCTGGAATAGCTGGAATGTCTTCACCTCAGAGATCAGTGAGTCTCTGCTGATGCAGATGGCCGATGCCATGGCCTCAAACGGCATGCGCGACCTTGGCTATCAGTACATCAATATAGATGACTTCTGGCATGCGAGTGAGCGCGAGACAGATGGCCGGCCCAAAGTAGATAGTGTCAAGTTCCCGCATGGCATGAAGTACCTGGCTGACTACGTCCATAGCAAGGGTCTCAAACTCGGCATCTACTCCTGCGCCGGCGACAAGACCTGTGGCAAATGCTTTGGCGGCTATGCCCATGAGGAGATAGATGCAAAGACCTATGCAGAGTGGGGCATAGACCTTCTGAAGTACGATTACTGCTTCGCCCCGTGGGGACGGAAGGCGGCGATAGAGCGCTACACCAAGATGGGTACAGCGCTCAGGAACTCAGGCCGCTCCATCGTATTCAGCGTATGTGAGTGGGGTCTGCGCAAGCCTTGGCTCTGGGCCGAGAAAGCAGGCGGCCACTACTGGCGCACCACACCGGATATCTTTGACACATGGAATCATGGCAATCCCTTTCAGATGAGCGTGATGAGGATCCTGAAGAAGCAGCGCGGCCTGGAGCGATACGCCGGCCCCGGCCACTGGAATGACCCGGATATGCTGCTCATAGGCAATCACGGCAAAGGCAGGGCCACGAGCTTTAAAGGAATGTTCAAAGGATTGACACAAGAGGAGTATAAAAGTCACTTTGCGCTGTGGTGCATGATGAGCGCGCCGCTACTGGTAAGTTGTGATCTCAGGAGTATATCAAAGGAGGATTTTGAGATCATCACAGATGCAGACTTGATAGATATAGATCAGGATAGATCAGGATCTGCAGCAAGTCTATATAAAAAAGCCAAAGGTGTTTGGCAGTACAGAAAAATTCTATCAGATAAGGGGCAGGTCTTTCTATCGTTTAACCATAGTAAAAAAAGCAGGAAGGCTATTTTGTTTGATGCTGTGATCAAACCACATGACTATCATCTGCAGACAGTGCATGTAGGTCAGACCATATTGGGCAACTAGATTATCAACTAATCCGCCTTAAACTCTATCTTTCTATGCGTCCCATCGCAAAACGGTTTGTTATTGGACGCACCACAGCGGCAGAAAGCAGTGACGTTATTCTTCTTCATCAGCTCGCCCTTTGAGTTCTTCACCGTCACATTGCCATAGACCAGCAGCGGGCCGTCTTTAGATGCTTCTACGATCGTCTCCGCATCTACATCCACGCGCTCGGGGCCGGCCTCGTTATTCATGTAGTAACTGAGCGCACCACTCGGGCAGCGCTTCACCTGCGCTACGATGCGCTCCGTGGTAGCACCCTCAGGTTTGATCCACGGTTTGACGAATGGATCAAAGACTTCGCGTAGCTCGGTCCAGCACAGCTTGGAGTGGATGCAGATATCCGGCTTCCAGATCACGGTTACTTCGCCGTTGGTGTATTTTTTAGTGACTTCCATGTATGGTGGTTTTAGTTGATGAGGTTAGTTTCTATGTGGATGGGATTGGTCAGTGCTTTATGTATAGGGCACTTATTGGCTATCTCCAGCAGGCGGACTCTGTCCTCTGCGCCGAGACTACCGGTCAGGGTAATATCGCGCTTGATCTCAGTCGTATTTCTCTCCTTGTCCCATACCAGCGTGATATGGGCCTGCAGCCCGTCCAGGGCCATACCCTTGCGGTCGGCATACATGCGTACGGTAGCGCAGGTGCAGGCACCTAGTGCAGCGGCGAGCAGTTCATGTGGATTGGGCCCCAGGTCTGTGCCCTCGTTTTCTTTCGGCTCGTCAGCTATGAGCGTATGCTCACGGGCCTGTATGGTGACGCGGTAGTGATCGCGTGTGATGGATGCGGTGATCTCTGACATCGTTATAGTTTTTGTTTTTTATCCCGGATAGCCTCTGCCAGCCAGATGAACTCGCTGACGAATCTATCCATATTCTTAGTGAGAAATTCATCTGCCACCTCACCGTTTTCGCCAAAGGCTTGCTGCACATTCGACACGAGCAGTTTGTAGGGCATGGGGTAGGCACCGAGAGACAACACCAGCTGCTGCATATCGGTAGAGGCATTGATCCCGCCCATGCGACCCGCCCCCACAGATACTACCCCGATAGGTTTTCGTTTAAACTCCTCAGAGAAGTAGTCTACCGCATTTTTCAAAGCACCGGAGTAGGAGCCATGATATTCCGGCGAGAGGAAAACGATAGCATCTGCTTTATCCAGTTTCTGCTGTATGTCTGTCAGTCCGCCAGAGGTATGGGTCGATTCATCATACTGCTCCTCCAGTACGGGCAGGTTATATTCTGCCAGGTCTATGATAGCCGCCCCTTTATACCCTGATGCATGGAAGCGCGTGGCCAGAGCTACGGCTACGTCATGGCTTCTGCGGCCCTTTCTGATACTGCCTGATATGATGATGATGTTCATTACTGTCGGTGAAATTATAGCATTATACTGATTCGCGTACTAAGTCCTTGTTAGCTTGCTCAAATGGGTTAAATTTGAAAACAACCCAAAATACTAAACATGACAAGAGAAGAATGGTTGCGCATGGCCGCAATACTCGGTGCAGGTACCATGCTACCCAAAGGCCTGCTGGCAGAGCTGATCACAGCTGATGCGGGGATCAAGGCCAGTGATTTTGGCAAGGACTTCGTCTGGGGCACGGCTACAGCGGCCTATCAGATAGAGGGCGGCTGGAATGCAGATGGCAAGGGCGAGTCCATCTGGGATCACTTCTCTCACAAACCCGGCAAAATAGCGCGCCATGAGACGGCAGATGTAGCGGCAGATTTCTATCATAGATATGAGAGTGATATCGCTCTCATGAAACTGATGAATATACCCGCCTTCCGCTTCTCTGTAGGTTGGTCGCGTGTACTGCCCGGTGGTATAGGCCAGGTCAATCAAAAAGGGGTTGATTTTTACAATCGCCTCATAGATACCAGCCTGAAAAATGGAATAGACCCCTGGCTGACCTGCTATCACTGGGACCTGCCGCAGGCGCTACAGGACAAAGGTGGCTGGACCAATCGCGATATCCTGAATTGGTTTGAAGAATATGTGGGTGTCTGCGCCATGAAATTCGGCGACAGGGTGAAGAACTGGATGGTCTTCAATGAGCCGATGGCTTTCACTGCCCTCGGCTATCTGGTAGGGAGCAATGCACCGGGTAAGTTTGGCTATCACAATTTCTTTGCGGCTGCGCATCATGCTACCATGTGCCACGGTGTAGGTGGGAGGACGCTGAGGCGGCTGCTGCCATCTACGGCTAAGGTGGGTACTACTTTCTCAGTGAGTCATGTAGAGGCATTTAAGAATTTATCTAAAAATGAAGCAACACGGAGAAGGTGTGATGCCCTCTTTAATCGCCTCTTTATCGAGCCGACGCTGGGTCTGGGTTATCCTTATCGCGACCTGCCTGCGCTGAAGCATATCTATAAGTTTATCCTGCCTGGCGATGAGGCGCTGATGCCTTTCGACTTTGACTTTATAGGCCTGCAAAATTACTTCCGGGTGATCGTAAAGAATTTCCCTCTCATCCCTATGGTGCATGCCATCAACGAGTCTCCGAAAAAACTGGGCCATCCGGTCACGGCCATGGGCTGGGAGGTATACCCTCAGGGGATCTATGACATCCTGAAGCAGTTCTCAGAGTACAAAGGCATCAAGAGCATCATCGTGACCGAAAACGGTACTGCCTTTCCCGATAAAGTGGAGAACGGCGCCGTACATGACCCACAGCGCACAGAGTATATACAGGAGTACCTGAAGCAAGTGCTGCGCGCCAAGCGCGATGGCATGAATGTCAACGGTTATTTTGTCTGGTCTTTCATAGACAACTTTGAATGGGACTCTGGCTATCGCCCGCGCTTTGGCATCGTGTATAACGATGTGGCTGATCAAAAGCGGATCGTCAAAGATTCAGGCAAATGGTTTGCTGATTTTCTTACAAAGTAATGACGTTATTTTTGGTACTTAATCTGTTTAAAAATTAATAATTATATGAAAAGGACTTTAGTGCTTTTGGTGGCTTCTTTTTACGTCTGTGTTTCTATAGCACAAAATAATGCAGTCAAAATATCGTGGAGCGAAGAATATGAGATACCTAAGAAGCACGAAGACCTGGGTTTCTTTGGCAATCCACTGGATGGGTATGTAGACATCAGTCAGCAGCGGGGCAAAGACCTCACTATACAGCGCTTCAATGCAGATCTAAAGTATACCGACCAAAGCGAAGTGTCACTGAGTACGCTGCCAAAAAACTATATGATCGAAAAGATCATGGAGATGGACCAGCATTACTATGTATTCTACTCTACCTATGATGCTGATGTGGAGAGACTCTGGTCTCTGGAGGTGGATGTAAAGTCAGGCGCAGTAAAGGGAGCGCCTGTCAAAATAGCGGAATCAAAAGAGAAGCTGGCCGGCCAGCTGGTGATGACCGGGTTTTATCAGATGCAGGTAGCGGGCAAATGGAATTTCATACCATCGGCAGATGGACAAAAGCTCCTGGTATACTACCGTGTGAAGCCCAAAGAGAAGCGCGATGCGCTGAATAATGATGTCATTGGCTTTTACGTTTTTGATAGCAAAATGCGCAAACTGTGGAATAATGATTTCACTAT
This sequence comes from Bacteroidota bacterium, assembly GCA_018267365.1. Taxonomy (GTDB): domain Bacteria; phylum Bacteroidota; class Bacteroidia; order Chitinophagales; family LD1; genus UBA1941. The sequence goes on along the minus strand of JAFDYQ010000047.1, from coordinate 12,455 downwards.
GCCCTATACAGAGGAGAAGATGGACAATATAGACTACCAGGTAGACCAGTCAGGCAATGCATATATCCTGGGCAAAGTTTATGAAGAGGGACACAGTGACTCGAAAAATAACCAGCCCAACTATCACTTTGAGCTGATGACCTACGGCAAAGGGACTAAGGGTACTAATTTTAAAATGAACTTTGGTGAGAAGTATATAGTAGATGCGGCCCTGATAGAGAGCACGCAGGGCAGCATCATCTGCTCGGGATACTACTCTAAGAGCCGATCGGCTATCAATTCTGATGGCGTGTTTTTTGTGTCATTTGATGAAAGTACCAAGACAATAAAAAACATAGCCAAAGGTTTCTATGAGTTTCCGGCGGACGTGATCAAACAGTTTGAAACGACGAGAGTGCAGAGACGGGTAGACAAAAAAGAAGAAAAAGGAGATGACAACGAAGTTGCTAATCTTGAGTTTCGCAATCTGGTCACTCAGGACGATGGCAGTTTTACCCTGTTTGGAGAGCAGTACCATACTACCTCCAGTACGAGATATAACAATACTACCACTACTACCTACAATCGAAGCGCGAGCACGGGCTATACCACTATGTCGTCTAATACTGCCCAGACAGGGTCGGTATCTACCACCAGATACTACTATGATGATATCTATGTGGTGAGGATAGGAAGTGATGGAGAGCTGAGCTGGGTGAAAAAGATACCTAAACGTCAGAATGACATCTCTCAGCAGACTACCGGCAATGCGAATGCTGCATCTGTGAGAGCCCATACGGCCTACCTAAGTTTCTTCCTGCATACCAAGGGGAGTAGCAACTATGTTTTCTTTGTAGACAATCAAAAGAACTTTAATCTCCCCGCAGATCAGCAGCCCGCCGCATATGGAGCGGGTGCCAGGGGAGAGCTGGTATGCGTGAAGCTGGATCAGGATGGCACTATGTCGAAGTCACACGTTTTCGATTTCAAAGAAGAAAACCTGCGCATGCTCATAGGCAAATTTAATAGTGTGACTCCGGATCAGATCATAGGCCGTGCCTTTGTGGTCAAGGGCGCATTTCAGCTGCGCTTTACCGAGGGCAAGGCGCTGAGGATTGATGTAAACTAAAACGATAGGACTAAAGTACTTCTACCTGATTGCGCAGGATGTCTTCCAGTGTTTCACGCTGGCGTATCAGATAGTCCTTACCATCCTTGATCATGACCTCTGCCGGTCGGAATCTTGAGTTATAGTTGCTGGCCATAGTAAATCCATAGGCGCCCGCGTTGCGAAAGGCGATGATGTCGCCTTCTTTTACCTCGCCTATTTTGCGATCCCAGCCAAAGGTGTCCGTCTCGCAGATATATCCCACCACAGTGTAGATCCTCTGCTTGCCTTCGGGGTTTGATATGTTCAGGATGTGATGATACGAATTGTAGAGCATCGGGCGGATCAGGTGGTTGAGCCCCGAGTCCACACCTACAAATACAGTAGCCGTGGTCTGCTTCAGCACGTTTACTTTCACCAGGAAGGTGCCAGCCTCGCTCACCAGAAATTTGCCCGGTTCAAACCACAGATCTATTTTCCTGCCATAGGTTTTTTCAAACTCGATGAACCGGTCTGATAGTTTATCCCCGAGTTCTGCTACGTCAGTATAATAGTCATCCGGCTTGTAGGGTACTTTGAATCCGCTGCCAAAGTCTACAAACTCCAGATCAGGAAAGAAGGCCGTTTGCTCAAAAAGTATCTCGGCCCCGCGCAGGAAGACGTCCACATCCAGAATATCGCTGCCGGTATGCATATGCAGGCCATTCACACGCAGGCCGGTGCTCTGCACTATGCGCTCTACATGGCGCATCTGATAGATAGAGATACCAAACTTAGAATCAATATGCCCTGTAGAGATATTGAGATTGCCGCCAGCCATCAGGTGAGGATTGATGCGGATGCAGACCGGTACGGACGCACCGTATTTAGTGCCAAACTGCTCCAGTATGGAGGTGTTGTCTATATTGATCTGCACCCCTTCTTTGACCGCCAGGTCTATCTCCTCCATAGATACACAGTTGGGCGTGTACATGATCTCATGCGGTGCAAAGCCGGCTTTGAGGCCCACCCATACCTCCTGTATAGAGACGCAGTCCAGTCCCGCCCCGAGGCTGCGGAAGAAGCGCAGGATATTGATATTATTCAGCGCCTTGCAGGCAAACTTGATCTTTGGCTCGAAACCTTTAAAGCTGCCTTTGAGCTTTTTATACTTCGCCTCCATCATAGCTGTATCATATACATACAGAGGTGTATCATACTTTTCGCAAAGGTGGAGAGCATCTACGCCTCCGATAGTATAGGCTCCATTTTCGAGCTGCAGCATGGGTATATAGATTATTTAGGCCGGTGAAAATAGTGCAAAAACATTAGAGGGATGATACCGGTGCAAAAGCATAGAGCGTTTCAAACAAATGCTCCTCATTCATATATAAAAAGCCCTATACTTTCTCTGGCAATCTTTCGGAAAGTTTGGCTAGGGATGGCATGACTCTGAGATTATCGTTTTATCATTACTTTAGGCCAAATTTCAAAGTATGGATCAGGATATGTGGCTCGATTTATTGCTTATTGTCATAGGTAGCATCTTCAGCGCTGTGATGATAGGGGTAGCCTTTGTCATCAATCGCCGGGAGCAGCCAAAGCAGCTCTGGCTATTGTTCTTTACCGAGATGTGGGAGCGCTTTTCCTTTTATGGTATGCGGGCGCTGCTGATCCTGTACATGACTCACATCCTGCTCTTCCCTGACAAGGATGCCAACCTGCAATACGGCGCTTATAACGCACTGGTCTATACCATGCCTCTGCTCGGCGGCTGGCTGGCAGACAGGATACTCGGCTTTCGCAAATCTATCGTCCTGGGCGGACTCATGATGGCTATCGGCCACCTGGTACTCGCCATCCCGTCCAGTACCACTTTCTTCCTGGGCCTCGGCTTCCTGATCAGTGGCAATGGCTTCTTCAAGCCAAATATATCGAGCCTGCTGGCCCAGTACTATCAGAAAGACGATCCACGTAAGGATGCGGGCTACTCTATCTTCTACATGGGTGTCAATATCGGCGCTTTCCTCGGTAGTACGATCTGCGGATTCCTCGGGCAGAAGGGTGGTGTGGTGCTCCATAGTCTGATGGACAAAGGTGGATTTATTGCGCCTTTGGCCTATAAGATCGCCACTACATTTGGCTCTCTGGAGGGAGAGAAGTGGCATGATGAGTGCTGGCACCTGGGGTTTGGCGTGGCAGGTTTTTTTATGATCGTGGGCGTGATCAATTTCCTCCTCTTCCATCGTGTGCTGGAGGATAAGGGCTACTCCCCTGATCCGGCCAGACTATCTTCTAAAATAGGCGGTGTGCTCTCTGTGGAGTGGGCGCTTTACATAGGAGCCTTCCTGCTCGTGCCCATCATGCTCGGACTGGTAAAGTATCACAGCATTATGTCAATACTTTTATATCCGCTGGGTATAGCTGCGCTGGTATATGTAATATATGAGAGCTTCAAATTTGATGAAGCGTCCCGCCACAAATTATGGGCAGCCTGTATCCTGATTGTATTTACCATCATTTTCTGGGGATTCTACGAGCAGAGCGGTGGCTCGCTAAACCTGATGGCAGAGCGCAACGTAGATATGAGGGTGTTTGGCCATGAGCTGCCCTCGGCTATGATCAATAATGCGACCAACCCATTTTACATCATTTTCCTTACACCTCTTTTTGCTGCGATGTGGACTTTCCTGACCCGCAGGAATATTGAGCCCAACACTCCTGTCAAATTTGGACTTGCGTTCCTGTTTGTCGGTGCCGGTTATTTTACCTTCTACCTCGGTGGGCAGGTAGGGCATGCTACGGGATATATGCCCATCATCTACTTTCTGCTGGCATACCTCATTATCACCACAGGGGAGCTTTTCCTCTCGCCGATAGGATTGTCTATGATCACAAAACTATCTCCCTCGCAGATGGTAGGCTTTATGATGGGCATGTGGTTTTTGGCATCTGCCTTCGGACAGCACCTGGCAGGGCTCATCGGCTCATACATGGCTGTGCCGCATGGAGCTAACGGTGCCCCCGCCACAGCGCTTGAGTCCCTGCCTGTCTATATGAATGGCTGTATGTGGATCGGCATAGTGTCTTTGGTAGGTGGTGTCGCTCTGCTGGCCCTTTCTCCGGTGATTAAACGCCTCATGGGCGAAGTACACTAAGCTTCGACAATCTTTATTTATATTACATATGAAAACAATCCTGATCGCTTTGGTAGCCTTTATCTGTTGCGCTACTCCATGTACGGGAGCTACTTATTCGCATAGCTGCATGTTTAGATCTCCTGTATCCGATAAATCTGCAGATTTGTCACAACTCAAGAGTCAACTGAATAAATATAGAGCTGAGCGGGCTGTAGGCATAGGCCTCATGGCCGGTGGAGGTGCTGCGCTCATAGCAGGCGAGGTCATCATGATCCTATCCGGTGTCCGTGCAGAAAACGCCAATCTGCAAAACTATAGCTCTTTTTATAATCCGCTCTGGAGAGTAGGTTTCAGTACTGCCATGGTGGGTGTGGGTGCTTTGGCGCCGGGTATACCGCTATATGTGATAGGTACCAGACGGGCAAAAATGATCAAGCGGCGTATCGCAAAAATCGGGGCTGACATGCCCCGGACGGATAAGCCATAACATTTATGTAAACTGATCTGTTATAAAAATAAAAACGCACTACTATGCGAAAGATAGTTGCGCGGTTATGATTACTTTCGCTGCTGCCATGAGGCCTTTACAGTACAGATATTTATATACTTTATTGCTCACATCTCTTTATGTGTTGCATGGGTTTCTGCTGTATCATTTTTTGTCTTCAGATTTTATATGGCATAGGGCGGGAGTCAATACAAGTATCTCGATCCCGGAAAATTATCCGCATCCTGACCGCCGCTCAGGCATAGCCTATCTGCGTATGCTGGAGAAGCATGACGGCTCAAAACAGAGCCTGGCTTTACCGACAGATTGCAGACCACAGCTGCCCGCACACATAGTATATTGTGCCACTGATTTAAAGATCCGTCCGATACCTGTGGCGGCCAGTCCTCTTCTATCCCCTTCTTCTTACAGGATTTACCTGCGCGATAGGGTGTTTCTCATTTAGGAGTTTCTTCTCTTTTCTGACAGGCTGTTATCACACGGTGTGGTGGCGGCTGTTACTGTTTTATTTTTTTCAATAACTATCCAATGAAAGATTTATCAAAGGTCAGTTTTATCATTATGCTCTATCTGATGGCCGTCTCCCAGCAGCTGCACGGACAGGGTGTCACATTGCAGGGACTGATAGAGGGCATGTCATCTAATAATGATATGGTCAAGTATTACGCTAGCCTGGTACAGTCGCGCCAGGCAGCTGTGACCTCAGCCAAATATGAACGACTGCCCCATATCAATACACTTTATCAGGCTACCCTGAGCTCAGCCAATAATGTACAGGGTGGCTATCTGGCTATGGGCGTCATACCCTCAGTATCCGGTGGCCGGCGCTCCTACAATAACTTTGATCCGCAATCTGGTAATACAGCGCTGGCCGGCATAGACTGGGAGGTGACCAACTTTGGTGGCTTTCAGGCACGCACGGATCTGGCCAAGTCTAACCTAAGCGTTCAAAATAATATGCTGGCAAAGGGCACCTATGATCTCCAGGGTATCGCAGCGGCCTACTATGTGGAGCTGATGCGCCAGTACGAGCTGCAGCAGATAGATCGTGACAATGTGGACAGACTACAGCAGTTATTGACCTCTATTAATTCGCTGGTAGTAAATGGTATCCGCCCCGGAGTGGACAGCGCTATAGCATCAGCCGAGATATCAAAATCACGTGTGGCACTTTACGAAGCTCAAAAGAATTTTGACCAACTACAGGTACAGCTATCTACGCTCACCGGTCTGCCTATAGCCCGGCTGCAGCCGGATACTACCGCAGGAGATCGCCTGCTACAGGCTGCGCCCTCGTTTATACTGAGTGCAGCAGTAGATACACAGCACCATCCTGATCTGCAATACTATAGCGCACTCACTGACCTGAGCCGCTCACGCCTCAATCTGGAGCGGCGGCGCTACTATCCTAAGCTCATGCTGGATGCAGATGTTTGGACCCGGGCCTCTAGTCTGAGCAACACCGATGTCTATAATAAAGACCTGGCCCAGGGCTACATACCACAGCGCATGAATTACTTTGTAGGTCTGACACTGGCATATGATCTGATGAATATAGCACGCAAGCATATCAATGCCTCCATCTATAAGTATGAGGCGGAAGCAGCCCAGCACAGACTGGACCAGGAGCGGCTGGATCTCACTACAGACTTGCAAAAGGCCCGAATAGAAAGCGACTATCAGCTACGCCGCCTCAGCGAAACAGAGCGCCAGATGCGCGCCGCAGATATAGCATTCGGGCAGCAGTCAAATCTATATCGCAATGGTCTATCCAGCGTGATAGACCTGAATCTCGCATTGAGCTACTCTATACAGGCGCGAAAAGACTACCTGGACTCAAAGGCAGGCTATATGCGCAGTGTACTGAACTATGCGCTTGTCACAAATTCTTTTACAAACTTGGTGCAAACCTTAAAATTATAAGCAATGAATCTGGTCGCAGCTGCCCTGCGAAGGCCCATCACGCTGATAGTCATTTTTACCAGCTTGCTGATCTTCGCCATCATGAGCCTGATGAAAATCCCCATAGATATCTTCCCGGCACTCAATATGCCGACCATCTACGTGGTAGAGCCATACGGAGGTATGTCACCGCAGCAGATGGAAGGCTTTTTTGCCACACGCCTGCAGGATAACTTTCTCTATGTAAACGGTGTCAAAACCATCGAAAGCCGAAACACACAGGGTCTTACTTTCATCAAATTGACCTTTTATGAAAAGACTGACATGGCAGAGGCCTCTGCTCAGGTAGCTACCTATGTGAGCAGGTCATTGAAGTACTTCCCCCCGGGAGCGTTGCCCCCGCTGGTGGTGAGGTTTGATGCTTCATCACTGCCGGTGGGTGAGCTGGTCTTCTCCAGTCCTACCAAGACGCTGACACAGATCTATGAGCTGGCGGCTACGCGGGTGCGGCCCATGTTTGCCTCCGTAGAGGGGCTCTCCGCGCCACCTGCTATGGGGGGCAACTCGCGCTCCGTACTGGTAGATGTAGACCCGGAGAAACTCCGCGCCTACGATGTCTCTCCTGAAGAGCTGATACAGGCCATAGCCAAAACGAATGTCATGGCCCCCTCGGGCAACCTGAGACAGGGCAACCTGATGTACCTGACCACGCTCAACGCTCTGGAGCAGAAGGTGCAGGAGTTTGCCGAGGTGCCGGTCAAGACGAGCGGGAATAAAACAATTTTTATCAGTGATCTGGCCCGTGTATCAGATGGCTCTGATGTCACAGTGAGCTATGCCCTGATCAATGGCAGGCGCTCTATCTATATTCCCGTGGTCAAGACTTCTGATGCCTCGACCTGGGGAGTGGTCAATGCCCTGAAGGCGCGCATACCGGAGATGCAGACCCTGCTACCGGACGATGTACGCATCCGGTACGAGTTTGACCAATCCGTATTTGTGATCAACGCCGTAAAAAGCCTTGCCACTGAGGGGATATTGGGTGCTATTCTTACCGGCCTTATGGTGCTGCTCTTTCTCGGTGATGTACGCAGCTCGCTGATAGTGATCGTGACCATTCCTGTATCTATCCTCATCGGGTGCCTGATGCTCAGCCTGGCAGGGCAGACTATCAATATTATGACGCTGAGCGGTCTGGCTCTGGCCATAGGTATATTGGTAGACCAGGCTACAGTGACCATAGAGAATATACACCAGCATCTGGAGATGGGCAAAAGTAAGCGGCAGGCTATCTATGATGCCTGTACAGAAATTTCTTTCCCTCTGCTGCTTATCCTGCTCTGTATCCTCGCCGTGTTTGCTCCATCGCTGATGATGAATGGAGTACCCAAAGCCATGTTTGTGCCATTGTCGCTGTCTATTGGATTTTCTATGATCGTGTCTTTCATAGCAGCGCAGACACTCGTTCCTATCCTTTGCAATTGGTTTCTGCCTGATCATGCAGATACACATAGCCATGACAGGGACTCCATCGTACTGGATGAGGGAGAGGCACAGCAGGTAGTGGGTGAATCAGCTCAAAGGGCGCCACAAGAAAAGAAAGACCTCTTTTATAAAGTCAAAGTACGCTTTACGGCCATCATAGAGCATTTGATGCGGCGTAAAAAGCTGTATTCTTCACTGTATCTGGGTGGGGCTATAGGCCTGGCAGTTCTTGCATTTGTGTTCATAGGCAAAGATCTGATGCCCAAAGTAAACAATGGACAGTTTCAGATGCGCCTGAGAGCCCCGGAGGGTACCCGCCTGGAGAGGACTGAAGAAAAAGTGCAGCGGGCACTGGCTATCATAGACAGTACTGTAGATGGTCATGTAGAGATATCTTCGGCCTATGTCGGGCCTGTACCGAGCAACTATGCCACCAGTAATTTGTACGTCTTCAATGCAGGATCGCATGAGGCTGTGATACAGGTACAGGTAGATGAGAAGTATAAAATGAATACGGATGAACTCAAAGAAGCGCTACGTAAGAATATTCACCATTTCATGCCTGATGTGACTATCAGCTTTGAGCCGATAGATCTCACAGAGAAGATCATGAGCCAGGGCGCGTCTAACCCTATAGAAGTGCGCGTAGCGGGCAAGGACATGGCGCAGATCACTGCGGTAGCCGATACACTCAGGAGCCGTATGGCAAAAATATCAGAGCTCAGAGATGTGCAGATACGCCAGCCACTGTACTACCCCACTATTCAGATCGATATAGACCGCTATAAGGTGGCACAGTTTGGGCTGGACATAGGCGGGGTATCCAGATCTATCACTACAGCTACCAGCTCCAGCAGATTCATAGAGAAAAACCTCTGGCTGGATGAGCGCTCCTCCTATGCCTATCAGGTGCAGGTAGAGGTGCCTGAGTATATGATGACCACAGTAGATGAACTGCGTGAAATACCGCTGGTGAAGGGTCAGAACCGCCCTATGCTGTCTGATGTAGCTACCTTCACCACCACTACTACACCGGGAGAGTATGATCGTGCCGGTCCTCGTCGCTTCCTCACGATAGGGGCCAGTATTCATGAGACTAATCTGGGCCGGGCTACCGCCCACGTACAGAAGGCAGTGGCCTCTCTGGGCCAGCTCCCCAAGGGTGTAAAGGTAGAGGTACGCGGCACATCTGCCCTGCTGGAGGAGACGCTGGGCAGTCTGCAGACCGGCCTCGGCCTGGCAGTGGTGGTGATACTGCTGCTGCTGGCGGCTAACTATGAGTCACTGCCTACTGCGCTGACAGTGGTCAGTACTATCCCTGCGGTCATACTTGGCGCTTTGCTAGCGCTATTCATCACCGGTGCTACGCTCAATCTGCAGTCCTACATGGGCATGATCATGAGTACCGGTGTCTCCGTGGCCAATGCGATCCTGATAGTGACCAATGCGGAAAAACTCCGGTTTGATATACATGATGCCACGCGCGCTGCGGTGATGAGTGCATCTATACGCCTGCGCCCGATACTCATGACCAGCCTGGCTATGATAGTGGGCATGATACCTATGGCCTCCGGGCTGGGTGAGGCCGGAGAGCAGACAGCTCCGCTGGGGCGCGCGGTGATAGGTGGCCTGCTGGCATCTACGTTTGCAGCACTCTTTATGCTGCCGCTGATCTATGCCTGGGTCAGGCAGCGGGCCTCCATAGACAGTACTTCTTTATTACCTGATCAAACAATCAAATAACCAAACAGAATGAATAAGATACTTATCATCACCATAGGGGTTGCGATGCTCAGCAGTTGCTCCCATCATCGCCCTACTGATCTCTCTGAGAGCAAAAAAACCACCACAGCTCCTCCGGCTACTGTGCGGGTGATACGCGATACGCTCCGGTCTGCCATCAGACTGCCGGGTGAACTAAAGCCCTACGAAAAGGTAGACATCTATCCAAAGATGAATGGATTTGTAAAGGAAATGTATGTAGACCGCGGCTCCCATGTAGGCAAGGGTGACCTGCTCATGACGCTCGAGGCACCCGAGATAGCACAGCAGATACAGGCCGCTCAGGGCCGGCTGCTGCAGGCGCAGGAAAAGCTCAATGCCAGCAGGGATCGCTATTTCCGCCTCAGGTCTGCTGCATCTGTAGCAGGGTCTGTATCAGAGCTGGACCTCATGAATGCGGGCTCTCGCTATCAGGCAGACAGCGCACTGGAGCAGTCAGAGCGCGCCAATCTCAATGCAGCGCGGGTGCTGCAGGATTACCTGGCTATACGTGCCCCATTTGAGGGGGTGATCACCGAGCGTAATGTGCATCCCGGTAGCCTGACAGGGCCCAACTTTAAAATGGACTCTAAGCCGCTGCTCATACTGGAGCAAAACAGCAAACTGCGTCTCGAACTATTCATACCAGAGGTATATACGGGGAGCATAGATACCAAACAACATCAGCTAAGCTTTACCACTCCATCTCTGCCGGGACAAAAGTTTACTGCCAGCATCTCGCGTGCGTCCGGATCACTATATGATCAGTACAGATCTGAAGCCGTAGAAGCGGACGTGCCGAATCCTGATGGCATATTCAAGCCCGGTATGTATGTAGAGGTGTCGCTGCCTATACACTCATCTGTGGCATCGTATCTGGTGCCATCTACAGCTATAGTGACGACTACCGAGGGTAAATATATCATCTCTACTCAGGGCGGAACTGCTCATTTTATAAAAGTGCGTGAAGGAATAGCGGACAAGGGCAAAACCGAAGTATTTGGCGATCTGCATGGGGATGAGACAGTGCTGCAAAATCCGTCCGAAGAGATAAAAGAAGGAGCGGTAGTGGAATAACTTACTAGTACTACACATGTATAAATAAACAGCCCTCTGCGTTAGCGGAGGGCTGTTTAGTATGATCTGTAAATGCTGTCTGATTACTCAGCTACTACCTCAAAGGTCACAGTTACCTTGTGCTCTTTGCCGAGGCCGATCTCTGCAGTGTACGTGCCGAGCGTCTTTACCTCACCTTCTACGATAGTGATCTTGCGGCGGTCTACCTCTATATCGGCAGCTTTCTTCACAGCTTCTGCTACGTGGTAGGCAGTCACTGATCCGAAGATCTTGTCAGTAGTACCTACCTTGGCACCTATGGTGAGCTTAGTGCCCTCCAGGCGAGCCTTGATATCGTTGATGCTCGCTACGAGGCGGGCTTCTTTCTTTTCCTTCTGCTTCATCACCTCAGCCAGGACGCGACGGTTGCTATCGCTGGCTACTACAGCCATGCCCTGTGGGATCAGATAGTTCAGTGCGTAGCCAGGCTTGACGGTCACGAGGTCGTCAGCGTATCCCAGTTTCTCTACGTCTTTCTTCAATATGATTTCCATTGCTTGATTTCTTTTTTGTGGTTAGACCATTATTATTTCAGGAGGTCAGCTACGTATGGCAGCAGTGACAGGTGGCGTGCACGCTTGATAGCCTGTGCCACTTTGCGCTGATACTTCAGGGAGTTGCCCGTGAAGCGGCGCGGAGTGATCTTGCCTTGCTCATTGATAAAGCTCAGCAGGTACTCAGGATCCTTGTAGTCTATATACTTGATACCGTTCTTCTTGAAGCGGCAGTATTTCTTCTTGATCAGGCCTATCTTAGGCGAGGTCAGATACTTGATGGTGTCTTGTGCGCTCTTGCTCATTATGCAGCCTCCTCTTTTTTAGGTGATTGAACTTTTTTGCCACGGCCTACGAGACCAGCACGCTTGTCGTCGTTGTATTTGACTGCGTACTTGTCCAGCTTGATGGTCAGGTAGCGGAGTACCGACTCATCACGGCGGAATGCGAGCTCCAGAGTTTCTACAGCCTTAGGGGCTGCTTTGTACTCTACGAGGTGGTAGATACCCGTCGTCTTCTTCTGGATCGGGTATTTGAGGTTTTTCAGCCCCCAGTATTCCTGGTGGATGATCTCTGCCCCTTGGTTTTTCAGGAGATCAACAAAGTTGCTGATCGCCTTTTTGGCGTCGTCTTCTGACAACACCGGGGTCAGGATGAAAGTAGTTTCGTACTGTCCTAGCATGTTTGTCTGCTTTTTGTGATTAAAAAAATTGGACTGCGAAGATAGGCTATTTCTCTACATTTTCAATAATATGATGCTAAAATGTAGCAATGACGGGGTTTTCAAGCGCGGAATGCCGCACAAGTATTTGAAAATGAATATGTAGTGTGATGAAATTTATTCCATCATTGCAGTGCTGCCGGTCTTTGTGCCGCAGCGTTTCGGTAGTTACTTACGGTGTCGTGTCAAATCCCCCTTTGTCCCCCTTGTATGAACCGGAGACATAGTATACAGGTGTCCGGGGACATAGTATACAGTTTTC
>JAFDYQ010000046.1 GCA_018267365.1 Bacteroidota bacterium | reverse complement strand
ACCCGCACCTCTACACCGCCAAGGTCCCCGTCCGTGGCAACTATGTAAAGATCGCCGAGGACCTGTTTTCACCGCTGTAATAACGGTGCCTAATAGATAGGGGGAAATGTTGTAGACAGTAGACTATCACCGGCGCCGGGCTGATCGTGCCTTACGGATGGGGGGCTACATCCTGTTTGTCATCGCCAAACTGCACATCGCAGCCCACAGCGTAGTGGTCCGAGAGGTCTACGTGGCCTTTGCGCCATGGGCGCTTGAATACGCCTACATGGCGCTCAGTGATATGGCACGCAGCATTATTGCGGCGAAAAAGGATATAATCCAGTGAGGTCTTGTCCTTCTTCCACACCGACTCGGCCAGTTCATTGTTAGTGCCGTCATAGGTGCTTTTCTGTATACCGCTCATGTCGCCGTCTTCGGCATCCAGTATGGACAGCATGCCTTTGTAGCGCTCGTTGATCGTCTTCTCGGTATTCATATCGCCGCAGATGATCTGGGGCACGCCATCCACTTTGTATTTGGCCAGCAGGCTGTCGTACATATTCCGGATCTGGATATTGCGGATCTTCTGCTGCTCCTGAGCCTGCAGGTGAGTGCCCAGTATCTGAAATTTGCGTCCACCCCATGTACCCTCCAGCAGGGCAGCGCCCTTCTTGGCTATACGGTCATTTTCCTTGGCTATCTTAAACTCGATCACATCCTTTACCTCCAGTGGTATGCGGCTCACTACCCACACACCGCTGCTGATGCGAAAGGGCGAGTGGCTCGGGTTGAAGGGCCCGTACATGAATGGATACTGTGTATTCAGCCCCTTGCGTATCACAGCGAGTGCACCCGCGTGAAAAGCCTCCTGAAAGACGATGATATCAGTCTGCGAGTTATTCAGTGTGTCTACTATGGCCTGTGCGCGCTCCAGACGGCCTTTCATAGGCACGATAGGAGGTAGCATGTAGATATTCCAGGTGAGCACCTTCAGGTCATGTATAGCGGAGGCAGTGGTCGTAGCATCGCCTCCGGCAAAAGAAGGGCTGGTGGCAATGAGCAGCAGGAGTGCCGATATGAGTCTGAAATATTTCATGCCGGAGCTTTAATATATATACTGCAAAAGAACGGAGAATGTGTTACCTAATTGTTAGTTTTCAGTCAGGTTTACGTGTATTTCAGCGAGATTTGCCGACTATAGGTGAGTAGCAGTTTTTTCATGGCAAACGTCCACACCATCACATACCGGATCAAGGAGCATGCACGCAGGCTCGGCTTTGACAGCGTAGGCATAGCCCGTGCGGGAGAGCTGACGGCAGAGGCGCGGCAGCTGGAGGCCTGGCTCGCACAGGGCCGTCATGGTACGATGCACTACATGGAGCGAAACTTTGACAAGCGTATAGACCCTACCAAACTGGTAGAAGGCGCGCGCTCTGTCATCTCTCTTTCTTTCAACTACTATACAGACAAGAAGCAAACAGACCCCACAGCACCGGGGATAGCCATGTATGCCCTCGGCCAGGACTATCACGATGTAGTACGCGGCAAACTCAATGCGCTGATGGCCTACATCCGTGAGATAGCGGGGGATGTGCAGGGGAGGAGCTTCGTAGACTCTGCACCTGTGCTGGAGCGCGCCTGGGCACAGCGGGCTGGCATAGGCTGGGTGGGCAAGAATACAAACCTGCTGACCAAGCGGCAGGGGTCGTACTTCTTTCTCGCAGAGTGTATCATAGATCTGGAGCTGGAGTATGATAGCCCTGTCAAGGACTATTGCGGCTCTTGTACCCGCTGCATAGATGCCTGCCCTACAGAGGCTATCTATGAGCCGTACAAGGTAGACGGCAGTCGCTGCATCTCCTACTTTACCATAGAGCTAAAGGAGCAGATGATACCTGAGCAATACAGCGGAAAATTCGCTAACTGGATGTATGGCTGCGATATCTGCCAGCAGGTCTGTCCTATCAACTCTCAGGCCACGCCACACCATACACCGGAGTTTGAGCCAAAGGAGGAGCTGCTGTCTATGACGGCAGCCGAGTGGAACGATCTGACCGAAGAGCGGTATAAATTTTTGTTTAAATCCTCAGCGATAAAGCGTTCTAAGTACACAGGATTAATGCGGAATATTAAATTCCTGAAATAGAGGCATTTATTTTTATTCTTACCGAAAAATAAATTTGGTTTTATCAATACATGCGTCTATTTTTAAGTTAAAATTAACAGGGTCCGCCTCTCTAGATTTCTTTAAGTGAGTGCGGTACGCACTAAACCCTGTTGCTCTGCGCCCTGCGCAGAGGTGAGTGTCGCAGTCCTGTGCTTGTGCTTGGTGCTTAATCTTTTATAGCTCGCTTGATGCCTGAGAGATCCCCTGTCTCTTTCAGCTTAGTCTTCTTTATTTATTTAAATTTTTCGGTAAATCAAAATTTATATAATTGATTAACAGGCTATTCTAATGTTTATGTATTTTTTCAAAGTAAAACTGTTTGTATTATAGGTAATAACTGTACATTTAAATCTATAAATCCCCTATTTGTCTAATAAAACCGAGTAAAATGAAGAGATCTACTCCGTCCTTCCCGTTTTCGACTATTCCTACGAGGGCCTCATGGACACAGGCTTTCAGTCGAGTCATCACAAGTCTGGTCCTGGGCGTGGCCATGAGTGCCGGGGCCTATGCCCAGCAGGGTGTATCGTTGTACACATACGCTGCGTCCTCAGGTACCTATACGGCACTCAGTGGCGGTACTACATGGCAGAGTGGTACTGCGCTAAATACTGACGCTATCACTGCTGTCAGTCTCCCCTGGAGCTTCACCTACAATGCAAAAAGCTATAACAGCATTTTTATATCCAATAACGGATATATTGTATTTGGCGATGTAGGAATAGGAGTATCTGTACCCAAACCAATAACTAACACAAGCAATAGTTTGACACTGACCAATGCCTATGACGGCGCCATAGCTGGTTTCGCATCAGACCTGGCAGCTTCTACCGTGTCGGGTGCTGCACCGGCGATCTCCTATGGTACTGTGGGCAACGATTTTGTCATACAATATACAGATGTAGCACGGACTGCACAGGCCGCAGCAGACAGGGTATCTTTCCAGATCAGGCTCACAAAGACCACTAATGTGATTTCTATAGTATATGGTACCACTACTACCACCTCTACTACTACCAACTATAATAATAGTGTAGAGCTAGGCCTGCGGGGGGCGTCTTACTTTGACTGGAAAGTACTGGTGAGCACTACCTCATGGACCGCACCTACCATGACCAATAGCGCCGGCACGGCTATCAATCCTGCCACTAACGCTGGTACTATGCGTATCTCCAGTACGCTGACCCCGGCCAGTGGACGGACATTCACCTTTACTCCGCCTACGTGGCAGGGTGCTGCTACCTATGCTACACTTCCGTTTCTGGAAACTTTTGACGCAGCTCCGTGGGCCAATGGCAACAGCGTGCAGGACCTTCCATCTACTGCCAGCATACGCTCATGGCCTATGTATGGTGACCGCTCATGGAGAAGGAACAATGTGACCGCCGCCAACTCCGGCTGGGCCCTCACCGGCGGCTCGTTTACTACAGGGTACACTACAGGTGCAGCCCGTTTTCACAAATATGATGCTAATGAATACGCTCGCGGATATCTGGATTTTTATGCAGATTTCTCGCCCACCGGTACCAAGTCAGTTAGCTTCAAGCTTCTGAATAGCGGTGACTCCCTGCTCGTCTCCCTCTCTACAGATGGTGGTGCTACATTCGGCACCCCTGCTGTCTATAGCGCCACTACTACATGGGTCACTCAAAACCTGATACTCGGCACCTCTACATCCTCCACATGTATTGTGCGTTTCACCGGCGTGTCCGGGTGGGGTTTGGGGTCTGACATAGGCCTGGATAGCGTATCTATCACCAATGCCTCCTGCGGTCCGGTCACATCTGCCGCAGCTACCTCCCTCACCACTACCGGCGCTACAGCCAACTGGTCCGGCGGCACAGGCTCCTATATCATAGAGTATGGGTTGCCGGGCTTCACGCCGGGTACCGGTGCTGCAGCGGGTACTGGCGGTACAGTTATTACAGCCACTGCAGGCTCTGTCAGTGCTGCTATCACTGGTCTTAATTCTGGTACTACATACCAGTACTATATTCGTCAGGTATGTTCCGGTTCTACTTATAGTGTTAACTCTGCTGTACAGAGTTTTACCACAGTATGTACTGCTATAGCTTCCTTCCCATGGAGCGAGGGATTTGAAGGGGTGTCGCCTACCGGTGCCGGTATATTCCCCGCATGCTGGAGCTACTCTAACCCTTCCGGCAATGGTAACCCCGGAGTAGATAATCAGACTATCACCTCTACAGACGGCGCTCCCCATGCCGGTAGCAAGTTTGTGTATACCAGATATCGTGATACTACATGGGTATTCACGCCGCAGTTCCAGCTTACAGCAGGCAGCAGCTATACATTCTCATTCTGGATGCAGAATAAGAGTGTGTCCAGTCCGGTCGACTTTCTGATGTCTGTAGCCTACGGTGCTACCAATACTGCTGCCGGTATGACAAATGTACTTCAGGCTAACTACTCTGCTACCAATAGTGCTTATCAGCAGTTCTCTTATACCATCACGCCTGCATCATCAGGTACATATTATTTTGGCATAAAGAGTGCTTCTGCTTCATATACTCCCTGGTATCTGAGCTTTGATGATTTTGGTGTGGTGAAACTGGTAGACTGCTCTGGTACACCTACAGCTGGTACCGCCTCACTCAATAGCTCAGGCGCGCTGTGCTCGGGCAGCGCTGTGACCATGACTGTATCAGGATATGCTAATCAGGGCGGCATTACACTACAGTGGCAATCGAGCCCTGCCGGTGCCGGTAGCTGGAGCAATATTTTAGGGGCTAATGCTGCCTCGTATACAGGTTCTCCGACTTCATCTACTGATTATCGCTGTGTAGTGACCTGTACCAACTCGTCTACCAGTGCCAATACCAATACAGTGACACAACTGGTCTATAATCCGGCTATCAGTGCCACAGCCGGTGCTTCTATCTGCGGTGCTGGTGCAGCTACACTCACCGCCACCACAGGGGCATCTACAGATACTGCATATTGGTATACTACCAATACTTCCACTACTGTATTAGCTAAGGGTGCGTCATATACTACACCTACACTCAGCGCTGCTGCTACTTACTATGTGGCTGCGCAGAGTCCTCCTGCCAATACCTCTGTAGGTCAGACATATTCTGGTACTGATAACAACGGCAATAGCACAGGCAGTCACGGTATTATGTTCACTACTACGAGAGCTATCACCATTATATCGGCTAAGATACCTTTCACAGGCACAGGTACTATCACAGTGGCTGTGAGGGATGCTACTAATACTACTACGTATTCTACTGTCACCTCTGGTACAGTGACCGGCCTTGGTACTACGGGCCTCACTATACCTCTCAATCTGAGTGTGCCGGCAGCAGGCAGCTATACGCTCATCGTGACGGCTATCACAGGTAGTGTAGATGCATTGGGATATACTGCTACAAATGCCTACCCTTATACTACACCATCCGGAGATTTCTCTATTACATCAGGATATTGGTATGGCACTGATCCGGATAATATGTATCTCTTCAATCTGGTAGTAGCCAGCTCATGCGTCAGTGCGCGTGTACCTGTCACAGTCACCTACAGTACGCCTCCTGCGCTATCCGTGACGCCTGCTACTACTACACTGTGCAGCGGAGATTCGGTACAGGCCACTGTCACAGGTCCGGCTTACTCTACATTCACCTGGACTCCTACAGCGGGTGCTACTCCATCTACAGGTGCGAGCGTATCTCTGAAGCCTGCCACTACTACTACCTATACAGTCAGTGCCTCCGGAGCATCAGGTGGCTGTGTCAACTCTGCTACGGTAGCAGTGACTGTCAATGCACTGCCTCCTGTATTTGCAGTCGCTCCGCCTACAGCCAGCCTGTGTGCTGGTAGTATACAGGCTCTCTCCGCGGCTGATACTGCTACCGGTCTGATGGTCTGTGGTACACAGGCGGTACAGAACGGTCCTGCTACATCACTGCTGGGAGCATCTACAGACTGGCCTGCACCCTATAGCCTCTACTACGGCGGGCAGAAGATGCAGGTGCTGATCCTGGCATCTGAGCTGTCTGCTGCCGGATTTGTAAACGGATCATCTCTTACCAGCATACAGTTTCCTGTGGTATCCTTTGGTACTGGCTGGCCGGGCACTGTGTCTTCTTGCAATAACTTTCGTGTGAAAATGGGCCTGACTACGGCTACCAGCCTGAGCACATTTGTGACTGGTCTGACCGTGGTGGCACCTGCCAGCACTTTCACTCCGACTGTGGGATATAACAATACCCATACTTTTACTACACCGTTTACATGGGATGGATCCAGCAATGTGATCCTTGAGACCAATTTTTCTAACAATATCACAGGACAAAGCACAGAAGCGGTGACACAATACAATACGCCGACAGGCTATGCCAGCTGCCTCGTCTATCGGGTGGACGCTGCCAGTGCAGGTACTGTAAATAACTATAGTGGTACACCTACCTACGTCCTCAATACAAGGCCGGATTTCAAGCTGAATGGCAGGGTCATAGCGCCGATCACCTGGTCTCCGGCTACAGAGCTCTACACTGATGCGGGTGCCACTGTAGCCTACACCGGCACAGCTGCCAATACGGTATATGCCAAGCCTTCTGCTACACGTACCTATACTGCCACCGCTACTATGCCGGTGACAGGATGCGTACGCCGCGCTACCAGTGTGCGGACAGTACAGCCTAAGCCGACAGCTCTGGCCAATACTCCTCACACTGCTACGATCAATAACAATACTACATATACCCTCCACGGTTCGGTGTCAAACAATACCGGCTATACCTGGTCTGCCAGTGGTACCGGTACCCTCTCAGGTACTGGCACACTGACACCGGTATATACACCGGCTGTAGGCGAAAATGGTACGATACAGATCATACTGACAGCCAATCCTACAGCACCATGCGTAGGAGCGGTGAGTGATACCTTTTTCCTCACGCTCAATACTACCGGCAATACCTGGATAGGCAATACCTCAGACTGGTTTACAGCGTCAAACTGGACCTCTGGCGTCGTGCCAAACAGTTGCTCCGCTACACCGGTAGTGATACCGGCAGTGACCAATCCTCACGTATATCCGCTCGTGGTGGGTGCCACGGCACAGGTGAATAATATCACCATCGCCTCGGGCGCTCAGGTCAGTGTCAGCGCCGGTCAGAGACTGGGTGTCTGCGGAAACTGGACCGGCGGCTCCACTGCGCCGGCTACCGTATCAGGCGCGGGATCTGTAGAGCTGAATGGCACAGCAGTGCAAACCGTAAGTGGTACTAGCAGTTTTACGACGCTCACAGTCAATAAGACTGCAGGCTCAGCCTCTATCACCGGTACAGTAGACGTGAGCACAGCGCTGGTCATGACCCGCGGCAATGTGACAGCCTCAGGCACCAGCCGTGTGACACTCAAGTCTAATGCCGGCACTACTGCCTATCTGGACAACTTTACCAGCGGCACAGCAGGTGTCTGGACCGGCAGCCTGACGGTAGAGCGCTATGTAGCTACCTCTGCTGTAGGCTACCGCGATATCAGTTCGCCGGTCATCAATGCTAAGGTGTCTGACTGGGCAGCAGATTTCACCGTGACTGGGCCAAATGCGGTCAACTGCTGGTACGCCTATACTCCGTATCCCACGCTGCAGTACTATAGCGAAGCTACCAACAGCCCTACTACAGACTACTATGGTGGCTTCATCAGTACCACGGCAGGCACTAATGCGCTGATCCCGATGAGGGGATATGCTGCCCGCCTCTATACAGCGCCGCTGCTGATCAATACCAGCGGCACCCCAGGTACAGGCGCAATGTCTATGGCTATCACCAGGACTAGTACATCAAACCCCGCTGCTGATGGCTGGAACCTGATGGGCAATCCATACCCGTCTCCGATATCATGGAATGCCGTCAAGGCGCTCAACGCGGGCAAAACAGATGGATCTGCATACCTCTTTCAGGCTACCGGCGAATATACCGGCAACTGGGCCACATGGAACGGTACCGTAGGTACTAATGGTGCCACAGACCAGATCAGCTCTTCTCAGGGTTTTATGATACTGGCATCCGGCAATAACAGCTTTGTGATGGACAACTCGGTGCGTGTAGCTACTACTGCTACGCCGTTCTTCAAGACCCGCAGCCTGCAGCCTGATGAGATACGGCTGACCCTGACCGGCAGCGGCAATGCGGATGAGATCGTATCATATACAGATCCCGATGCCTCTGCAGGCTACGATGCAGGCTATGATGCCGCCAAGATCGCAGCAGGTAGCTCAGTCTACCTGAGCTTTGACATGCCTGCCAGGGAGCTGGCCATCAATGTGATGGACCTGCTCACAGAAACTACCGAGCTGCCGCTGAAGGTAGCAGTCACAGACACCGGAGACTATACTCTCACTGCCACTGAGCTGAATATAGATGGCCTCACCGCCTACCTGAAAGACGCCCGGACCGGCGCGATGACCGATCTCACTGTCACTGCCCCGGTACTGCATCTGGCAGGCAGCCAGTACTACGCCGGCAGGTATAGTATCGTCTTCAGAAAATCGGCATCTGCTACCACTTCTGTGGAAAATGTGCAGGAAAATCAGACTCGTATATACTCTTATCAAAATAAAGTATATATTCAGCGCTCGAATTCTGTAGCAGCAGATGTGGACGTGACCAACCTGCTGGGACAGAATGTAGTACAGCTGAAGAGCACTGCAGACCGGACTGAATTTGAACTACCTGCCACTGAGCCATGGTATGCGATCGTGAGGATCAATGAAAGTGGTAGGGTGACGGTACAGAAAGTGCTGCTCAATGCTGCTAAGTAAAACATAGACAACCTAAAGCAAATAACAATATGAAAAGTACATTCCTGAAATCCACGTTTGTAGTGATGATGATCATTGCCACGGGTACGATCTTCGGCCAGCCACCGGGCGGTGGCGGCGGATCTGGCTCAGGCGGGCCACCACCATCTACCGGCGCACCCGTAGATGGCGGAGCCATCATGCTGCTGCTCGGAGTGGCCGGATATGCATATACCTCTCTGAAACCAAGGAAACAAGAAAACTAAGATCTGCACAGCCCGGCTGAGACAGACCAGGTAAAGTTTCTATGAACAAGGTGATCAAACGGACTCAAAGTGCAGGTTTTACGCCTGTACATACACGGGGCCGCTTGATCACCTCTTTTTGTTATGCCATGTTGATGTTCACTTGCGTCATCCTTTTTCATCAGGGGCTGATCGCTATACTGAGTGTCAGGCTGGGCTATACTACGCACTTCTCTTTTGCCAAGGTAGACTCCAGACCCTATGACAATCAGCATTGGGGTACCTACAGGGTATTGGTGATGTATGCATTGCCTCCCTTATCACTACTCAGTGTTTCGCTGCTGCTTATATCCCGTATGTACATGCATACCCAGCGCAAAATAGACAAATGGTTTGCGCTCAGCTATTGGTGGGTGGTGAGCAGTATTCTTTATGTATCCACTCAGGCTGTCGTACCCATCATCGCATACTCCTTTGGCAGAGACAATATGTATCAGGGTATACCCGTGCTGTTCAATTGGTTTTATGTACCCAATGCGGTTCGTTTTGGTACTGCTATTTTGGTCATGATGCTCAATGTGGTTTTGGGATTCCTTTTCTTCCAGTTTACCATACAGTTTTCACCATCCCGCGGCTCCGTATTCAATCATAAAAAGCAAGGCGAAACGATCAGGAGGTACTATTTATACCCTATGCTGATGTGTATACCTCTGGCAGCTTTTTTGTCATTGCCTAAATTGCCGTCTTTTTTTCTCGTATACATGATCATGGGGCTGCTATGGGTGCCGGGCCTTATCATTCGCGGCTACTCCGGCCAGGCCAATGAGACCCGGCTGGACCCCAATCAGATCAGGGAACTGGATGCACGGGGTATAGCTGTTATTACCGGCTTTATCCTGCTGGTGCGCGTTATGTTTATTATATCTGACTACTACTGGTACAAATGATGGATGCTCTGCAAAAAGCGTGGCGCGAAGAGCGGTTTAATATCCCGGCCAGGATCATAGGCGCATATATTCTTTGGAAAGTCTTTCATCATTTTGCCAAGGCACCCGGCACTGCCATGGCGGTATGGTGGGAGCACTTTGTATACCGGTTGGGCAGTATATATGCCGCTATCACAGTGCCATTGCTGAGCCCATTTGTAGACAATGCTTACTCCCGTGGCATAGATATATATATCACCGCCGGACCCACTATGAAAGTCGTAATGGTACAGGATCACTGTCTCGCTATACCGGCTATGGTCATTTTTGCGGCGACTGTCATTTTTTTCAAAGGCACATGGACGGACAAACTGTGGTTCATACCCGTCGGATTATTGGGTGTCGCGCTTATAAATCTGGTACGACTGGTGTTCGTTTGTCTCACTTTCCTCTATGCTTCTGACTATTATTTCAGGATCAATCATTCCTTTGTATATGTAGCACTTTGCTATAGTTTCATCTTTGCCATGCTGGCCTGGTGGATCCGCCGCCGCCGGCCCGCTGCTGCTTCGTTTTAATTCTGCTTTCTTTGCACCAAAATCAAAGCTATGCACCGCTATATCGCAGTTATGATATTACTGCTGGGGCTCGGCTCCTGTGGCCAGCCCAAAGATGTAAAGATGGTACGCTCCTCTGCCGATGGCAAGGTGATAGTCACCATCACCGCCCGCAAGGCATCTGCGCTCGATCCCTTTCAGGTATCTATGGCGGTCAGGGCCGGCGATATACCCGAGGGCAGCCTGAACTTTGAGGTAGCTGCAGATGATCTCAATGATAGCAATGTGAGGGTAGAATGGTCAGATCCGCAGCATGCAGTGATCACCTTTACACAGAGAGACGGAGAGCCTCGCATATTTACCCTGACGGTATCCGAGTCTAGCGTCCTCCTCGTACCAGTCATCAGCTGAGTATTACTATACTGTTAAAAAAATCCGGGCAAATCGGATATATTTGATAGTCACACCCTAAACAAAAAGACAGACGATCGGTAATGGTTGAGTTGAATGAAAGCCACCTTAGTGCAGAGGATTTTTTCAAGGTGATCTATGGCGGCGAGAAAATAAGGATATCCGCCTCACTGGCAGAGGAGTTAGATGCCAACTTCCAGTTTCTGAAGGAGTTTTCCGTAGACAAGGTCATATACGGTATCAATACCGGCTTTGGCCCTATGGCTCAGTACAAGGTTCCCTACGCTGAGCGCCTGGCGCTGCAGTACAATCTGATACGGAGCCATGCCTCAGGCCTCGGCGAGCCGCTATCGCCACTGTATGCCAAGGCGATGTTGCTGGACAGGCTCAATACCTTTGCCAAATGCCGTAGTGGGGTCCATCCTGATCTCCTCGCACTCATAGCAGAGATGCTCAATCATGACGTACTCCCGGTGATCTATACCCACGGTGGTGTAGGCGCCAGTGGCGATCTGGTGCAGCTCGCACACATGGCCCTGGCTATCATAGGTGAGGGGCAGGTATACTATCAGGACTGCATAGTACCGGCAGCGGAGGCGCTCCGTGCAGTGGGGCTTACACCCTTTGCCATCCGCCTGCGCGAGGGGCTAGGCATGATGAATGGTACCTCCTGTATGACTGGTATCGGCATGGTCAATGTACACAGGGCTAAGCAACTCCTGCATATATCGGTACTGCTTTCTGCGACTATCAATGAGATATTCCGCGCCTATGCAGACCATTTCTCCGCGCCGCTCAATGAAGTAAAGAAGCACCGCGGCCAAAACGCGATAGCCGCACAGATGCGCGATCTGCTCTCTGAGAGCAGACTGCTGCGCAGCCGCCAGGAGCACCTCTACCGGGCCACAGATGAGACACACTTTGTAGAGAAGGTGCAGGAATACTACTCTATACGCTGTGTACCGCAGATACTGGGCCCCGTGTATGATACGATAGAGCATGCCGCGATGATAGTCAATGATGAACTCAACTCTGTCAGTGATAATCCCGTAGTAGATCATCAGCGCAAGGATATCTATCATGGTGGCAACTTCCACGGAGACTACATAGGCCTGGAGATGGATAAACTGAAAATAGCTATCACCAAGCTATCCATGATGGCAGACCGCCAGCTCAACTATCTGCTGAATGATAAGCTGAATGGCAAACTGCCTCCGTTTATCAATCGCAATACGATAGGCCTTAATTTTGGCCTACAGGGCATACAGTACACTGCTACCTCTACTGTAGCAGAGAATCAGACGCTCTCCAATCCGATGTATGTGCATAGCATACCGAGCAATAACGACAATCAGGATCTCGTGAGCATGGGCAGCAATGCAGCGCTGATCTGCGCCCGCGTGATAGACAATACGTTTGAGGTGCTGGCCATCCACACCATGGCGGTGGTAGAGGCTATAGAGGCACTGGAGGTCACAGAGCAGCTTTCACCGAAGGTGGAATCCTTCTACAATGCCGTAAGGCAGGTAGCGAAACCAATAGGTGCCGATGAGCCCAAGTACGCCGATTTGGCCCGCATCAAAGAATTACTGAAAGAAACAGACATAGAAGCATGAGTATGAAGTATGCACTGGTGACAGGAGGATCGAGAGGTATAGGTCGGGCAGTGAGTGTGCGCCTCGCTCAGATGGGCTACTATGTGATCGTCAACTTTCAGCGCAATGAGGAGGAGGCCAATAAGACACTCACACTCATACGCGAGCATGGTGCTGATGGAGAATTGCTGAGGTTTGATGTAGGCTTTAAGGAAGAGATACAAGCCGTACTGGGCACGTGGGTAGAAGCTCATCCAGATAAGGTGATAGAAGTACTGGTCAATAACGCCGGCATCCGCAAGGATAACCTCATGCTCATGATGCCTGATGCAGACTGGGACTCTGTACTAAAGACAAATCTCGATTCCTTCTTCTACGTGACCAAAGCTCTCGTGCAGGGCATGATGGCCAAACGCTTTGGCCGCATCATCAATGTCGTCTCGCTATCCGGTATCAAAGGGCTGCCTGGTCAGGTCAACTACTCCGCCTCCAAGGCTGGGGTAATAGGCGCTACCAAAGCACTCGCTCAGGAGGTAGGCAGGAGAGGAGTGACGGTGAACTGTGTGGCACCCGGCTTTATCAAGACAGATATGACTGAGGCCATAGATCCTACCCCATACCGCAATGTGATCCCGATGCAGCGTTTCGGCGAAGCCGAAGAGGTGGCGGGTGTCGTAGCCTTCCTCGCCTCTAAAGATGCCTCGTACGTGACCGGTGAGGTGATACACGTGAATGGCGGTCTCTACACCTGATCTTACTTGAAAATAACCGTCATGGGCTTGCGGCTATGGGTCGGGCGCATCTCCTGCAGCGTAGCTGTAGATACAAAGCTCAGCTGTGGTATCACTCGTATATGCGACTGTAGTGCGGCACGTATCTTCTGCTCGGTAGCATCATGATTCCCATTCTGACATATGTATATCAGGATATCGTCTGTATCTATGTCGCTCTTCGATATCTGTATAATATAGTCCTGTATCTCGCGCACGGTGCTGAGCGCATCCTGTATGGCAGGCGGATAGATAGTCGTACCCTTGTACTTGATCATCTGGTTCTTGCGGCCGGAGACAGGGGAGAGGCGCAGCGTAGTACGGCCACAAGTACACGGCTCATCATAGTAGGCGCAGATATCACCCGTGCGATAGCGCAGCAGCGGCATACCCTCTACACCGAGGCTGGTGATAGTCACCTCGCCATATTCACCGGTGGGCAGTTGATGGCCCGCGTTATCCAGTATTTCCACGATCAGCAGCTCCGGATGATGATGCCCGCCATGCCCCTCACTACACTCGGTGAAAGCTGTCTGCATCTCTGACGAAGCATAAGTAGAGTAGAGTTTGATGTTCCACTTGCTACGTAAGCGTGAGGCCAGTTCATTTTCTGCAAAGGCTGCATCTCTGACGGACTCACCGATACATACGGCACTCTTCACAGATGACTGATTGAGATCGATACCATTTGCCTCCGCGTACTCAGCCAGGCGCAGCAAGAAGGAAGGCACAGCTACCAGTGTAGTAGGCCTGAATCGCAGGATATTCTCTACCTGCATCTGCGGCGGACCGGGGCCCACGCGGACAGTAGAGGCACCTAGTTTATGGATGCCAGAGTAGTACGCCATCCCCGCCATAAAGTGGCGGTCCAGTGTCAGCATCAGTTGATATATATCACCGGCATTGCCACCCGCACAGGCAAAGGAGATAGCCTCATTGTATGCCAGGCGGTCTATGTCTTTGGCTGTAAGAGCAACTACCACCGAGCCGCCGGTAGTGCCGGAGGTAGTACAGTAGTCCGCCACCAGACCCCGCTCTATGCATAGGAAGGCATCATTATGCTTGCTAAAGTCTTCTTTGGATGTAGTGGGTAGCTGCTGCAGATCTCCGATAGTCCTGATAGATGTGACGTCTATCCGATGCTTCGCAAACATCTCTTTGTAGTATGGTGAGTGCTGCGCAAGATATCCTAAAGCCTCTCTCAGTTTCTCTTCCTGAAAGGCTTTGATCTCTGCCTGTGGTTTAGTCTCTATCTCTGGTAGCACGTGTACACTCTGTATTGTCTTGACTCTTGGTTCTTTTCTCGTCCTTCTTGGATCTTGGTTCTTGGTTCTCGGTTCTCGGGTCTTGACTCTTAGATCTATTGCTTCTCTATGATCACATAGGCTACCGCCTGCGTCTTGATATGAGATAGCGATACATGCACATGCGTCGCCCCTTTTTGCTCAAACACTTCGAGGGCCTTACCACTCAGGTATATGCTTGGCTTTCCCAGTTCATCGTTTAGTACTTCTACCTCTGTGATGCCCATACCCTCGCGCCAGCCAGTGCCCATCGCCTTGAAGAAGGCTTCCTTGGCAGCGAAGCGCGCTGCATAGCTCTCGCCTTTCTTTTGCGAGTCGCAGTAGCTGATCTCACGCTCTGAGAAGACCTTCTTCTTAAAGGCCTCCTTCTCTATAGCCCGGGCTACGCGCTCTACCTCTATGATGTCTGTACCGATACCGAGTATCATTTCTGTTGTTCGTTTTCTTTGATCAGCTTCCGGATCTTATACACCTCACTGCTATCATTGATCTCACGCGCCAGGGCCTGCTCATAGAAAATATTGGACTCGGAGCGCTGGCCTTCATGGCGCTTGAGTTCACCTACCCAGTAGTAGGCTTCCCAGCTGTTTGGATTAGAACGAAGCATGGCGGGAGCCACAGTGCCGTCATCTTTCTTCTGATCCTTCAGTATCTCTTTGATGTCCTCTTTTGCTTTCTTGAAAGCGACAAAGCGCTGCCAGCCATCTGTGAGCAGGAAGGAGTCGGCAGGTATGGTCAGGCTTTCCTCGCGTATCTCTTTATTGCTGGAGTAGGTGGCCGCTTCGCTGAAGACCTTATTAAGATCGTAGCACTCATATGCTCCCAGCTGAAATGGCTGGGTAGACACCCACATCAGCCCTTTCTCCGGCTCAAAGATCACCGAGTGGTGACTGAGCAGTTGATTGACTGCTTTCTCATTGGCCAGGCCTATGTCTTTTCCTCCCTTGCCGCGCTGATCGCGGAGGATTTTTGCTACAGATTTGTAGTCCAGTTTCGGATTCTCCTTCAGCAACTCTTGCAGGCGCTCATAGCGATACTCAGATGCACTCGTGCGGATATTGTCTATGTTGTTCTTGTCAGTCTTAAAGGAGTCGCTCTGGTAGTGATTGGTACAGAGCTGCTCATGATGATCTGCACGCAGCAGGGCGGTCTTTCTTGTTGACTTCTCTATCAGAGCCGTAGCATGATCTGCCGCAGAGCCTATGAGCAGGCTCTCCGATACAAAGGTCTTGCGCTTCTTTGCGATAGCGTAGGCCTCATCTATATTGCCTGCATGCTGCAGTATCTCGCGCGCCAGGATAGAGATAGGTGTGGCAGAGGCAGTAGGCATATCAGACTTGGCGGCATTGATAGTCACGGTCAGCCCCTGGTCGTTCATGCCGGAGACGCAGCCCATCATACCGGCCCAGGTGATCATGGCAAACTTGTGGCCGTCTGTCGGCTTGCAAAAGAATACGATCTTATTCTCTGCAAACTTATCGCCGGCATAGAAATCAAAGTTACGCCCTATCAGCAGCGTAGAGTCCTCTGTATATTCATCCCACGCGCCAAACGATGTACAGCCTACCAGCGCGAGGCTCTGCATGGCATGGCCTATGTCGTGTGCGGCGTGATAGTTTAGCAGGCGCTCATAGGGCGGGCTCACGAAGTCAAAGTCATGTGAAGCAGTGAGCGACTCACCGTATATCTCATCGCGGTATTCATCGGGGAGATTGTGCACCAGGTTGCGATTGAAGATGCGCGTGAGGTAGCCGAGCAGGTGTAGATATTTGTTGTTAGGTACCAGTTTGTGTATCTGTTCTACAAAGGCTGCTTCTTGCTCATAGGATAGTTCCTTTGTCAGTTTACCCGCTATCACACCGCGGTCAAAGGGGGCACCCTCCACGTATTCCTCCCACAGGCCGCTGTCGCTTTTGCGCAGCCAGTTGTGTCCTATCTTGTAGAAATTGTCGCCCAGTTTCTGACGCTCCAGATCGAGCGCGTGTTTATCTGCTATCTGTGGCACATCAGGAGCGATGCCCCACTTGACATATATGAAGAAGCCCAGCGCCAGCACTACGAGCACGAGAAAGATGTATCCTGATATTTTAAGCAGACGCTTCATTTGCCTGTTTGATCTTTGCTATAAGGTAGTCCCTGCCGAGGATGGAGGAGCAGGTGACCAGCGCCGTGAGCGCCACGCCCAAAACGCCATGCAATTTAATGTTTTGCCCCGTCATATACAGGTTCCTGATTTTAGTATTGGGTGATATCATAGTGCGTAGCGGATCGTGATAGTCCTTGGCTATGCCATAGATAGAGCCGCCCGGAGAGGCTATATAGTCGCGCCAGGTGAGGGGTGTAGAGGCCGACCAGCTTTCTATATTTTTAACTAAGTCCGGAAAGCGCTCTGCTACCCGCGCCAGCAGTAGCCCTCCCTTTTCCTTTTTGAAAGCCTCATAATCTGCTCCTCTACTCACTTCATGTAGCGTGGTATGTTCTGTATTTGACCATTTCTCTACCTCGCTCCACTCCATATAGGTCATGATAGACAAAGCCTCCAGGTGCGTACCATGACGCGGCACTGCTTCAAACAGACCATACGTCCGCGGCCATCGTTCATCAGAGGTGGTCGTGTCCCACACCTTGTCATCTGCAAAGAAGTAATAGTTCTTATTCTGATATAGTGTAGTCTCTGCTTTCATCACCGCATTGATCACAAAGGCGCTCACAGAGTTTGGCAGGTTCTTGATGCGCTCTTTGTATATGGGCCGCAGCGCACTGCCGTCTATCATATCCAGCGTCACCGCGGGATGTACATTAGAGATAAAGCGATCAGCATATATCTTCTCACCGGTGCTTGTCTCTGCATAGATAGCCTTTGCCTCCTCCTGATGGATAGCGATGACTTCTGTCTTTGTATGTATCTCACCACCGTGCGCCTTGATCTCGCGCGCCAGTAGCCTGGCTATCTGATCACCACCTTTGGTACAGCGCCAGCTGCTCTCTACGTAGTGATTGATGATAAGAGCGTGCGTATACCACGGCGTAAGCCCCGCTACCCCTGCATAGAGCATATTAGAGCCTGCTAAAACAGCACGTAGCTTTGCATCAGCAGTGATAGATGCGATCATTTCCTCAGCACTGAGCGCCAGCAGCTCCATGTCGTCATACTGCTCCTCCGGAGAAAGACTATACAGCGCAAAAGCACCGCAAGCTTTCAGTACCGCCTCTTTGTATTTTAATAAAGCATCACGCTCCGCGGGAAACAGCGCTGACAGCCGTTCTACAAAGCTATCCCAACCCATGCCATGCGGATATACCTGATCATCACCTGCAAAGAGAATGTTGTCAAAGCCATCACTATCTAGCCGCGTCAGCTCCAGCCGGTCCATCAGGCCTAGGTAGTGGAATATCTGATAAAGGTTCTGCCCCTTGTCCAATCCTCCTATATAGTGTATGCCTGTATCATGCGTCTGCCCGCCTTCGCGGAAAGTCTGCAGCGCACCACCTATCTGTTCATTTTTCTCCAGTATGCAGACGCGCAGATTCTCTTTGGCCAGTATGGCGCCGCAGAGCAGGCCGCCGAGACCTGAGCCGACTATCACCACATCATATTTATGTGCGTAGCTCACGGTGTGCGGTGACGTATGGCAAAGATGGTGTTGCTGGAGTACTCTGCTCCCTGCACAATGCTAAACTCCATGCCATACTTCTCAGCGATGGCTCGGATCTTCTCGGCAGAGGTGAAGAAGAGCTCCTGATGTGTCATTTGGTTGAAGCCAAAATTGGTAGAGAAGAACTCAGATATCCAGGTCAGCTTCTGCTGGTGCACGCGGTCTGTGTCGGCTTCTTTGATCAATATGGTGCCACCTGTGTTTAGCCGGTCTATACAACGTTTGATCAACAGCTCCTGCTCGTCATAGTGGAGGTAGTGCAGCACATCGGTGATGGTGTATGCATCATGCGTCCCAAACTCATAAGTGAGCACACTCTGAGCTACGAAGTTGATGCGATCATCTTTGGAAAAACAGTTATTAGCGATCTCGATCTTCGTCTCATCCAGATCGATACCGGTCACTATGCGCTCGCGCCCGAGGAAGTGCAGCATATACGATGCCTGCCCATAGCCGCAGCCTATGTCCAGTATGTTGGCGTCTTTTGCTATCAGGCTATTGTAGAGTGTGTAATGGTTCTCCAGGTTCAGTTTAAAGCGGATATACCACTCCAGCACCGGACCTTTATAGATATAGTTCATCCGCAGCTTCTTGCTAAAGTAGAGTGGGGTTTCTATCTCGGCTCGTAGCTTTTCATATTCATCTTTAAAGTAGCGCGCTATCTTCTTGGTCCGCTCCGCATAGCCCTCGCCGTAGCTGGTATCATCTTTTGATATGCGAGGGAGGTATTTGATGTGGATAGAGTTTTTATTGACCATAAAGTCTCCCTTGCGCACCGTATCACCCACACCATGCAGCAGTAGTGGCACTACATCCAGGCCCAACGCCTCAGCGAGGAAGAAAGCGCCCTTGTGAAACCGCTTCAACGTGCCATCTACAGAGCGTGTACCTTCGGGAAATACAACAATGGAATAGCCGTCAGCTACTTTATCACGAAGCTTTTGCAGGGCTACCGCATCCGTGCCATCAGCAGTAGGATAGTAGTCTGCCAGTTGTATCACTTTGCCAAAGATAGGAGAGTGGTAGGTCCATTCATTCGTCAGCAGGATGATCTTTGGGTGCTGCATGACTGTGGCCAGAATATCGAGGAAAGATGTATGGTTGGCTATGATGATGGCCGGTTTGCTAAAGTCCATCAGTTCCTTATTGATATGGATCTTTCGTACGTGGAGTGGTATGTACATAAGTGATTTCATATACTGGCAGATCAGCCAGTGAAACCAGTACTTGCGGGTCTTGATGCCAGGGAAGGGAAGTACTTTGACCAGTATAAATCCGATCAAAGTCATCAGTATGGAGGCGATAAAGAAGTAAGTGTACTCAATGAATGTAATGATGAAATAGAACATGGTATACGGCGCCAATCCCTTTTCTTTGCGATGCTGTATGTAATAGTTGTAGATAAAGGGTTGTAATATCTGGCCGATCAGCAGCACGGATAAAATACCAATGATAGATACGATAGCGATAGAGCGCAGCGCTGGGTGCTTCGCAAAGATCAGTGCGCCGAGGCCGATGATGGTGGTGACTGCTCCGAGGAAGATAGAGACCTTGTGGGATGAGAGTGTATCTCGACCTGTCCGATATTTCTCCGTGAGGCCATCAGTGATGAATATGGCAAAGTCGTCTCCCAGGCCGAATATGAAAGTGGAGATGATGATATTGATGATATTGAACTGAATGCCGAAGAGTCCCATGATGCCGAGAATCCAGATCCAGGTGATGAGCATAGGCAGGAAGGTGATAATGGTCAGCTCTATACGGCCATAGCTGACCAGCAGCGCAAAGAACACCAGCAGCGACGTGTACATCAGGATGTCATTAAAGTCACCGTATATGATATCAATGAACCGGTGCGTCACGGTCTCCTTATCCAGGATCACGGTGTTGGCATCGTGATCCAGATCAGCGTAGAGGGCAGCCCGGTCACTGCGCTTTACATTGATAGAGGAGATCACAGCTTTGGTGTCAGGGCCATCTATCACCAGCTCGCTGCCTATCATGTCCAGCAGAGCGTGGTAGCCATTCATACCGACCGGTTCATACGTCTTATTGAGCGATTCTGCGAATCGGTCAAAAGCCTGCGGGCGAAATTTGAATGCTTGGCCCTCTTTTTTTAGCGAAGCGATGAGCGCGGTTTTTTTATCTGCCGTCCAAAAACTATCCCAGCGAGCTATACGCTCGCGCTGCTGCTCATCAGAAAGAACAATATCACTCAGCGCAGAATACTTTTGGATCAGGCCCTTCTGGAGCTCTGCACGGAGGGTGGCTGACAGGTGGCTACTGTTTTGCAGTGCCTCATCTATCGTACGGCCTGTAGAGGCGAGGTAGACCGTCTTGATCGAGTCGCCCTGAAGGGCGTTGATCTGCTGCTCGGCGGCTTTGAGTTCGTCGGTCTGATAGCTGAGCGCAGTCATATCGCTCATGAATGTGACCCGGCCCATCTGCGTGGCAAAGAAGATCGTGAGCAGTACAATAATAGCTACGAGTATATTCTGATGCTTAAACTCTGAAGTGATAAATCTGTCTAGCCAGTTGCGCTCATGCTCTTGCTCTGCTTTTTCTTTTGGCAGAAAATGTGGCAGGAATACGAGTGTAAAGAATGCTGCCCCCGTGAGGCTCAGACCCGCAAAGAGGCCAAAATCATTCAGGATGGGCGACTTAACCAGCATGAGGCTGAAGAAGGAACCTACCGTAGTAAAACTACCCAATGTCATAGGCAGCACAAGGTCGCTGATCGTTTCTTCTATCGAGCCGCTGTGCTTGTAGTGGCCGAAGAAGTGGAGTGCATAGTTGATGGCGATACCGAGTACAATAGATCCCGCCGCCAGCGCGATATTAGAGATGCTGCCGCGTGTCAGGCTCACTATCACAATGGCAAAGAGCGCACCGAAAGCCACTGGCAGCATCATAATAAACGGTACCCGCTTGCGGCGGAAGAAAAACCAAAGGAATAGAAGCAATCCGACGAGCGTGATGGTCAGCGTCACGATCGTGTCCTGCTTCATCTGCTTCGCATTGCCCACAGCTACTGCTGTGCCGCCGTAGCAGTAGGCTCTTACGTTCTTATGCGTGGCTTCGTAGCTTTTCAGAATGCTGTCGATACCGCCTACCAGGATTGAATTCTTCGACGTTTCATTAGCCGGATTGGATGGCGCGATAAAGAGCAGTGCGCTCTTGTGATCTTTGGTTAGGATGTAGCCATCATACAGGTCAAAGTCGCTATTGAGCTGCAGGTTGTTCAGTTTGCGCAGCGCCAGTGTATTGATGCCCAGCGGATCATCTGCTATCAGGCGCTTCATCACGAGGCCGGTAGCAGAGGTCAGTACTTTGTAGTCGGACTCTAGCTTTCTTTTGACCTGCTCCGCAGAAAGCATACTGTCTATGTGCTGATAGTCGTCGACTGTCAGATACAGAGGTAGATTGTCATGCACATCGGTGTAGAGCGTGAGAGCTACATCATCTTCTACCTTGCCGCGTATGTCTGAGATGTAGGAGCTGTACCTGGCGCGGAGTGCAGAGTCTAGTGCAGCCGCATAGGCGGTGAGATCATCAGGAGTAGCAGCGCTATCTGTGAGATTGATCCGCACCACCAGCTTATCAGCAAAGCGGGAATGCTTAAATATTCTGTTGATCTGCTCTACCTGCTTGCCATTGGGCAGGGCGCGGGAGATGTCCTCCTCTATATGGATGCGCATGGCCAGCGCGATCATAACGCCAAACAGCACAGCTGTCAGGGTGTAAAAAAATACTCTCCGACGCTCAAAAAAGTAATATAAACCGATCAGGATCTTAGTCATACGCTGGTCTCAGGTTTCCCTGCGAAAGCTAATCTCTTTTTAGGATTTTGACCAATAAAAAGGTGATGATCGCTGACAGTACGGCTGCACCTCCCGCCAGTGCAAAGCTGCCCACGATATACTGCGTCAGGTTTCGCACGATAGCTGCCGCCAGTGCCTGGTCCCTGATATTAAAGCTGATGATGACATGCGCCATCCATTTGTATATAAAGCCAAGGATAGCGCTCTGCTGTATCATCTGCTCTGCGCTCTCACCGTGCAGGATCAGCTTGCCCGTCTCGTAGCTACCCCATAGGATGAAGGGGATCATGGGTGGGATACTGATATTGGCGGTGATAATGGCGATAGCCTTATTGAGCCGGAAGATATAAGCGATCCCTATGGCCAATATCAGCTGCAACCCCCATAGCGGAGCGATGCCAAAAAAGATGCCGACGAATACGGACATCGCCTTGACAAAAGCTGACTCCTCAGACTTAATGAGGTACTCTTGTATTAGCGTCTTGATGCTGCGACCTAGTATATAGCGCACAAAGTCGCGCGGCTTGATCCATAGCAGGGCAATGGTGACCAGCATAGTATTGAGCACGCTGATGCGCGAGAAATCCTGAAAGGGGCGGAAGTGGGTGATGCGCTCGTCTGCCGGTGGATAGTAGACCTTCACAGGTACGGCCTTCACACCGATACCTGCCCACGCGGCACGTACTATCACTTCGATCTCAAATTCATACTTCCGGGTAAAGAAGTGCATGCCTTCCAGCCTCCGGATAGGGTAGAGGCGGTAGCCACTCTGGGTATCGGGCAGGTCTATACCCGTCTCAAAGCGAAACCAGAAGTTAGAGAATTTATTGCCAAAGCTACTCTTGCCCGGCACGGATGCCTGGTCCATATTGCGCGCACCGATAAAGATGGCATTGCCGTCTTCCTGCAGGGCCCGGAGAAATGTAGGCAGGTCCTCTGCATAGTGCTGCCCGTCTGAGTCTATCGTGATAGCATAGTCATACCCCTGCTGGCGTGCAAACTCAAAACCGGTGCGCAGTGCATAGCCCTTGCCCCGGTTCTTTTCATAGCTGCAGACCTTTACTAAAGGAAACCCCTTGAGTATCTCCGGTGTATTGTCTGTAGACCCGTCATTGACCACACAGACATCATCTGAGTATTGGAGCACATCAGTCAGTACCTTTGCGAGAGTCTGGTGATTATTGTAGGTAGGTACCAGCACACAGCAGCGCAGCTCCCGGAAGAGCGGTTTATTTTCGGCGCTATGGCTCATGAAATCGTAAAAGCTCCTTTGAATTTAAAAAACACGGTTTCTCCCTGCGAATATTGTGCCGACACCTGGTAGCCTATGTCCTCCGCAGGCACATAGGTGATGCTCAGGTGTAGTGATGGCGTTTTGACCGGGTCTACGAGTGAAAGGAATTTGATAGATGCGGCGGTAGCCAGTTGTAGTTCTTTGCCCAGAACCCTGCCGAGCACCTCGGCCAGCATCTGAGTCTGGCAGACACCCGGCACCACCGGCATACCGGGAAAGTGACCCTGAAAGATAGCATGGTTGCGCTCAAAGGTGACTGTCGCATTCACTTTGCCCTCGCTCACATCGAGGCTATCTATATGGTAAAAATGATCTAACAGGATGGCGCTCATAGCGTACTGATTTGCCGGAGAAAGATAGTCAATTTGATATTCTGGTGGGCGATATTTATAGTGCCGAGGCCGCTCTCACCGCCATCGGCAAAGTCTATCACAAGGCTCTTCTTGCTGTCTGTACCTGACTCTATCCGCTGTAGCCGGTTGCACTGCTTGTCTGCCACATAGTAGTCGTAGCCTTTGCCACGCGGGAACTTAAAGATGGTATTGTTGTCGCTTTTGGGCTGGTCGTGTGCTGAGTTTTCCGGGGGGGCAGCGGCCAGGTAGCCCAGATCACGTGTCAGCATATTGACTATAATTTTTTTATTCAGGCTCGGGATGATATACCGGACTGATGCCGTATGAGGCGTAAACTCCAGATCAAAAAACTTGAAACCAGTCTCAGTCATAAAGACCACGCGCTCCGTAGAATCACCGGTAGCTTTGAATACCATGAGGCCGCTCAGGTGCTTCCTGTAGAAGTCTATCTGCGTGGTGTAGCGCGCGGTACGTACGGCAGGAGTGAAGACAGCAGGGCAGTTGGTAAAGATATCGAGCGCTTTGGTGCCCTTGGCTACATAGCAGCCGGGCAGCAGGAGGCTAATGAGCAGCAGTGAACACAGCGTCCGGGATATCGCCATTGATCTTTTTATTGGAGAAAGTAATAACCGTATTATCGCCCGATAGTTCATTCATCTGCATTTTATTGACAGAGTAGTCCGTTTTGTCTATAAAGATAATGATGTCGCTGAAAAATTCTTTCAATCCCTTGGCCAGTGGCTTCATATCCATGCGTATCTGCGTGGTGCTCTCGTATATCTTTACCTGAAAGTTACTATTGCTCAGCGCTGATCCCTGCACGCAGTCTACTATCAGGTTATTGACCTGCTGGAATATTTTCGTCTTGTGCATGTCCAGCTGCGTCGTCTTAGCATCATCCTTGATAGTGGCTTTGCCATTGTTCATTATCAGGAGGTATTTGAATGGATGCGTATATTCCAGCCGCACCATATTGGGCTTTTTGAAATAGAAGAGGCCTTTTGATACGACTTTTTCCGCCAACATGCTCAGGTTTTTCTCCTGCGTGAAGTCACTGCGGATGGATTTGGTAGCCTGAGATACTTCGGCAAACTTCTTGCGGACCGCTGCTTC
Organism: Bacteroidota bacterium; assembly: GCA_018267365.1. Lineage (GTDB taxonomy): Bacteria > Bacteroidota > Bacteroidia > Chitinophagales > LD1 > UBA1941. The sequence continues at coordinate 7,831 of JAFDYQ010000046.1, read as the reverse complement.
ATCTTTCACCGGTGTGAAAGACTGGGCATATATACCTGAAAAGGTGAAAGAGAATAGGAAAAGGAGAAGGCTATTTGTCATATGCGTCTATATCCAATAAGCGGTCCAAAGGTACGATTTCCAAACCTTTGGCGCGGACGTTTTGGATAAATTGGGATAGGATGGCGGCGGTATGTATACCAGCCTCATGAAATAAAATGATATCGCCGGCACCGGCGCGGCTCACTTTGCTCAGTAGCTTCTGCGGATCTTTTACTACAGTATCATAGCTCCGCATGCTCCAGCCTATACTATACATGCCGCTCATAGCTATGCCCCGCGCCACCATAGGATCGGTCACACCAAACGGTGGCCGGAATAAGCGCGGTGTCTGGCCTGTCACTCCCTCTATGGCTGCATTGCACTGTGCGATCTCTGCTGCTATGATCTGCGGCTGCTGGAGAGGAAAGGAGTGGCGATGCCTGTAGCTGTGATTGCCTATCAGGTGTCCCTCCTCAGCCATGCGTTTGAGAATGGCCTCATTGCCGGGGATGTTTTGACCGATGCAAAAGAAGGTGGCCGGGGCTTTATTTTCTTTCAGAATGTCGAGGATCACTCCCGTTTTTTCATTTGGACCATCATCAAAGGTGATGGCTATGTGCCTTTGTATGCCAGCAGCCCTGGTGTATGAGTACAGGAAGTAGCTGAGCCCGATGAAATAGGAGCCCGCCGCCGAGATACCCGTGTACAGTAAGACCAGCACTACATACAAGTACCAGGCCATACCATGACTGAGGTGCAAAAAAAATAAGCACAAGAGCGATACGGCAAAAAGGACGTTGATCGCGGTGTGCTTATTCAAGAGAGTATCTTTAGAGCAGGATTACTGCTTTAGTACGTTCTGAGTGATATAGATGAACTTGCCATCCTTGTCAAAAAGGAGTTGTTTGCCATCGCCTAGTCTGGCATAGAAACGGGATGGAAGGTTTTGCGGGAAATCAATCCTGCCTGCCTCAGATATTATCTGGCCATTATAATTATCATGGATATAGGCAGCAGCAGCAGCCGGAAGGGCAGTAGCGCCTACCTTTACCACGGTCTGGATATATTTGCCCTTCAGATCCATGTAGCCTGTATGTTGCTGTCCGTTTTGAGTCCAGTTTGGCTCGAAGTATCCCTGCTCCTCAGTCCAGGTCACATTGCTCACGTTAGGATTGGCACTCTGAAAGGAGTTCAATACATTTTGGGGTACTTTACTGGCCGGCAGGGCTGTCTGCTGAGCCATGGCATGGAAACTTAAAACCGCAGCAACAGATAAAGAGATCAATATTTTAGTCATGGTCGATTTACTATTTACTCAAATTTAAGGAGAAATTTTGAATCAGGTCAAAAATACTCAGTCTATCAGGATAAGATCTATCCTGCGTTCCTGTCGGTCCGCGCGCTTCAGTTTCACACGCGCAGGCATGCCTATATCATAATGTTTGCCACTGCGGCGGGCAGTGAGGCGGATCACAGACTCATCGTATATATAGTCATCTGCCGGCATATCGTCCAGCCCTACCATGCCTTCGCACTTATTCTCTATCATTTCTACGAAGATGCCGCGGGCTGTGACACCAGTGATGATGCCATCAAATTCCTCACCTATATGCCCTTCCAGAAACTCTACCTGCTTGTACTTGGTAGCCTCCCGCTCTGCCTCCATAGCCTTGCGCTCCATGAGAGATGAGTTGCGGCAGTAGTTCTCCAGCTCCTCCGGGGTCAGCTTGTGTGGCAGGTTATTCAGCTCCTCATATACCAGCCGGTGCACCATCACATCGGGATAGCGGCGGATAGGAGAGGTGAAGTGCGTGTAGTAGTCCATAGCCAGGCCATAGTGGCCGAGATTTTTGGTGGTGTACTCGGCTTTGGCCATGGAGCGTACGGCCAGTGTCTCCAGTATATGCTGCTCGGGGCGGCCCTCTATTTTCTTCAGCATATTGTTGAGTGTCTCTGAGACCTGCTTGGGATCTTCAAAGCGGATAGTGTATCCAAAGCGCTTGGCTACCAGCGATAACTGCATCAGTTTCTCTTCATTCGGCTTGTCATGTACCCGGTATACAAAAGGGTACGGCGGCTTCTTGAGACTGAGCTTCGAGCCATACTTTGCGATGGTCTCATTGCTCAGGAGCATGTAGTCCTCTATCAGCAGGTGCGCATCCTTGCGGCTCTTGAGATAGATGCCTATCGGCTTGCCGGCTATATCCAGTGTAAAGCGCACTTCATCTTTCTCAAAGGCTATCGCACCGTTCTTAAATCGCCGGGCGCGGATACTCTTGGCTATCTTGTCCAGTACCTGTATCTCTTTCACATAGTCGCCCTGGCCCGTCTCTATCACATCCTGCACCTCCTCATAGGTGAAGCGGCGGCGAGAGTGGATCACCGTCTTGGCAATGGTCGTGTGGACGATATGATTCTTGTGGTCAAACTCAAAGATGGTAGAGAAGGTCAGCTTATCTTCATTGGGCCTCAGTGAGCAGAGAAAGTTGGATAGCCGCTCAGGCAGCATCGGGCACACACGGTCAGGCAGGTACACAGATGTAGCACGGCGCTCGGCCTCCTTATCCAGTTCTGAGCCTTCTTTCAGGTAATGCGATACGTCTGCAATGTGTACACCTATCTCATAGTTGCCATTATCGAGTGTGCGGAATGAGATCGCATCGTCAAAATCTTTGGCATCTGCAGGATCTATGGTAAAGGTAAGGATATCGCGGTAGTCCAGGCGCTTCTCTATCTCAGCTGCCGGTATCTCGTCTGGTATTTTATTCAGCTCTGCGACTGCATCTAGCGGAAACTCCGTGTGGAAGCCACTCTGGATGAGGATCATCTTCATATCCAGGTCGTTTTGCGCCTTGTCATTGATGATCTCTTCTATCTCGGCCATCGGGTGCTTGCCTTTCTCATTCCAGTAGAGGATGCGAGCTATGACGCGGTCGCCGTCCTGAGCGCCATTGAAGCGGTCCTCTGCTATCCATAGCTTGCTACGCAGGCTGCGCTCGTCCGGTGTCACCATGCCAAAGCCCTCATGCAGCTCAAACACACCGGAGAAGCTCTCCTGTGCCCGCTTGATGATCTTGACCACCTGGCCTTCGGGTCTTTTGCCGGAGCCGCCTAGCATGCGCACCTGCACATGATCGCCATTCAGCGCATGGTTCAGAAACTTGGGTGGGATGAAAATATCCTTGGCCTCGCGTGGTGCGCCATCTACCAGCAGGTAGCCGGCACCGGTCTTGGTCACATCCAGGCGACCTGTCACCAGGTCTCCCTTAGAGCTTGCGTTAAAGCGTGCTTTGCGTTCACCTGCAATCTCTGAGTCAAATGGAGAACCTTCCAGGAAGATCTTTCCTTTCTGAGCTACCTTGATCTTGCCGGCATTTTCCAGCCTGTTGAGAGAGGTTACGACCTGCTCGTTGGTCAGTTTGCCCAGCAGGATAGAGAAGACAGTTTTCACGTTGGCATTGCTACCGAGTGATCGGACCGTATCCAGCACGAGGTCCTGTACACCGCGTACGGGTCTGGCCGATGATGCGGTCTTATGCTTGGGTTTATAGTTATTGTGGTTTGGCTTAGCGCCAGCAGGGCTTTTGTCCTTTTTTGTTCTTGGGATAAAGCTGCTGCCACTTTTACCTTTTGATTTCTTTGGCATTGTTGTTAGATATGAGACATGGGTATTGAGACATGAGATGGCAATCGGTATGCCAGTGCTTCATTTGTCCCGTACTATGTGTTTATTATAAGTTAAAATTTTAATATTCGGAATGCTGATATGAAAAAGAGGACAAAACCGGGACAAATAGTCTCAAGTCTCTTATCTCACATCTCATGTCTCGAACTAAGATAGGTATCCTGACGGCGGGGATATTTTTTCTTGCCCACAATGTGTGGAAGGTTCAATCTATGCAGAGAGGCGCTGCTCAGATGGTGCAAAGATACTAATTATCTGATATTTCCAAATCTGATGAGGAAAGCAGCGATGCCATCCCCTCATATAGAAAGTTTGCATCTCTATAAATAAGGGACCGCTAACGGGCTAAATGGGATGGCATGGCTATCCCATTGTTCCTTTGCGTTTCTGCGCTTTTGCGGTAAAACGATTACTTGATCTTGCAGCGCATATCGAGACTCGATTTCACATTCATTGGTACAGACATATTCATCACCTGCATAGTCCCGGTGATCGGCATCTCCATAGTCCCGGCGGTAGGCAGGCCGGATTTCATATCCATTTTATAGTCACCTGTGAAGGTGCCTTTCAGATCCATACTGGCCGTCATGCCCTGTACTTCCATGCTGTCATTTTTCATAGCCAGATCTGCTGCCATGCTTATGACAGCCGTATTGCCTTTCACTTCTTTCAGCGTGTAGGCGCTGGTCATATCTATGGGCACCACAGATTGTATCTGATTATGGTTGCTCCATGTTTCGCCTACTTTCACCGCATGGTCGGGGAAGTATCCATAGGCAGAGGAGTAGTTTGATATGATCTTATCTTCATCAAAGAAGGTCTGTGCCAGCTGTACAGCATTGGGTGTGCTGCTGGCCATCATATCTGCCAGTATCTCCTTCAGACCGGTTACATTAGACACCTTTCCCCTCGGTGAAACAGTGATAAGAAATTTCTTGCCTATCACCTTGCTGAAAGTCTGGCCGAGCATTTCTGCTATACTATCTTTCTGTTTCTTGAGGTCAGAGTCGTAGGTCAGCGTACTGCCCATGGCATTTACCTTCATGGCTATGTGCTCATACGTACTTTCTATCACATAGTCTCCATTAGATTCTACTGATTTGACCTCCTGTGTGTAGCCAAAGTTAGCCGTCATATCCATCTTGATCTGCTGTCCGGCTATAGCCTCATCCATCACCATATTCATGGTCATGGACTGATCATATTTCAGGCCTTTTTTCAGGTCCAGCTTCAGGTCATAGGTTTGCGCGCCGGCACACAGTATGGCACAGGCGGCTATAGCCGTGAGTATGATACGGATAGTGGTCATATTATAAGGTTGTTTTTAGGCTTTAGTGTAGGTTACACTCTTCACCGCGTCGATGATCTTCTTCACAGAAGGCATGTAGGCGTCTACAAGGTTTGGTGCGTAGTGCATCACTGTATCGGCACCGCACACACGGCGTACAGGCGCATCCAGGTAGTCAAATGCGTAGCGCTGCACCTGGAAGGCCACCTCAGAGGCTACCGATGTGAAAGGCCAGGACTCATCTATCACCACGATGCGGTTGGTCTTTTGCACCGATCGCACGATGGTCTCCAGGTCGAGCGGACGAATGGTGCGCAGGTCTATGACTTCAGCTTCTATTCCATCCTTAGCCAGTTCCTCTGCTGCAGCCAGCGTCACTTTCATCATCTTATTATAGGATACTAGGGTCACGTCTTTGCCCTCGCGCTTGATGTCAGCTTTGCCTATAGGAATGATGTATTCCTCCTCGGGCAGTTCGCATGGGTCGCCATACATCTGCTCCGACTCAAAGAATATCACCGGGTCATTATCGCGGATCGCAGACTTTAGCAGGCCTTTAGCGTCATAGCCATTAGATGGCGAGATCACCTTGAGGCCCGGCACGGATGCCATCATATTGGTGAGCATCTGGCTATGCTGCGCTCCGAGCTGGCCAGCCGCACCCTGGGGGCCGCGAAAAACGATCGGATTGCCAAACTCACCTGCGCTCATGGCCAGCATCTTGGCAGAGCCGTTGATGATCTGGTCCATAGCCAGTATGGCAAAATTCCAAGTCATAAACTCTACGATAGGACGTACCCCGTTCATAGCGGCACCCACAGCGATACCCGCAAAACCCAGCTCCGCTATAGGTGTATCTATCACCCGCTTAGGGCCAAACTCGGCCAGCATACCCTGACTCACTTTATAGGCCCCATCATATTCTGCCACTTCCTCGCCCATCAGAAACACTGTCTCATCACGGCGCATCTCTTCGCTCATCGCCTCACGCAGGGCATCACGGTATCTCAGTTTTCTCATACTAGCTATCTTTTAGCGGGGGTAAAAGTAATAAAGGTCGGGATATTACCGACCCGTGTTTGATAAATCCATTTTATCTGATAGTCTCCCTCATTTTTCATAGCCCTAAGACTCCATGAGTGCGAGCCAAGGAAAGGAATCAATCTATCTATACTATGTGATTCATAATGTATTTGAAGAACCAATCTCTACATCTCATTCAAAAGCGCAGACTCCTTTCTTTCATCTGTATCAATATTTGCGACTCCATGATCTGTAGGCAGTTATGATAGGGGTTTGCTAATTGTCAGGGTAAATAAGGTGATCAAACTTCCGATTTATGCCTGATTTTTTAATTGCCGGCTGGAGCTGAGGCATCTACATTCGCAGGCGATTTATATTCGAAAAGTAGTATTGCGAGGGATTGTTAAAATTCTATATTCGCACCCCGCAATACCACATAAAAAACAAACATCCCTTAGTCATGAGAGCTTTCATACTCTGTATCCTGTCCCTATTCTTCTTTACTACTACACAGGCGCAGTCCATCACCATCACCCAGCCCAATGGCGGTGAGGTGCTATACTCCTGCCAGCAGTACACCATCAAGTGGACCGCCAGCGGCACGTCAAACTACTACAATATAGACTACTCGCTCAACGGGGGGGCTATATGGACCTCTATAGCATCAAACCTGAACGTAACCAACGGCCAATATGTCTGGACAGTACCTAATGTAGAATCTACTACCTGCCTGGTGCGCGTGAGAGACAAGAATGACACCACCAAGACAGATGTCAGTGACGCATTGTTTAGCATACATATACCAGTAGTGGTCACATCTCCCAATGGTGGTGAAGTATGGCAGGCCGGTACAGCCCATCCTATCACATGGAATATACAGGGCACCTCTCTGACTTTTAATATAGAATACTCTATCAATGGCGGCTCTACCTGGAGTACAGTTATCAATAACTTGTCCACCTCTGCCGGCACCTATAACTGGACTGTGCCTAACAACCCGAGCACAAACTGCCTCGTACGTGTGACAGATGCACAGACAGGATGTATGACAGACGTTTCTAACAATCCGTTCACCATCACACCTGCCCAGCCGGTGCTCTATGCACCAAACGGAGGAGAACTACTCACCCAGTATTGTGACTACACCATTATGTGGAATCCGTCTACCTTTTACGGTACAGTGCGACTGGAGTATAGCTCTGATAGCGGCCTGACCTGGAGCGTGATCACCACATCTACTACCAATAGCGGCTCCTACACATGGACGACCCCTGCGCTGACCGGTACGCGCTATCTGGTACGCGCGTCTGTCAGCTCCAATACCAGCCTCTATGATATCAGCAATGCTACCTTCTCTGTAGCACGGCCATTTACTGTACTATATCCTAATGGTGGTGATACCCTGCTGGGTTGCAACAGCTATACTGTACGCTTCACCAAAAATATATGCCTCTACGGCACATATTATATGGAGTACAGCACAGATGGGGGGGCTACGTGGACTTATATGACTACCTTCTCTGCATCTACCTATTCAGCGCAAACATTTGCCTACAACTGGACAGTACCTAACGGTATCACCAGCAGCCAGTGCCTCGTGCGTGGCTACTATACCTCTAATCCTGCCAACGGTGACACCAGCAATGCCTTTTTTACCATCCTGCCAAGTAATGTGATCACCGTAACCAGCCCTAATGGTGGTGAGGTACTACCAGCGCTCAGCAGCAAAGTGATCACCTGGACCAATACGTCCGGTGCAAGCGGCCTCTACAATGTAGAATACAGCTCAAACAACGGTAGCACATGGACTACCC
>JAFDYQ010000045.1 GCA_018267365.1 Bacteroidota bacterium | reverse complement strand
CAGAGATAAGTTGTTCAGCTTTTCACGTGCCGGACACACGCTTATCAAACCTCGTAAAAGCTATACTAAAACCACGATGTCTAACCATTGGCTCTACAAGCATCCTAACCGGATTAAGGCAACAATATTTGACCAGCCCGAACAGCTCTGAGTTAGCGATATTACCTATATAAAAACGCACGAGGGTAATAGTTATTTATCCCTTGTAACTGATGCAGTATCAAGGAAGATTATGGGCTATCATCTCAGCCATGATCTGAGGACAGAGGGTGTAATGAAAGCCCTGAAAATGGCAACAGGAAAAAGGACGTTCTAAGGTTCACTCATACACCACTTAGATCGTGGACTTCAATATTCCTCGGATAACTATCAGCCACTACTTTTAAAACATGAAATAAAAGCCAGTATGACAGATGGATATGACTGCTATCAATACGCTTTGGCAGAGCGTATTAAAGGAATACTGAAAGAGGAGTTTTTGATCCAAACCTATCAGAACATTACACAAGCAGCTCAAGTCATTGAACAAAGTATTTATATTTACAATAATGAAGGCCGCACTTGAGCCTGGGATACAAAACCCCTGATCAGGTACATAAAAAATCCTCAGCCGTTATAACAACTGATGACCTGGAAGTTTATTAATTAACCTGTCAACTTATTTTAGGACGATACATACTATGATGACGATAGCAGATCTCCACAGGCTCTACCTGGCCTCTGGCGGCGTCACTACAGACACCCGCTCCATACAGCCCGGCTCTATCTTCTTTGCCCTGCGGGGGGATAGGTTCAATGCCAACCTTTTTGCCAAAGAGGCTCTCTCTAGGGGTGCCGCCTATGCAGTGGTAGATGAGCTGCAGTCTGAGGCAGACAGAGGCAATCCTCACCTGATACTGGTAGATGACACTCTTAGAGTGCTGCAGGACCTGGCAGGATATCACAGGAGCAAACTGGAGTGCCCGGTACTGGCCATCACCGGCTCCAATGGCAAAACCACTACCAAAGAACTCATAGCAGCAGTCCTTTCTAAGAAATATAAAACCGTAGCTACCAGGGGCAATCTCAATAACCATATAGGTGTGCCTCTCACCCTGCTAGGCACTCCGCCGGATACGGAGTACCTGATCGTGGAGATGGGGGCCAATCACCAAAAAGAGATAGCAGGCTACTGTGCCTATGCTGACCCCGACTATGGCCTGATCACCAATGTGGGCAAGGCTCATCTGGAGGGATTCGGTGGAGAGGAGGGCGTGCTGAAAGGTAAAACGGAACTTTATGCCCACATAGGCAGAAAGGGTGGAAAATTGTTTGTAAACTCAGGTAGCGCAAAACTGATGGAACGGGCACAGCTCCTGGCTAGTGCAGACCGGCTGATCTACTACGGGCAGAGAGCCACTGACTACTGTAGTGGCGAGCCGGTGCAGGTAGGTGAGTTTCTGGCGGTACGGCTGTCCGATGGTACGCATATCCATACACAGCTGGTCGGGCAGTATAACTTTGATAACGTACTGGCAGCTGTATGTATCGGCAGGTACTTTGGTGTAAGTATGGCGGATATCAAGCATGCAATAGAGACCTACGCACCCTCTAATAACCGATCCCAAAAGGTAACAATAGGTACTAATACTATTCTGCTGGATGCCTATAACGCTAATCCCTCCAGTATGACCGAAGCACTCAGAAACTTTGCCACGCTGGATGCCCCACACAAGATCACAATTCTGGGAGAGATGATGGAGCTGGGCCAGTACAGTGAGATAGAACACCTCAAAATAATCGACATCGTCCAGGCTATGGACCTGGAGCAGCGCATCTTTGTAGGAGATGGCTTTCATATGCTGAAGGGCTCTAAGGACCTGCTATACTTTGAGAATACAGATGCACTAAAAGGGTGGTACCAGCTGCAAAACTTTAACCATACTACCCAGCTCATCAAAGGCTCCAGAAAAAATGGTCTTGAGAAGCTTTTGGAGTGAGTGCTTAGCTCTTCTTCCTTTTATTATTTTCCCACTGCCATGCAGTGCGCAGCATAGTATCCAGATCGCGCGTAGCTGTCCAGCCTAGTTTGTTTTTAGCTTTCTCATTATTGGCATAGATAGCTACTACGTCACCTGGGCGGCGGGGTTGTAGTTGGTATTTCAATTTGATACCCGACACCCGCTCAAAGGACTGTATGACCTCCAACACTGTCACGCCATTGCCCGTACCCAGATTGTAGATATCATACTTAGGTGCATTGGCGTCCCGGTCCAGCTGCTGTATAGCCAGTGTATGAGCGTGGGCTATGTCCATCACATGGATATAGTCCCTCACGCAGGTGCCATCGCGCGTGGGATAGTCACTGCCAAAGACATCAAAATGATCATACTGGCCGAGAGCTGTACCTGTCACCCGCGGTATGATGTTAAAGACGAGGCCATCGCGCGGATCCTCACCTATCAGTGCGGACTCGTGCGCTCCTACCGGATTGAAGTAGCGCAGTGCTACATACTTCATATCAGATACTTTTGCATTATCTTCTATGATCTTCTCACTGATCTGTTTGGTACGTGCATAGGGACTCTCTGCCTCCTGGAGCGGTGTCTCCTCTGTCACGGGCAGGTGTTCGGCATTGCCATATACCGAGCAGGACGACGAGAATACAAACTGCCGGACGCTGTACTGCCGGGCTACGTCCAGCAGTATGACCAGTGACTCCAGATTATTGTGGTAGTACATGAGTGGATGGGCCACTGACTCCGGCACCGACTTCAGCGCAGCAAAATGAATAATGCCGGTGATGTTTTTTTCCTTTTCGAAGATGGCCGCCACTGCCGCGCGGTCGCACAGGTCGGTGTCATAGTTGGTGATCGAGCGGCCTGTCACCTTTTCTATATTTTCCAGCGCTGACGGCAGCGACCTTTTGAAATTATCTATGGATATTACTTCATAGCCATGATCTATGAGATCTATGATCGTATGTGATCCTATATATCCGGCACCCCCGGTCACCAGTATTTTACTCATTTGTAGTTGCTTATATCTGTGCTGTGCCGAAATCTATAGCAGAAATGCGGTATTTTTTAATCCGCACAAAACAATCTGAATTACTTGCGATAAAAACCCATTCGTTTGCGGTAAATATTGAATTTAGGTAAAGGCTATGTTTTCTGGGGTGTACCACGCTATTTTAAGGGGATTATATTCAGGCTTTTAGCACAACTTTATGAAAAGTCATTACCTTTGTCTTTTGTACTAAGGCTTGCTCAATAGCCTATAAATCAGATGGATAGTGTTTAATAAATATTAGTATTCCTTCGGTTTATATACTTGACACTGTGAGCGTAAAAGCTAACTTGACAAATCGACATCCGGAGAGCATTAAATATACTTTTAAAACAAAAACATGAGAAAAGCAGACATCGTAACAAGGGTTTCAGAACTCACAGGAGTCGCCAAAGTGGACGTATTGGTCTCTCTTGAAGCATTCTTTAAGGAGATAAAGAATTCACTGAAAGCCGGCGAAAATGTTTATGTGCGTGGCTTTGGCAGTTTCATTGTGAAAAAGCGCGCAAAGAAAATAGGCAGGAACATTAAGAAAGGTGTAGCCATAGAAATACCTGAGCATTTCATACCGGCGTTCAAGCCCGCGAAGACTTTCGTAGAATCTGTCAAGAAAGCACGCGTAGCTACGGCAGCAAAAAAATAATTTTTGATACAGGTCATTTAAGATTAGGTTTGCAGTCCTTCAGGCTGCAGACCTTTTTTTTGCCCGCAGCGGAGCACCTTTCAGATGAAACTCAAGACTACTCAATGGATCGCTATCGCTGCCAGTATCGCACTGGTGGTCGTCATTTATCTCTTTGCAGATAATACAAAACCGCTGGCGCGGCCCGAAGCTCCTATGGCTAGCCGGGACAGGGGTGCTACAAAGGACGAAGAAGCGTCCGGTCCAGCCTTTGACTGGGCGGGCTATATGAAAAAAGTAAAAGCCGGTATCACCAATCCGGACTCTCTGAAGATGATAGAATCCTGGGAAAGGGGAGGTACAGAAGCTGACATCAAGTCTCTGGTACAGTTTTACCATACCAGAGGAGAGTCGGTAGCCGAAGCCCGCTATACAGAGGATCTGGGGCAGCTGGCACATAGCAGTGAGGTGCTGGTCCGCGCCGGAGACCTGTACGCTGCTACGGCCGGTATCAGCAATGAGGATGACATGCGTCAATACCTGCTGGCAAAATCTGTAGAGAGCTATAAAGCTGCCACAGAACATGACAGCTCGGCACCTACACGACTCAAGCTGGCGAGCGCCTATATGGATCAGGGTACCACCCCCATGCAGGGGGTCAGCATCCTGCTGGATGTGGTGAATAAAGATCCTGATAATGCTGATGCTCAGTTCCTTCTGGGCAAATTTGGCATAGTTTCACGCCAATTTGATAAAGCTATTGTAAGATTGGAAAAAGTTGTATCTTTGCGACCCCAAAATTATGATGCGGTCTTTCTCCTGGCTGTGGCCTATAGCGGCAAAGGAGACAAACAGAAAGCAGCAGCACTTTTGGATAAATGCGCGGCGATGGTAGACAAGCCGGAGCTGAAGCAAAAGATCAAGGAATATAAAGAGGGCCTCGGGAAAGGCCAATAACATATTTATTATCAAACAAAAAAATTACTCAACATGCCTTGCGGTAAGAAAAGAAAGAGACATAAGATAGCGACTCACAAGCGCAAAAAGCGCCTGAGGAAAAACAGGCATAAGAAGAAATAATACACCTGGGGCCGGCTATAGCTGGTCCTGTGGTATATATAGATGCAGAAGCGCAAGAAAACCTTGCGCTTTTGTGTCTTCAATTATCCTTCCATTTTATACCAATTAGCTAAATCTTATAGGTCTTGAATAAAGAGCTGATCATCAATGCTACGCCTGCAGGTGTAGAGGTAGCTCTGCTCGAAGATAGGAGGCTGGTAGAGCTCCATCAGGAGAAACCAGGCAATCAATTCCATGTGGGTGATATCTATCTCGGGCGGATCAGAAAGATCATGCCCGGCCTCAATGCAGCCTTTATAGACGTAGGTCATGAAAAGGATGCTTTCCTGCACTATACAGATCTGAGTCCTGAGTTTCGCACACTGGCCAAATATACCGGTCAGGCCATAGCGGGCCACTCTGACGGCACGCTGAATGACATAGAGATACTACCGGAGATCAATAAATCCGGCAATGTACGTGAGGTACTGCAAGGCAAAAACAATATCCTCGTACAAATACTCAAGGAGCCGATCTCTACCAAGGGTCCCCGCCTGACCTGCGAGATCACTCTGGCTGGCAGATATCTGGTGCTCTCCCCATTTACCAACTCTGTAGGCGTGAGCCGCAAAATAGACTCTGCCGATGAGCGCAAGCGCCTGAAGGTGCTCGTAGAGAGCCTGAAGCCAAAGAACTTTGGCGTGATAGTACGCACTGTGGCCGAAGGCAAGGACTCTAAGACTCTGCACGAGGACCTGCTCATGCTGGAGGCTCGCTGGAAGGAGATGAGCAATAATCTCCGAGGCGCTAACCCGGTAAAGAAGGTGCTCTCGGAGCTGGACAAGACCTCCGGCATCCTGCGTGATATCCTCAGCCCTGAGTTTAACAGGGTGATCACCAATAATCCGGCTATAGCCCGTGAACTGGAGACATTTGTAGAGCGGATATCTCCGGACAAGAAAAACATCGTCTCTACCTATACCGGCAAGACGCCGATATTCGACAATTTCGGTATCACCAAACAGATAAAGGCCTCTTTTGGCCGGCAGGTCAATATAGGCAATGGCGTCTATGTGATCATAGAGAAGACGGAGGCCTGTCATGTGATAGATGTCAACTCCGGCCACCGGGTGAGTCTGGAGGGCAGCCAGGAGGTAAATGCGCTGCAAGTCAATATAGAGGCGGCGGAAGAAATATGCCGCCAGATGCGCCTCCGTGACCTGGGAGGGATCATTATCATAGACTTCATAGACATGAAGCATCCGGATAATAAAAAGATCCTCTATGACAAGATGAAGGGCTTTATGGATAACGATAAGGCCACGCATACCATCCTACCGCTCTCCAAGTTTAATATCATGCAGGTGACCCGCGAGCGGGTGCGCCCCGAGGTCAATATCGTGACTACAGAGGAATGCCCTACCTGCGGTGGTACAGGTACTATCGGCTCGTCTCTGCTGCTCATAGATGAGATACAAAACGACCTCGACCATCTGCTCAATACACATCGATCGCTGAAACTCTATGTGCATCCGATCATAGCTGCTTACTTCACCAAGGGATTCCCATCGCTGCGCATGAAGTGGTTTATGAAGTACAAGCGCTATATACGCATCCATACCAACGAGAACTTCCCGATCACGGAGTACAAGTTCTTTGACGAAAACGACGAAGAGATCAAGATCGACTAGTCTTTTTCAGATTTCTTTCTATCCAGGCATTGTAGTAAAACATCCGCTGTATACGGGCCTCGTCAGGTAGCTGCTGTAGGGTTGCGAGCTTATCTCTGAGTTCTATAAACTCCTTATTCACCTCTGCCGGGTAAGCCTTGCTCCATATATTGCTCAGGAAGCTGAGCATCAGCTTTTCGGTCTTGGTCAGCGGCCTGACAGACTTTATAAATTTGGTAATAGAAAGGGCATGAGAGCGGCAAACAGTATAGCTGCCCAGCAGGCAGTGTATGGCGGCTACACTGATACGGGATGCTATCTGCGCATCTATCATACTACCCTTGTCGGCATTCTCTATCACTATGCCAAACCAAGCGAGGCTATCATCATAATCCTCCGTAGCAAAAGACAGCCTTGCAGCAAAATAGTATGGCATGAGCTGGCTGATAGGTATGAGGTCTTTCTCCGGGTGAGGCGTCTTTTTAAATTGCACGAGTATAGCCTGTGCTTCTGCTTGTGTTTTGCCACGATTGGGATATTGCAGCAGGCAGATGCTCAGCATAGCCTCTATATAGTGCGCCTCAAACGTCTTGTCCAGGAAATTTTTGTCGAGAGGCAGCGAGTGATAGTACCTTGTCCGTATCTTTTTGAGAAAGGCCTCTGCCTCCTCCGGGCGCCTGGCACCAATAGAGTGGTTTAGTACATTCATGACCGCCGCCAGGTAGTCATGCTCTGTGACCCTGGTCTCTCTGGGGTGCTTCTCAAATATGGACAGTACTTTTTTCTTGTACTGCAGCGCTGTATCCCTATCACCCGTCAGCGCATAAATGGTAGATATCAGATCTGCCTGCAGCATCTGAAAGAGTGGCTGCGTAAATGAGCGCTGTAATATATCGCTCTGCAGGTCCTCTTTGAGTTGATTTAGATCCTCAGGCTGCATGGCCTGTATGGAGGTGTTCCAGGTTCTGGCCAGTCGCGTCTGCATATCCTGTAGAACGAGCAGGTCGCGGATATCGTCCAGTATCCGGCGTACGGCAGCTGTATATCCATCGTGCTCCTCAAATTTTTTGTCACCATCCCTCCGGTCAAACCAGGTGATACGCATCAGTTTCTGATAGAGCGATATAGCCGCAGGAAAGTTGGAATGCTGGTAGGCCGTTTTGAGTGCTTTGACGGCCATGTCGCGCGCCATATCATAGGCACCCTTGTGATAGAGTACATCTACATTGCTGATGATATTGGCTGTAGCTATATCAGGCATATCAGCGTGGTAGTCTCTCAGTGCTGCCAGTAGTATCTCCTGCAGGTATTCTTTCTCATGAGCCAGGTTTGCTTTCGTTTTTCCCAGTTTGCGGCACAGCAGGTCTGCGTTATAGCTATCATATTGCTGCAATAGCTCATAGAGCTTCACGAAGCTCTGCCTGCTTTTATCTTTTGCGGTGTACTCTTTGAAAAACTTTTTCTCCGCAGGAGTCAGCTTATGGATGAGATCTACCAGTTGGTCTTGCTTTCTCATATCAGACACGATATTTCGATAATTGAACAGTTCGCCTGCATCGCGCAGATGCAGGGTCAGCCTGCCGCTAAGCTAATTTATTCTGCTTGCCGCTTTTGTATTCTTTGTACACCTCGCGTACCATACCATCTGAGAGACCGATCTTGGGTACATAGATCTTTGTAGCCTTTACAAACTTCATGAGTGTGAGAAATATTTCACCTGCCGGCACGATCACATCCGCCCGATCAGGGTTGAGGTCAAAGAGTTTCATCCTGTCGTCTACAGAGTAGCGCTTGAGATTTGTGACCATGTCTTGCAGCGTATCTATGCTAAGAGGTTTACCTTGCTTGACCTCTGCCATTTTGAAGAGACGGTTGATATTGCCGCCGGAGCCTACCAGGGCAAAGGAACGGATAGTTTTTGTTTCTTTTTTGACCCAGTCTTTCAGCTCCTTCCAGTGCTCCTTACTCACCTTATCAGTCAGCACGCGTATAGTGCCGATATCAAAGGAGCGAGCGGCTACCGCTTTGCCCTTGATAAAAATCGTGATCTCCGTACTACCGCCACCCACATCTACAAACAGGCAGTCGTGCCCTATGTTAGACGCTATAAAATGCTGGCTATTGAAGATCATGCTTGCCTCGCTATTGCCTGATATGATCTCGATCTTGATACCGGCTTCCTTCTCTATACGCTTCACGATCTCCGCTCCGTTGCTGGCCTCTCGCATGGCAGAGGTAGCGCAGCCCTTGTAGTGGATCACATCATTGACCTTCATGATATACTTGTAGCCTATCATGGCCTCTACCAGTTTTTTGACAGTAGCCTCCGGTATACGGTGACTTTTGAAGGCATCAGCACCGAGGCGTACCGGTACGCGTATCAGGCTGTTCTTTTTGAACATCGGCTCGGCGCCACGGCTCTCTATGACGTGCTCTATGAGCAGGCGCACGGAGTTGGACCCGATATCTATAGCAGCAAATTTTTTGATCTCCATTCCGGCTATTTGGCTGACTATGAAAATAGTCCACAGAAATATCCTGTGCTGTAATAAATTATCAACGGAATGTTAGATGCCGGGTAGAGGGTATACCCCCTTACTTTTTCTTCAGATATTGATAGATCTTATCCTGAGACCTCACCCGGATAGCGGAGCCAGTGTGACGATAGATATTGTCTTGAGCGGCATTGATCACGCGGCTCTTTACATTGTCGCTCCACTGAATATTTAGAATCTCGAGCAGTTCTTGCTGCAGGTTTTTATCCAGGATGGGGGTAGATATCTCGATGCGGGAGTCGAGGTTGCGTGTCATCCAGTCTGCTGAGGAGATGTAGTATAGCGGCTCGCCACCATTCTCAAAAATGAATATCCGCGAATGCTCAAGGTAGCGATCTACTATGCTGATCACCTCAATATTTTCACTCATACCAGGTACACCGGGTATCAAGGCGCAAGTGCCCCGGACTATGATCTTTATCTTCACTCCATTATTGCTCGCGTCATAGAGCTTGGTGATCATTTCTTCATCTACCAGACTATTCATTTTGATGAAAATGCCCGATTTCTTTTTATGCTTGGCATAGTAGATCTCCTCATCTATCAGGTGCATAAACTTCTTGCGCGTGCGCAGCGGGGATGGGATAAGGTATTTGTATTGCCGCACGATATAGTTTCGGTCAAAGAAATCGAACACATGTGCTACCTCAGAAGTGATGTGAGGCTCGGCGGTGAGGAGAGACTCATCGCAATAGACATTTGACGTTACTTCGTTGTAGTTGCCTGTGCTGATATTGGCATAGAGCTTCTGCTTGCCTTTCTCCTCTCTCTGTATGAGGCAAAGCTTCGAGTGCACCTTGAGTCCCTGCACGCCGTAGATCACGCGGATGTTCTCTTCTGCCAGAGCCTTGGCCCATTTAATATTAGCCTCTTCGTCAAAGCGTGCCTGCAGCTCTACCACCACCGTTACATCTTTACCATTGCGCGCTGCATTGATCAGGGCGTTGATGACCTTAGATTTTTTGGCAGCACGGTACAGCGTGATCTTGATCGACTTCACTGTAGGATCTATAGCTGCCTCACGCAGCATCTCTATAAAATGATTGAAGCTCTGATAGGGGAAGTGAAGCAGGATATCCTGCTTTCTGATCGCATCAAACATGCTCTTCTCTTTGGCCAGTGCCGGGTGCACGATCGGCTTGGGGTCTTCATAGCGCAGAGACTTAGGCCCGAGCGCGGGAAAGCTCATAAAGTCCTTGAAATTGTGATAGCGGAAGCCTGGTATCAGGTTGTCATACTTACGCAGCTTCATCCTGCTCGTGAATATGGCCAGCATGTCTGCCGGCATACTCTGGTCATAGACGAAACGCACGGGGTCGCCCTTCTGCCTGTTCTTTACACTCTTCGATATTTTGTCGAGGAAGCTCTGTGACACGTCATTATCTATATCCAGCTCTGCGTCCCGTGTCAGTTTGATCGTATAGCTCTCTATCTTGTCAAAAGGGAATACGGAGAATACGGAGGGCAGGTTGTAGCGGATGATGTCATCCAGGAGCATTACATAGTGGTTGTGATTAGTAGATGGCAGTATCACAAACCGGCCCTCAGGATCTGACGGTATCTCCAGGAGCGCATACTGTGTCAGGCGCGGCTGCCCCTTGGTAGAGAGTTTGACTGCCAGGTAGATGGATTTGTCTTTCAGGTAGGGAAACCGCTTCACCTGACTAAGCATGATAGGCACGAGAGAAGGACGCACCTTATTGTCAAAGTAGCTTTTTACAAAGGCGCTCTGAGAGGCGTTGAGCTTCTTCTCGTCTGTGATATATATCCCGTGGGAGCGGAGCTCCTGCTGTATCTCTTTGTATATCTTTTCAAATTTCAGGTTCTGCTGTATCACTATCTTTTGGATCTCATCCAGCAGCTTGTGCGGTTTGATCCTCAGTGTTGTCTTGGCTGTCTTGCCAAAGTCCATCACGCGCTTCAGCGTAGCGATACGTACACGAAAGAATTCGTCGAGGTTATTGGAGAAAATGGCGAGGAAGCGCAGACGCTCCAGGATGGGTACTGTCTTGTCTTCTGCCTCCTGCAGTACGCGTTGATTAAAAGAGAGCCAGCTGACGTCCCGATTGACGAACTTTGGATGCTTTACCATAGAGAGATGCCCAAAGTAGTAAAGAAAATGGAAAAGCAATGTTAAGCTTTGCGGCCAGGCCGTGAAACATGAGTAAACTCAGATCCAGACACCATTTGACAGCCGATGCTTGATGCGGCCGCGGCAGTCTCGCTTTGTATTGCAAGAGGTGGCCAGTAATGTGATAAGCAACAGAGCCAGGACAGCTATATATTGCAGTACTTTCATAACCTGAAACAATTATCCGAACCCCTATTTCTAACTTAATTTGAACCGCAAAGGCCGCAAAGAACGCGAAGGCATTTTGTTAAATCTTTGCGTTCTCCGCGTTCTTAGCGGTTAGTTCTTCATGTGATGTAGTATCACGGCACCTAATCAATTTTATAACGGGGATAAGTCATTTATTGTTGTTGCTTCCGTAATTCTTTGGGGCGCAAGAACCATTCCAGCTTGCCCCGCTCGCCTATGTCTGACCAATGTCCCTTGTCAAATCGTATCAAGGCAGCACCGGTAGTGGGCACGTTGTCTATGTAGGTATCGCTGTAGCGATTGAGAAAGTTGGTGATGGAAGGGTTGTGGCAAATGACCACGGCATTTGAGATGGTATCAGCCAGACCACGGAGATGCGAGATGATCTCGTAGGCGGTAGATTCATAAAGCGTCTTGTCCTGCACTATGTCTGCATATTTGTAGTCCCACTCGTGGCAGATCAGCTTCGCAGTCTGAAGCGTGCGCTTCGCCGGACTCGATGCGATGTTGTCAGGCTTGTAACCTCGCCTGGCTATTTCCTGCGCTATCCGGCGGGCGTCATCCTTACGATCTTCCCTGATAGGACGGTCGAAATCATCTATACTGTTGGTCCAGTCCGATTTGGTATGTCTGATGAGTAGCACCGACTTCATAACGTTAATTTTAAACCTCGTTTTCTGTTTTTAGATACTTTTGCGGTCGTGAAGATAAGGCACATAGGGCGGATCATGGCTGTGGCATTCCTGCTCAGTTCATTCCTATACTCCACTGTAGTGCGGGAGCTTCACTATTCCTTCTCAGTCAAATATCATACCGAGGCACACGACCATCAGTGCGACCACCACATCCACTCTACCGGCAAAGAGGACGACTGCTCGATATGTAAGATAGATGTCAATCATATCTACGACCATGAGCAGGCTATCTACTCCGTTGTGGTAGTCTATCTGCCTCGTCCTACCGCTCAGCAGCTAGAGTTATGCTGCCCTGTAGCGCTGCCTGCGCACTATTACCTGCGCGGTCCCCCATATCTGGCCTGATACCTCTTACTGAAAACCATGATGGCATAGGAGCACTATGCCAAAGCCTGTAGCCGCTACAGGCTGTTGTTCCATTTATCAGATCAATAAAAAGAAGGATAGCATGAAGCATATTGCATTCATCATCGTCCTGATGGCGTGCTACACGGGTATATATGCCCAGCACAGCCTATCAGGCAAGATCTACGACAAAGACACGAAAGAACCGCTCTACGGAGCGACCATATACCTCCCCGAGCACAAAAGCGGCACTGTGACCGATGCCGCCGGGGTATTCACTATCAATAATCTGCCCGATGCAAAGGTGCTGCTGGAGATAAAGATGCTGGGCTATGCCCCGCAGGCTATCACAGCAGCTGTAGTACCGGATACCCTCGCTATCTACCTGTCTCACTCTGCCGGTGAGCTGAATGAAGTGGTAGTGACTGGCGAATCCCATGCTACGGAGATCAGCCGCAGCCCGATACCGATCGTCGTGATCAATAAGGACTACCTGCTCACCAACGCGGCCACCAATGCGATAGATGCGCTCACAAAAATACCGGGCGTGACCGCAGTGACCACAGGACCTAACGTATCAAAACCATATATACGCGGTCTGGGTTTCAACCGCGTGCTGACACTCTATGACGGTATGCGGCAGGAAGGCCAGCAGTGGGGAGATGAGCACGGTATAGAGGTAGACCAGTATGGTGTGGAGCGTGCAGAGATCATCAAAGGACCCGCCAGCCTCACCTATGGTAGCGATGCCCTGGCCGGCGTAGTGAACCTCATCCCCACACGCCCTGCACCCGAGGGCACCCTACAGGGAGACCTCACGCTAGACTATGGTACCAACAACCGGCAGGTAGGCGGCTCTGCCATGATCAAAGGGACGAAGAAAGGCATAGACTGGATAGCCCGTGTATCGCACAAGCAGGCCATGGACTACACCAATAAGTATGATGGCAGAGTATTTAATACGGCCTTTAATGAGACGGATGCCAGTGCATCTATCGGCATACACAGAGACTGGGGCTACTCTCATGTCAATTTTTCTCTCTATGACGATGTGCAGGAGATACCCGATGGTAGCAGAGATAGCGCCACGCGGCAGTTCACCCGCCAGATAGATGAGGCAGGTAATACTGAGATTGTCTCTCAGCATGACCTCAATACCTACCGCATAGAAGCACTGCACCAGCGCGTGCAGCACTACCGCGTGAATGTAGACAACCACATACACCTGGGCCCTAATGCAGGTACTCTGGATATAGATGCGGGCTACCAGCGAAGTGTGCGCAGGGAGTATAGTCATCCGCTTCTCTCCGATATGGCCGGCCTATATCTTCAGCTCAATTCGATCAACTATGATGTAAAATACCACATGCCCGAGATCAGGCACTGGAACCTCACTATAGGCGTGAATGGTATGTACCAGCAGAATAATGTGACAGCAGGAACTGAGTTTGTGATACCATCCTACTCGCAGATAGATGTAGGACCTTTTGCCGTCGTGCGCAAGGAGATAGGCAAGTTTGATATCGAGGCGGGCATCCGGTATGACATCCGTATTTTCAATAACCAGCAGCTCTATACCGCGGCCAATGCTGCGACCGGATTTGACATGCCGGTATATGGTGCAGATACAGTGGGCGCCAATAAGGTCTTTTCAAACTATCATACGACCTTTCAGGGGCTCACGGGCAGTGTAGGCGCTACCTACAATGTCAATAAGCAGCTGGCTCTGAAACTCAACTTTGCCCGCGGCTACCGCGCTCCGAATATCTCAGAGATATCTGCCAATGGCGTACACCCAGGCACTAATATCTACCAGATCGGCAATGCAGATTTCAAGCCTGAGTTTAGCCTGCAGCCGGACTTTGGCATCAGCTTCACCTCAAAATATGTGGCGCTGACGGCAGATGTGTTTTACAACTACATCCAGAACTATATCTACAACCAGAAGCTGCAAAGCGTGAACGGGGGCGACTCTGTGCTGGTAGCAGGCAATCAGACCTTCCAATACCAATCTGCCCGCGCCCAACTCTATGGTGGCGAGATAGGGCTGGATATACATCCGGTCACCTCTCTCCATATTGAGAATGTCTTCTCGCTGACCTATGGTGACTTTTTAGGAGAGAAGGGGCATGCTGTGGCAGACAGCGAGCGCTACCTGCCGCTTATAGCCCCTATGCATGGCAACTCCGAAGTGCGGTACGACTTTAGCATCAAGCGGGCGCAGATCGTCAATGCCTTTGTGAAAGTGGGCGTGACCTACTATGCCGGGCAGGGTCGTATATATAGTGCCTTTGGCACCGAGACCGCTACGCCGGGATATGCCCTGCTGAATGCAGGTGTGGGCGCTGGCTTTGCCAATAAGAAGGGCAAAACCATCATGAGTCTCTACGTGCTGGGCTCCAACCTGCTCAACACGGCCTATCAGGACCACCTGAGCCGGCTAAAGTATTTTGAGCCATATCCGGGCAATTTCACCGGACGCAATGGCATCTATAATATGGGGACCAATGTCAATGTCAAGGTGATATTTCCACTGGACTTTAAGATCTAAGTACGCGTACCGATGTCATCACTTTGAGCGATGACATCGGTATTTGCTCTCTGGAAATGCCCTTTTGACCGTGTATAGCAGGGATAAACGTATGTCGGAGCAATATTTTTGCCCACGAGCGTTTGAGATGGTGACAGCGCAGTGATGTACAACCATCACAGGGCCTGTGGGGATGTGAATAGACGATAGCAGATATATTCAATATTTTTAATCCTGCAGATGAAAAGAACGATAGCCATAGTGCTCAGTACGGTAGCCGTCATGACGGCGCTGCTGTATTCGTGCAAAACGGACACCGGTATTCCTGACCATGAATACATCTCCCGCGTGAAGGTGATCGCTACTGATCAGACGGATCAGAGCGTAGATACCTTTGACTATATCAATTTCAGTGAGGCGCAGGGCACCCCGGCGACTCTCATAGATACCATTCATCTCAAGACAAACAGGACCTACTCCATCGCGCTCCGCATCCTGAATGAAGCTAACAACCCGCTTCTCGACCTCACTGACAGTATATCACATCTAGGCTATGAGCATCTGATGGTCTATACCATGGACCCCGTCTCCGGCTTTATCAAAAACAAGATACAGGACAAGGACAAGAATGGCCTGCCTATAGGCCTCATCAGTACTTGGGAGACCACTGACAGCGCCTCAGGCTATCTGCGCCTGATCCTCTATCATCAGCCTGTCGGCAAAAATGGCACGCCTACGCCCGGTAGTGTAGACTATGAGGCAGACTATCCAATTTTAGTCGTTAGATAAGTTTCTACATCTAACAAATGGTTTGGAATATCATATACTTCTTTAGCCATTTCTACAAAAGACCTAAGCAAGTTTTTATCCGCATCTGAATAGGAAGCGTTTTGATTAGGCTGCTGTATTTCATCTAAATGCATTAAGATAAGTTCTTGAAAAGCTCTATTTCTGACTTCTGCTTTTAAAGAGATATCATCCATCATCTCTTTTGTGATATTTTCACTAGGTGAGACGAATTTAGCGTTGTCTAATGAAACGTATAAACTTTGATTCTTTTTCAGATTCAAATGGCTTTTCCATTTAACGACATCATCTTTGGCAAAGCCTAAAATCTTTTCTTTTAAAGCACTATCTTTCCCAGAAGCAGTAAGTACTGCTATTAAGAAAAGATCCACAATAAGAGAAATTTCATTTTTGTCTTTATGACTTGTGAACTTCTCATTGAATTCTTTCTCACTTTGAAATTCGAAATGACCTTTACCTATATGCTCGATAATCAAGCAAGCCTTTCCAATTTCTTCTATAGATAATTGAAACAATGCATATCCTCTCGGCTTCATAAGCAGCTTATAGATTTTAGCTTCTTCTATGAGATCGTTAGAATTTTTTACACAAAGTTCTATACCTCTTTTATATTCTTCTAGAGTAAATATCATAGGTGTGTTAATCTAAGCATTCCTCCTGTGGCCCACCCACACGAAGCGCTTATTGACGTACTCCGGATTGGTAAAGCTGGCATTGCCCGCTGGGTTGCCGCCGGTCACGTGAAAATCGCTGAAGGTCGCATGCTGATTGACAAAGATGCCGCCGGTCAGGTTGAATGATACCGGTGTGAAAACAGACTCCATTTCTTCTTCTATCAGTTTGATCGTATCCTCGTTAGTAGAGTAGGCGGCACATGTGATCGCGCCGTGCTTGCCTGCCATGTCTTTGGCCAGCTCCACCGACTGAGCCGTATTCTTGGTCTTGATCACGAGTACGATCGGACCGAAGAGCTCATTCTCATAGATGCCGAAGTCCTTGGCAGCTACCTCCAGTACGATAGGAGAGGATGTGCGTGCGTCGGGATATTCAGCGTTGGCCACCTTGCCCGGAGCCAGCAGCTGCGTAGCGATATCGCTCACAGAGTCTACACGCTTCAGCGTAGCCTCACTCTGTATAGCGCCCAGAGTACCAGGTCCCATAGCAGGGTGCTTAGCTATGCCGGCTACGGCATCTACGATCGCTTTCACTGTATCCTCATAGCTGACAGGGCCCGCTGTAGAGGTGATACCACCTTCCGGTATGAAGAAATTTTGCGGAGCAGTACACATCTGACCCGAGTAGAGCGATACGGAGAAAGCCAGATTTTGCGCCACAGCGGCGAGGTCTGATACAGAGTCGATGATCACTGAGTTGACCCCCGCTTTCTCTGTGAAAGTCGTCTTGCCCGGTAGGCTCTCTACATATTTGCCGAAGGCAGAGCCACCGGTGTAGTCTATCAGCTTCACGAGTGGATGCTCTGCCAGCTTCTTAGTGATGAGTTTATCAGACGAGTCTACTGCGAGCTGGCAGATATTGATGTCGTGGCCCTTTTGCTGCAGCGCATTTTGTATCTCAGCGACTACGATGGCTATCGCGTAGACCGATTTAGGGTGCGGCTTTACGATGGCTGTATTGCCCGTGATCAGGGTAGCGAAAAGGCCCGGCACCGTATTCCACGTAGGGAAGGTAGAGCAGCCTATGATAAGGCCCACACCCTTTGGTACGGCATGGTATTCCTTCTGTAGTTTGATGGTAGATTTACCGGCAGGCTTCTCCCAGGTCACAGACTCAGGGAAACGCTTCAGCTCCTCCCAGCCCATAGCCAGCGCCTCAAGCGCGCGGTCACTCGCGTGGGGTCCCGATGCCTGGAAGCTCATGACAAATGACTGCCCTGTAGTATGCTGTGTAGCGTATGCTATCTCAAAGAATTTATTCTTGATACGCTCCAGTGCGTCTATCAGCACCTCAGCACGCTCATCTACAGAGACCTTCTTCCACTCATCAAAGGCGCGGCCAGCACGTACCAGCAGTGTATCTACTTCAAAAGTAGGATAAGTGATGCCGAGTGGTTTCATGGTATATGGCGATACTTCCTCGCCTATCCAGCCGGTAGGGTTTTGCTGCTTCAGCAGTTCAAACTTTTTGCCCAGTTGTTCATTGTAGAGTTTGAGACCTTCGGTAGAAGCCTCCTCGCCGTAGGCTTTAGGAGACTCGGGATATTGTGCGAAGAAAGCGCGGGAGTGGATGGCCTTCACGGCGTTTTCTACGATCTCGCGGTTAGACTGGCTTAGTGACATATCTTGTATTTTTCTGTTTTAAAAAGTAGGCGGGTTGAAAGTAAGGGATTTTGGTAGAAAAGGAAAAATGAGGCTATGCCCCTGTCAGTTCCCCCAGCTTCTCCGCGATCCAGCTTTTGTCTGCCAGTTGTTTTACCTTATTGATATCCTGCGTGAGTTGAGCTATTTTTTTACGATCCTTCACATCTGCACGAAAGAGTTTCAAGGTGTAGCGGATGAAGTTGCCATACACTGCTCGCTGCGTATCGGAAATCAGCTTTTTGCGCCGGAGCAATATCCGAAAGCTTTCTCCCAATGACTGTAGTGGCTGGTACTCGCCCAGCTCGTAGTAGGTCTTCATGAGCGTGGTCTTCGCATCCAGCTGGTAGAAGACATCATCATAGTCTACCGATCTCAACAGTTCCAGCACTCGGTCATATTTGCCTGCGGCAAAGGCATAGCGCGCCGTGTTAAAGGTATAAGCATTGCCCCGGTCACGCGCAGGTATATAGGCGGTATAGGTTTCGATAAAGTCCATCGTCCACTTCAGCTCCTTTGCGCGCAGCGCGATGGTCACTATGTTTTTAAACTCCCAGGGCGACATCGATCCGCTGTGTGTGAGCAGGCCATCTTTCAGCTGCTGCTTGTACAGCGAGAGTATCTTCTGCACATAGCTGAGATCACCCTGATTGATCATGCGGATACAGTAGTTCACCGCAAAGGCATATAGCTGCTCCACCTCCGTGACCGGGAAGAGCTGCACATGCTCCGACAGCAGTCGTCGCAGGAGCTCAAAATTGCCGTCGCCATCTTGCTCCTGTAGCGTATGGATGATAGCAAGATATATTCTGATCAACGGAACGTCACGCAGTGGTAGCTGCGCAGCCATCTCCAGCACCACAGCCATGTGCTGTATCTCAGAAGGTGTATTGAGAAACTTCTGATAGTGCAGTGCAGAGGCATAGTACTTCAGCTTCTGTATCACATAATAGGTGTCAAGGCTCTGCATGGTAGCTGAGAGGTGCTTCTCAGTATCCCGCCGGTCTAGATTTTCTATGAAGGCATTTTGCAGTTCATCTGCGCGGTAGCGGTCCAGGTAGTAGCCAGCATCCCGGTATTCATTTTTGCCCACCGTATCATTCACCGCCTTCACCATAGGCATAGCACAAGAGGGAAGTGACCTGCTGTTAAAGACATCCAGCAGTAGAAGGTTACGCTCTGTGTCCTGTTTGGATAGATACTCCAGCATCAAAAACCGCTCTATCGCCTTCGTCAGGTCTGACAGCAGCCGCGCATAGCGCAGCGCAGCAAATTTCTTCTTGCCGTAGGAGGCCTTCCAGACATTTTCCTTGCTCAGCGCCTCCGGTATACGCTCTTTGTAGAAAGTCCGGATATACCCCCAGCAGCTCAGCACATACTCATCCGCCCCAGCCCCCGGCATATACCGGTCCAGTCGGTTCAGCTCATACTGCGTGAGGCTGCGGAGGATATGGTCGGGCTTGGTATGGAGCATATCTTATTCAATAAATATAAGTATTCTGATAAAATAATAGGTATATAATAATGATATTATATAGTCTGGTAAAGTATGAACTAAGGTATATAGGCTGTTTATTGTACTTTTTTTAATGACCGCGCCTCAATTTATTTGTACTGTCAAAGAATATGTAAAGCATAAAATCACTAACTATAATATTTGCAACATGAAAACAGTAACGAACAGGATCCTCATAGCTATATGTCTGTTCACTTTTGTGCGCGGCCAAGCACAGTATGTAGCTATACCTGATACCGGTTTCGGCAGCTGGCTCAATACAAATGGATTCGCTTCCTGTATGCTGGGAAGTGACTCCTCCGGATGGCTTATGGATACGACATGCACGGCCGTCATCACAGATACAACATTGGATATCTCTGTTCCAGGCACTGCTTATGAGAGCATGGAGGGTATACAATATTTTGATCAACTCAGGCATTTGAAAATGGGTCCTGGTGGCGGTTTATTTACCTCATTGCCTCCGCTGCCTGCTACATTGATTGATTTTAGTTACCCTGGCGGACAGCTCACTACGCTACCGCCTCTGCCCCCGCATTTAGTTTCACTTATTTGTTCTAATAATAATCTTGACAGTCTTCCACCTGCCTTCCCTAATTCATTAAAGGTATTAGACTTAAGTGGTAATTTTCTTACGCATCTGTCTCCTCTTCCACCTTCACTCGATACATTTAAGTGCGATTTCGATATTGTGGATTCACTGCCCAGGCTTCCTGGTACACTGAGGTTTCTGAGCTGTGCAAATTGCCAATTGACTTCTCTACCAGATCTCCCTGATAGCCTGAGATATCTAAACTGTCAGCAAAATCTTGGTCTATACTGTATGCCAAGACTAGGGAATATTGTTGGTCTCTTCTTTACCGGTACTAACATATCCTGTTTACCAAACTATCCTACGGGTAATGTTTATTGTTTTCCGGCATATACCAGTTTACCTATATGCACTTCTGGCAACAGTCATGGCTGTGAAGTATATGCATCTGACTCAACTGTATGGCCCGGAGATGCCGATGCCAATGGTATAGCAGACAACAATGATCTTTTACCCCTCGGGGTTGCTTACGGCCTCAGTGAATACGCCAGGGCTACTCCATCTATTGTCTGGCAAGCTCAATATTGCCAGGATTGGTCTCTGCAACTGACCAGCGGTGTCAATATCAAGCACGCCGACTGCAATGGAGATGGAGTGATCAACGCAGATGACACGACAGCCATCATCACAAATTTTTCAATGGTGCACGCTAAGACAGACGGTCTTCAGCCTTGTCGGAGTGGCCTGCCTATACTAAAAGCCCTTCTGAGCGCAGATACGCTTTACAGCGGAGACACGCTCACGGCTACTTTCATACTGGGTGACAGTGCGCTACCGGCAAACAATATCTACGGCCTCGCATTCACCTACAATTTCGACCCCACAGTAGTAGACTCAAACTATACTACCATGAGCTTCGGACCTTCCTGGCTAGGTAGCACGGATAAAATGTCTATCAGCAAAACACTCAGCAGCGCAGGCCAGATCAAAGCCGCCGTCACCCGCATAGACCACACCACCCGCAGTGGCAATGGCCCTATAGCGGTAGCAAATTTCAAGATCACTACCGATAATATCAGTGGTAAAGACTATAGCTACTATGCCAATGTGGGGTATATCAGTGATATAACCGCCATAGACGCACAGGGCAATGAGATACAGCTCAATGCCGGCGCAGATACCAGCCAGGTCGCCTATGAGCCTACAGGCATACGCGAGATAGCCACAGCAAACATCAGGCTCTACCCAAATCCCGCAAACAACAAACTAACCATCACTGCCGATGATGTGATCACCGCAGTGAGCGTGACAAATGCAGCAGGACAAGAAGTCTACCAGCAGAAAGCCGATCAGGGTAAAAACATGGAGATGAGCCTAGCGGACGGTATCACAGACGGTATCTACTTCGTACATGTCAAAACTAAACGCGCAGCGGGTATCACTAAGCTATCGGTGATCAGGTAAACGTAAAAGGCTCCAGCCACTACTTTTGACCATCTGATTTATCCACATTTTGTGCTATATTCGCTAGGTGAAGAAATCCGTCCTGAGACAGGGACGGATTTTTATATATTATAAAACAGTGACAATAGCTATATAAATGGGATGTGGATCGTGTGGTACAGCCACCGGAGGTGAGCAGGGCTGCCAGAGCAAAGGCGGCTGCTCTACAGGTGGCTGTAATAAGAATAATGTATACGACTGGCTGGCAGATATGCCACTGTCTTTCAATGAGAATTTTAACATCATAGAGGTAGCTTTCAAAAAAGGTTCGCGTAAGGGTTTCTATCGCAATAGCGCTAACCTGAGTCTGACCAAAGGCCAGCTGATAGTAGTGGAAGCCGCACAGGGATATGACGTAGGTGAGGTGAGCCTGCAGGGCGAACTCGTAAAGGCCCAGATGAAAAAGAACCGCGTGAGCGAGCGTGACGATACTATCCGCGCCGTACTGCGCATAGCAGGAGAGCAGGATATCAATATCTATCTGGATGGCCGCAATAAAGAGCAGGAAACCATGATCCGCTCCCGCGCCATAGCCAAGAGCCTCAAACTGGATATGAAGATAGGCGATGTAGAGTACCAGGGCGATGGCAAAAAGGCAACCATCTACTATACGGCTGATGACCGCGTAGATTTTCGCGAGCTGGTGAAGGTATACGCGCGCGACTTCAAGGTGAAGATAGAGATGCGCCAGATCGGTGCACGCCAGGAGGCGGCCCGCATAGGCGGCATGGGTACCTGTGGCCGTGAGCTGTGCTGCTCCACCTGGCTGGCAGACTTCAAATCCGTGACCACGCAGGCCGTACGCTATCAGAATCTCGCCATCAATACGGAAAAGATGAGCGGCCAGTGCGGCAGGCTGAAGTGTTGCCTCAACTATGAGCTGGATACGTACAACGATGCACTGAAGAAATTTCCAAAGAATCCTGACAAGATCGAGACAGAGGAGGGCACAGCATACCTGCGCAAAACAGAGATACTCAAGAAGCAACTATGGTATGCCTATGAGGGCCAGCATGGCAATCCATTCAAACTGGACGTAGAGACCGCCAATGAGCTGATATGGATGAATAAGCAGGGCAAGAAACCAGCCAGCCTGGGCAACTATCATGTGGTAGAGGAGGTAATAGTAGATGAATCTAAGCACGATGACCTGGTAGGCCAGGTGAGCCTGACTGCTCTGGATGATAAAGCCCGTAAGAATCGCAACAAGGCACGCAACAAACGCAGCGGTGGCCGCAACGGTGATGACCGCCGGCAGCAAGGCAAACAAACTGGAAGTGATAAGCCACAGACAGAAGGCGGTCAGCAGCAGGACCGCAATAAACAACAGAACCGCAACCAGGGAGGAAATAACCAAAACCGCCAGGGCGGCGACCGCAATAAACAGCAGGGTGAGCGCAATAATCAACAGCGCAATCAGGGTGGCAATAACCAAAACCGTCAGAGCGGCGACCGCAATAAACCCCAAGGCGAGCGGAACCAGCAGCAAGGACAGAAGCCACAAGGCGACCGCAATAATCAGCAGCGTAACCAAGGTGGAAACAATCAAAACCGTCAAGGCGGTGACCGCAATAATAATCAGAACCGACAGGCAGGTGATCGCAATAAACCTCAGGGAGATAAACCAAACGCACCAATAGGCGATAATACCGAACATAAATAGCATGACCGGTATAAAGCGCATATCTCTGGCACTACTGGCAGCAGGTGCACTGCTGCTCACCTCATGTGACCCAAACCGTCTCTATGAGACCAATACACCCGTAAAGAACGAGAGGTGGTCTTATGATGATATCAAGTCCTACACGGT
Organism: Bacteroidota bacterium; assembly: GCA_018267365.1. GTDB lineage: Bacteria > Bacteroidota > Bacteroidia > Chitinophagales > LD1 > UBA1941. The sequence goes on along the minus strand of JAFDYQ010000045.1, from coordinate 9,479 downwards.
AGAGGTAAAAGACACTGTAACACGCTACAATATCTATATTAACCTCCGGCATTCCTTTCAGTTTGACTGGCGGAATGTGTATGTGCAGGTGGGTACGCAGCTACCGGACGGCAAGAAGATGGAGAAGCGGGTAAATCTGCCCCTCTGCGAGCCTGATGGCAAATGGTATGGCTCCTGCCTGGGAGATAACTGTGACGTGCCGGTCATGATCCAGCACGATGCACGGTTCCCTATGCCGGGCAAATTCACCTTCACACTCCGTCAGGATATGCGCGTGAATCCGCTGGAAAAAATCAAAAGTGTGGGGCTGAGGATAGAAAAGGCTAAAGTCATCACTGCCCGACCATAATCTCTGGACGTGTACCCTTCGGTCAGGTATCCGCTTCTATACCCGACGCTCGCATGCTATTAGAGCATGTTTTTCGACTACAAGGTCCTTATGGACGGCCTGTTCTATTCTCCTGTTCCGGCTTTGTCATTCCGGAGTTAGGAGGAATCTATTCTATTTCCATAATCTGCCCCTCCAAGTTTTCCGACTACAAGGCCCTTACTATCATTCGGTATCGCTATGGCTGTTATAGTCACTTAGTTTTTTAGCTGCATATGAAATCTAAATTTTTGATTATAAATTAAATATGCATTACTCCGGTTCCATTCTTCCCGGCTGGTACACATTTCTGTATTGTAGATATCGACAATACCAGCACTCTACCTTTATTTAGTACCTATACCAATAAGAGTAATGGTACTGGCTGCAATCTCCCGCACTAGGTATAGATTATAAGGGAGAAGTATCAATAGGTGCGGTCATTTACAGCACTGTAACAGCGCGATTATATCTTAGCGATCCCTCTGGCAATAAGGCTCCATTATTATCTGCTGTGACCAATGGTGGAAACCAGTCGCTCTTTATCAAAGCTGATGGCAAGGTCGGTATCGGTACCACTACGCCAGCCATATGCTGGATGTGAATGGAGATGCCAACGTGACCGGCAATGCAAAGGTACCGGTAATGCCATCAGATGGCTGGGGCAATCAGATCGGCTTCCTTGATAATAGCGGTCACCAAAGACACATCATTTACGATGACTTTGGCCCGGCTGGAGGAGGTAGTGGCCCGACCAAAGGAAATCTGATAATACATCCAGGATAAGGCAGTGGTGGCGGAGCCAATGTGCTGGAGGTGGATGGTAAATTACAGGTGGGTAGCACAAAACCTGGAACAGTATGTAAACACTAAAAACCCCGGGGATAGCCGGGGTTTTTAGTGTTTTTATGATCAGGTGCCCTTAGGGAACTTTCTCTTGCCTTTTTCTTTGAAGTTATTGCCTCCCTTCTGCTTATTGCCGGATGGAGATCCTACGCGGTCCATAGCACAGCGGAAGCCGAGGTCATCGGTAGCCAGCGCCTGATCCAGATAGCGGCGTGTACCTGGTGAGAGGTAGTACGCGCGGTCCTTCCACGAGCCACCCTTGTATACCCGTGACTCATCGTTGATCAGAGACGACTGGCCAAACTTGTAGTCTACCTGAGATACCTCATCCCCGTCTACATAGTTCCTCACGTCACCTGTACGGTAGTTGCGGCGGTTAGCTGCTTCCTCCTTGGTCACGAGGCGGTACTGTATGCGGCCCAGGCTATCCTTTTCTACAGGCTTGCCTTCTGCATCTACCACCTTAGTCTGAAATTCATTACCACGGTATGAGCGGAAGTCATTAGCATCTACAGAGGTCATAGGACGGTATACGTCGAGTACCCACTCATTTACGTTGCCGGCCATATTGTACAGGCCAAAGTCGTTTGGCATATATGATTTGACAGGCGCTGTGATATCAGCGTTGTCATTCAGCTTGCCTGCTACACCCATATTGTCACCACGTCCGCGCTTGAAGTTAGCGAGGAAAGTACCCTGCCACATACCAGCCTTAGGATAGCGGGTAGAGGTACCATTCCATGGATAGATACGGCGGTCGGTGACACGCTCTTCGCCTGCTGCAGGCTGGTTGCCTATCAGGGCAAGGGCTGCATACTCCCACTCAGCCTCTGTGGGGAGGCGGTAGGCCGGCAGCATGATACCATCTTCAAATGTTGCCTTACGGGTACCGTTGCCGCTAGGATTGAGATCCTTGATAGGGCGCTTGCCCGCAGAGCCTTCGTACTGGCCCAGCAGATAGGCTTCTGTATTAAAGTTATCGTTGCCTACCTGAGATGGGTTCTCAGCGAGTACCCCCTTGGTGATCAGGATACGCTCATTCACCCGGTCTGTCCTCCAGCGGGCAAAGTCAGTAGCCTGCAGCCAGGATACACCTACTACCGGATAGTAGTTGTAAGCCGGGTGGCGGAAGTAGTATTCTACATATGGCTCATTGTAGGCCAGCTCATCTCTCCATACCAGCGTATCTGGCATCGCCTTTTTCACTACCTCCGGGAAGTCTGTACCAAATACACGGTTCATCCAGTAGATATACTCCCTGTAGTGTACGTTGGCCACCTCGGTCTCGTCCATGTAGTACGAGCTGACTGTAGCGCGACGTGGTGTGGCATGGTACTCAAATAGCACATCCGTCTCGGTATTACCCATCACAAATGTACCACCCTGTACATACACCAGACCAGGACCTGTCTCCTGCCCCTTGTAGTCCCTCACCTCAAAGCCGCCGTTCTTGGAGTTATTATACTCCCAGCCCGTCACGGATGAGGTCGGCTTGCTGCAGGATGCCACGCCAAACATAACCGGCAGGGCAGCCAATGCACAAAATTTTGTGAAATTGATTCTCATCGCTGATTTTTCAGAGTTAATGTTTAAGAGTTTGCTAAAATAAAAAAATTCCGAACAATTAAAATTTTAAAATTTCAGGACACTCAATGTAGTTTTTATTGATCTTCGGGTGGAGCGAATTGTCGTCATTCCCGGACCAGTTGAAAACGAGCGAAAGCTCGTGGCTGCCACCCGTGCGGCCCGTGAGCCGTGATACCGTGATATCATAGCTGTAGCCAAAACGGAACTTCCCTTTCTTGATGCCCACTACCAGTATCAGCGCATCAGGGTTGCGAAAGGCGTACCGGAACCAACTCCCAAAGTACACCAGGCTCACACCTGCCATCAGGCCGGCGTTGAACTGGATATCATTGCCCTGATTTGCTACTAGAACGTTAGGTGATACGAAAATATTGTACTTGTAGTTGCGCCGGTGCTTGATATCAAAGTTAGATCCCATATGAGCTACCATACGGAATGGTGCCTGGCCACTGCTCCCGCTGTAGAAGGATTGATTGGGCTGCAGCAGGTTGCGTATGGCAAAGCCACCATAGATCTTGTCAGAAAAGAATAAGATCCCCGCGCCCATGTCCCCATGTATGGTACTCAGGCTGTTGGGTATCACTTCGTTGGTCGGATTCTGGTTGAGGTTGGCATCTGTGAAGCCCGTATACGGGTTGATCATATCATAAAACTGCAGCTGGTCCCACCTGACATGCTGCTCTATGAATGATCCCTCCAGACCGATACGCATACCGGCTTTCTTGGATAGTTTGACCTGAAAGGCATACGATAGTGTCAGTTTATTGCTGGCCAGTATACCATTGGCTATATAGTCGCCCGTATAGAGCAGGCCTATGCCGCTATGTGCCTTCTGTATATAGCCGTCTACCCCGGCCATATAGGTCACAAAGCCACCGTTGAAACCATCTCCCAGGCTGGGCCACTGATTGCGGTAGCTCACCGAGGCCCGGGGGCCATAGGAGATACCGGCCAGTGCAGGATTGATATGCAGAGGGGCAGACCAGTACTGAGACATTTCTACCGCCTGTCCGTCTGTATATGCTGATATACCCGTGAGAATCAGGAAAAATGAGATAAATTGCGCCTGTCCGCAGAAAAAATTTTTGATTTTAGAACTGATCATAATAAAAAAACAGGCACGTCGTTTTTAGCGGACCGAAAATACAAATGACAAACGACAAACGTACCAAAATGTTATCTCGAATCCATATAGTACTCCTGTCTGCAGCAATAATACTGCAAATAAAGGCAGCCGCCCAGAGTTCAGACCGCACTATCCAGTGGGATACGACCTACAGGACATACACCACCGCCCGTGGGGCAAAGATCGTCATGCCCTACTTTGCCGGAGGCGGTGGCAGCGAGCGCAATAATTTCGTGCCTGTATATACTACCAATATAGCCATGGCTGCGCCGGGCCGGGTGGCCGCCACACTATCCAATGAAGTATATGAAACGATAACCAACCCCGATGTCAAAGCTGACAACATACCGACCTCGGTGACTGTCACAGCCTCTACGGGCATCTTTAAAAAGCGAACATACGCAGAAATATCTCTAGTGCCGCTGCGCAAAAATCCTCTCACGGGCAAGGTGGAAAAGCTTACAAAATTTACGATCAACCTGTCCGTGACTCCCACGCCACAGCTCAGAAGCTCCCTGGCCTATGCCAGCAACTCAGCCCTGAGCTCCGGTACATGGTACAAAGTAGCCGTGACCGGCACCGGCGTATATAAGCTGGACTACGACTTTCTGAAGAATAAATGCGGTTTTGACCTAGCCAATACCAATTTCTCATCTATAGCTGTCTATGGCAACGGAGGCGGCATGGTGCCTGACCTCAATGCTACTGCACGACCGGACGATCTACAGGAAAATCCTACCTACATAGCTGACAATAATGGCAATAACAAAGTAGACCAGGGTGACTATATACTTTTCTATGGCCAGGGACCTGATAGCTGGAGCTACGATACGGCCCAGCACCGCTTTGCTTTTACGAAAAATCTGTATGCCGACAGCAACTTCTATTTTATCACTCCTGACAAGGGTACGGGCAAAAGGATCACCACCACCTCGGCAGCTGGTGCAGTGCGCACCATCACACAGTTTGATGACTATGCCGCTCATCAGATAGACAAGTACAACCTGCTGAATACCGGCAAGCTCTGGCTCGGAGACCGGATGAGTACGCTCAGCCCTACCGTCACGGTGAATTTTAATATGCCCAACATCGTGACCTCCGCACCGGTGCGGGTATACTCCTTTGCAGCCGCCAGCTCGGCATATGCCTCTACCATACGCGTGTCGGCAGGCGGGCAGACCATTCTGACTCACAGCATCAGCGGTATCTCTGTCTCAGATTACCCCGACGCATATCATGTAGATGGCGGCGATGATGTCTTCTCCAGGCCCCTCACCGGATCATTTACGCCCTCTTCCTCCGGCTTTGACCTGACCTACACCTTTAGCAATCCTGATGGCAATGGCAACTCGTTTGGCTATATACACAACGTGACAATAAATGCTACCCGTGCCCTGACCTTTACCGGCAATTATATGCCATTTCGTAGCCTGGCCTCAGTAGGCAGCGGGCCCACACAGTTTACCATAGCCGGTGCTACGTCGGGTATGCATGTGTGGGATGTGACAGACATCAGCTCCATACAGGATATAGCCGGCAGTGGCGGCAGCTATGTAGCCAATACCCCTACCCTGCGCGAGTTTGTGGCCGTAGATGTGAATGGCAGCTTTATCACTCCTATACCGGTAGCGACGGTGGCTAATCAGAATCTCCACGCCATAGGCCAGCCTAATATGATCATCATCACCCCTGATGATATGCTCACCGCCTCCGGTGACCTGGCTGCCTTTCACAGCCAGAGAGACCATCTGTCTGTAAAGATAGTGACACTGATGCAAGTGTATAATGAATTTGGCAGCGGCAAGCATGACATATCTGCCATACGCGACTTTGTACGCATGGTATATGACAAGGCCGGTAGCGACTCTACCAAGCTGCCACAATACCTGCTGCTGATGGGCGATGGATCCTTTGACCCGAAGGATCGGACGGCAGACAATAACAATAAGTTTCCTACCTACGAGAGCCTCGTGTCTGACAATATCCTGAACTCCTATGTGACTGATGACTACTTTGGCTGCCTGGACGCTACGGAGGGCGGGGATATGAATGATGCCGGCCAGCTGGTAGACATCGCGATAGGCCGCCTGCCGGCAGCTGATGCTACTGAGGCACAGGATATGGTCAATAAAATCAAACTCTATAAGTCCGCTACCTCACTGGCCTCCTGGCGCAATGTGGTGAGCTTCGTAGGAGATGAGCCATGGGGCGGGGTCTACGCATTTGAAGAGGAGGCCAATAAACTGGGCGAGATCGTCCGGCTCAACTTCCCGGCCTACAACGTAGACAAGATCATCTGCGATGCTTACCAGCGTATCTCTACGCCGGGTGGGTTCAGGTTTCCCGAGGTCAATACAGCTATACTCAACCGTATCAATACAGGTACGCTGGTCATCAGCTATACAGGCCATGGTGGTGTCAATAACTGGGCTAATGCACGGATATTCAACATGAGTGATATCCAGAACCTGCAAAATAAAGAGAAGCTGCCGCTCTTCGTGACCGCCACTTGCGACTTTAGCCGATTCGATGATCCGAGCAAGAAGACAGCCGGCGAGTACCTCATGACCAACGGCCAGGGAGGTGCTATAGCCATGGTCACTACGGTACGCCCCGTATACCAGGACCCCAATAGCGCACTCCAGGAGGCCATGTTCCCGTTTTTGTTTACCACCTACCACGGCCGCAGGCCCACTGTAGGAGAGGCTATGATGGAGACCAAAAATATAGTGATACACAATACACCCGGCTACACTGTCAATACCCGCGAGTTTGTGCTGCTGGGAGACCCCGCCATGACGCTGGACTATCCGGAGTACAATGTAGTCACTACGGCAGTAGACAATGTACCGGTAGCACAGCCGCACGATACGCTGAAGGCGCTGAAATATGTAACTATATCCGGTGAGGTGCGTGATGCGTCCAACAACAGGATGACCTCCTTCAATGGTACTTGCTTCCCATTGGTCTTTGACAAGCTCACTACCTTCAAGACTCTGCAAAACGATCCTACCTATCCGCTAAAGATCTATAACACCTACAAGAACAGCATCTTCAAGGGGCAATGTAGTGTGGTGAACGGTGCATTCAGTTTTTCCTTTATCGTACCTAAGGATATCAACTATGCCATAGGTGATGGCCGCATCAGCTACTATGCTACCAATACTGTGACTGACGCCAATGGCTATCAGAATGACATTGTGATAGGCGGCTCTGCCGATACGTTGCTGTCTGACAAAGACGGCCCTAAGATCAAACTGTACATGAATGATGAAAAGTTTGTCTATGGTGGTATCACAGACCCCAATCCTAAGCTACTGGCTGAGCTCTGGGATACCAGCGGCATCAATACTACCGGCAATGGCCTGGGCCATGACCTGACGGCTGTGCTCGATGCCGATAGCAAAAACCCTGTCGTATTGAATGACTACTATCAGACCGCATTGAATAATTTCCGCCGCGGCAGTGTGAGCTACCCTTTCTCCAGCCTGTCTGACGGGCCACATACGCTGAAGGTAAAAGCCTGGGATATCCTCAATAACTCAGCCGAAGACAATACAGAGTTTATCGTAGAGGCCTCTGCCAAGCTGGCCCTCAAGCATGTATATAACTATCCTAACCCGTTCACCACTCACACCGAATTTATGTTTGAGCACAACCGACCTGGTCAGGAACTAAAGATACAAGTGCAGATATACTCCGTATCCGGTCATATAGTAAAAACGATACAGGAAGATGTGGTAGCCAGCGGCTACCGCGTAGACGACCTGCACTGGGACGGTCTCGATGACTATGGAGATAAAATAGGCAAAGGCGTTTATATATATAAAATCCACGTAAAAGACCAGCAAGGCAATACAGCAGACCAGTTTCAGAAGCTCGTAGTGCTCAGATAGCATTATTTACTGCCGGGATAGCGTATATACCTCAGACACAGCCTATTTGTACCTTACAATAAAAGCAAGGTATAACTTGGCAAAGAAGGGTCAAAAGGTTAGATTTGCCGTCCACCATTACCAATGCATGAAGCACATCTACCTCTAAGTATTCGATCACAATAAGAATAACAAATGCAGTTTAACGGAAAGAAATGTCTTTTGGTGGTACTATCGATAGCGGGTAGTGTTTGTGCTTTTGCACAGAGCACAGTGACCCGCGCAGAGCTGGCCAATAAGGTGAATACGATCACTACAGCCGTGCCCTTCCTGCGCATAGTAGGTGATACACGCTCCGGTGGTATGGGCGATGTGGGTATAGCTATCAGCCCGGATGCCAACGGAGCCCAGCTCAATGGTGCCAAGATGGCCTTTATAGACAAGGACTTTGGCGTGGGCCTCTCCTTTACCCCGTGGCTGAAGTCCCTGGTGGGAGATATCTACCTGGCCAACCTGACCGGCTACTACCGTATCAAAAAGGTGCAGACAGTACACATGTCCCTCCGTTATTTCTCTCTGGGTCAGATTCAATATACAGATGAGGTGGGCAATAATACCATACAGGTACACCCAAATGAGCTATTCGTAGATGCCGGCTACTCCCGCCGCTTTGGAGATATAGCAGCTGTGGGTGCTACGCTCCGCTTTATCTATTCAAACATCGCTCCTAATGCGGGCACTGTGATACCGGGCAATAAGCCGGGCATAGCCGGCGCAGCAGATATTACGGTGATGGTAGACAAGCACTTTGAAAATAAGAAGGGCGGCAATGTCAGCCATGAGCTGCTCTGGGGTATGGCTATCACCAATCTGGGTAGCAAAATGTCATATACTTCAAATGTAGTGAAAGACTTCCTCCCGGCTAATCTCGGTATCGGCTTCGGCTACAAGGTACATCTGGATAGAGAGGATAAGCATACCGTAGGTGCCTATCTGGACGTCAATAAACTGCTGGTACCTACACCACAATATGTCTATGACTCTGCGAGTGGCACTAATAAGCCGAGCACTACCTACAAAAATCAAGGTGTGATCTCAGGTGTGATCTCCTCCTTTTACGACGCGCCCGGGGGCGCTACAGAGGAGCTGCACTCCATCTCTATGGGCATAGGAGCAGAGTACTTTTACAAGAAAATGTTTGGCCTCCGTATAGGTTACTTTTATGAGCACCCTACTAAGGGCAATCGCAAATTCCTGACTGTAGGCGCTACTATCAAGTACAACGTGGCTACACTCCACATGTCGTACCTGGTACCTACCTCCAACCAGCGTAACCCGCTGGACAATACCTTCAGCTTCTCACTCACTTTTGAGTTTATGAAGGGAGGTCAGAAAAAGGCGGTGGACGAAGCTCCCGCAGATAACGTGACACCGACTCCTGCTGGTAGGCAGTTGCCTCCGCCATCTTCTAATCCATTGAAGAAAGGTAAGGGAGATAATCCCGGAGGCGGCCCTCAGGAGCAGGAAAAGAGTGAGCCAAACCCACTAGGCAACGGTCAGCAATAAGCTCAAAAAAGAAAATATACAGAAGGGATCCATCGGGTCCCTTTTTTTATGTGTCGGATGTTCCGTCCTGAAATAAGTTGACACAAAAGTTGACTTATATAATGAATTCAAA
>JAFDYQ010000044.1 GCA_018267365.1 Bacteroidota bacterium | reverse complement strand
CGACCGGCCCGCAAGGCGCGACCGGCCCTACCGGCGCAGGAGCCACTGGTCCTACTGGTCCCAGTGGTGCAGACGGAGCTACGGGTACAGCCGGTCTCACCGGTCCTACGGGTCCTAGTGGTACTGCCGGCGCTACCGGTCCTACCGGGCCGCTGGGTACTGCCGGTGGAGACCTGAGCGGTACTTATCCTGATCCGACAGTATCTGGCATACAGGGAACCCCGGTCAGCAACACTGCACCTGTCAATGGCAGCGTGTTGCTATATGATGGTACTAACTGGACACCATCAGATCCTAATGGTCTCTACTGGAAGCTGACCGGTAATAGCGCCACGACTCCATCGACCGCAGCTATCGGATCTACAGTCAATGGCAATTTTATCGGCACCACCGATGCTCAGGATTTTGTATTGGCATCTAATAATCTGGAACGCATGCGTATTCTAAGCAATGGTCGTCTTGGTTTAGGTACTAGCGCCCCTTCGGGATTTGTTCATTTATCCACCAGTTCGTACCTGACACAGATCAATCAATCCAGCTCCGCTGCTGGTACCTGGCTATCGATTGATAATAGTAGCACAGGCGGTCAGTGGTTTCAGTTCATTTCTACCGGTAGTGGCAATGGTGAAGGTCCAGGTAAATTTATGCTGACCAGAGGTGCAGCAGTAGGCACTGTCAGCGGCCGCTTTATGGTTTGTGACTGGGCATCTCTTATGACTGGTATAGCGGGTGTCACAGCACCTTCCGCTTACCTGGATGTAAATGGCAGCTCGGGAGGTACAAACTCTCTGCAGCTCCGGAGTGGCAACACATCTGCGTCATTTACCAGCAATCAGATACTCTTTGGCTATAATGGTACGGATACTTATCGGCATGCCATCAAGAGTCGCCACAGTTCAGGCTCGGCAGTGGGAAACTCTATTGATTTTTATCTATGGAAACAAGGCACCGACGCTACTACAGATATCGGAACGGATGCTGCAGTCACTATAGATGGCAACTATCGTGGCATGGTAGGTGTAGGTACTACCGCTCCAAAGAGCGAAGTGCACATCTCTGACGGTAGCTCCAGCCTCAAGGCTGTGACAGATGCAGGCGGCTACGGTGCTTCCCTTCTCATTACAGACAATTCTATCCCTCGTATTTACTTTGAAAATGCAGGTCAGGGTACTGATCAGAAGATGATGGGCATCACCTCTCTGGGTAGCACGCTCAGCATAGGTGCACTGAATGACGCTGCCAGTTCATGGACCAATCAATTTATCCTGACAGCTCATCGCAATGGTAATGTGGGTGTAGGCACCAGTGCTCCTTCAGTCAAATTTGATATAGAAGGTGGTACTACTTCTCCTGCGTTCAAACTGGTAGACGGCACTCAAGGAGCTAACAAAGTACTGACCAGCGATGCCTCAGGCAATGCTACCTGGCAGACACCTGCCGGTACCGTGACCACCAACGTACTCAGCCTCTCGGGCACTTCACTGACATCCACAGTAAATGGGGTAGCTTCCAATGCACTCGATCTCTCTGGTCTGAGTGGCTGGAAGCTCACAGGCAATGCCGGCACGGTAGACGGTACAAACTTTGTAGGTACTACAGATAATGTACCGCTTACTTTTCGTGTCAATAATATCCAGGCAGGCAGACTCGATGCTACTTCATTCAATACATTCTTCGGGCCCTCTGCTGGTAGCAGTGTCACCACGGGTACGCAAAACTCTGGTGTAGGCTATCAGGCGCTGAACCTGCTCACTACCGGTACCGGTAATGCTGCCGTAGGCGTAGGTGCGCTGAAAAACCTCACCACAGGTACCGGGAACGTAGGAATAGGCCTAAACGCCCTGTCTGCTAATCAAACCGCCAGCTGGAATATAGGTATAGGGTATGGTACTGGTCAGGCTATTACCACGGGGTATAGTAATACAGCAGCTGGGGTCCTGGCATTCCATGCCAATACTACCGGGTATGAAAATGCTGCCTACGGTGATGAAGCCCTTGGTCTCAATACTACCGGTATCAACAATACTGCTATAGGCCCATATGCTTTGCATACCAATCTGACAGGTACTAACAATACGGCCCTCGGCGTAGCAGCAGATGTGACAATTGATGGATTGACCAATGCAACAGCCATAGGATATTCTGCAAAAGTAGCCGCCTCAAATTCGCTGGTGCTGGGCGGCACAGGAGCCAATCAGGTCCATGTGGGAATCGGTACCACCACACCTGCAGTCGCGCTGGATATAGAGAGCGGCACCACCTCTCCGGCATTTAAACTGGTAGATGGTACTCAAGGCGCCAATAAGGTGCTGACCAGTGATGCATCGGGAAATGCCAGCTGGACGAGCCTGTCCGGCCTCAGCACTAATATTTATACATCAGACGGTACCCTGGGCGGCAATAGGACTGTGACCATGGGAAGCAATACTATGACATTTAATGGTTCCTCTACCTATGCTATCACCGGAAGCGGATACGTAGGTATACATACCTCATCTCCTGTCAGCCTCCTGAGCAATACCTCTACCAATATCATAGGCAGTGACCTTCAAGGTATCAACCCCAATAGTCTCACATGGGTGCATAATGCTAATGGATATACTGAAGCGATCTATAATAGCTCTACAGCATCTTTCGCTAATGGCCTGGCGATAAAAGTAGCAGGTACAGCCAGCAATAACAGACTCCTCGATCTCTCTACCGGTACATCACAGGCCACTGGCGGCACTACAGTGATGGAGGTACAGGGTGACGGCAAGGTGGGTATCGGCACCGGCAGTCCTTCTTATCGCATGCATGTATACACACCTACATCCGGTGATGGTATCATGTTGGACGGATCCAATAGTGTAGGCTACGCGCTAGGTACAGCCGGAGCAGTAAAAGCTCAGATAGGCGTGGCTTCAGCCAGCGGAGCGTGGTCTACCGATGCAGTCGCAGGAGATCTAATAGTCAGGACTCAGGCAACATCTCAAAAGATTCTCTTCAATACAAACGGTGGTTCGGGAGGTTCTACCATGGCTGTAAACGGTGGCTATGTAGGTATAGGCACCACAGCTCCTGCCGTTCCGCTGGATGTACAAAACAGCGTAATCTATAATATAGGCAGCTACGGCTATCTGAGCAATACCACCTGGGGAACATCCAGCTGTAGCGCATGTGCTACCAGTATCAGGGCATCAGGCCGCATTATTGCGCCTGAGTTTAATGCTACCTCAGATCGTCGTATCAAAGAGATCGTAGACATCAGCAATGGACCTGCCGATCTGGCCACGCTCAATCGACTGGAGGTCACAGACTTCCGGTACAAAGATAAAGTAGCTAATGGCACTGATCTGAAGAAAGGATTTATAGCCCAGCAGGTAGAGGTCAACTATCCGGAGGCTGTGCACCGTATGACCAGCTTTATACCAAATGTATATGCCCTGGCTCAGACGGCAGCATACGATGAAGCAAGGCAAACGCTAACGATCACTATGGATAAGATGCACGGCCTGGCAGTAGGTGACAAGGTAAAGCTCATCACAGACAAGACCGATAAGCTGACAGCTATCGTGAGCGAGGTGATCTCTGACCATACATTTACTGTAAAGGATGTAGCAGAATCTGCCAAGAGCGTCTTTGTATACGGCAAAGAGGTTGATGACTTCCGCGTGGTGGACTATGATCGTATCTATACACTCAATGTATCAGCTACACAGGAGCTCTGCAGGCGCATAGCCGCGCTGGAGAGTGAAAATGAGGCGCTGAAGAATAATGACTCAAAGCAAAATGAAGCCATCAGGACTATGAAGGCTCAGATCGACGCGATCAGCGAGCGGATGAATATCACTACTACAAAGTAATACGTCAATCACAAGCGGCCCTGCATATCGGAGGGCCGCTTTTTTATCTCGATATATGCCACAGTCGCATCACATCACAGTCTCCAGGACAGCACGCTACTATACACTCGGCACTCTGAGTCACGACACCCAGGAGATATGGGTAGTCATCCACGGATGGGCGCAGCTCGCTGAGGCATTTATCAGTGGCTTTGCTGCTTTAGATGACGGGACCCGCTATATTGTAGCGCCCGAGGCCTTAAACCGGTTTTATCTGCGCGCCGGCAAACCGGAAGTAGGCGCTACCTGGATGACGCGTGAAGACCGTGAGGCCGAGATGAGGGACTACATTAATTATCTCGATATGCTCTATGATGAACTGAAACTATCGTCATATCCCGCAAAGATCGTAGTACTAGGCTTCTCGCAGGGAGTAGCCACGTTATCGCGCTGGGTATATCGCAATGAGCGCAGGATAGATGCACTCATATTCTACGCTGGTGAAATAGCAAATGAATTGCAGAATGAGGAAAGCGTCGCTGCATTCCAACAGCAGGAGAAATACTTTATCTGTGGTACAGAGGATCCATTTATCAATGAACTAAACCTGCCTAAAGTCACCTCGCTCCTAAAGGATTTTACGGTAGTCATGTTTGAGGGTGGACATGAGATGAAGGCTGATACCTTGGTTAATATCTGAATGACTGTGCCTTTAATTTACGGCAGACTCATCATGAGAGCGGCAGCACCCGCCGCATCACGGCATTGTGAAAGGCCACTCCCTTTATATTTTTCTCATTATACTCACTGATAGTATAGCCACGCGCTGCAAAGAATGGCCGCGCAGTGATACTGACATCGGCCCGGATTTCCTTCAGGCCCCATAGTCTTGCCTGCTTTTCCAGGCCGGTCAATAGCTGGCTGGCAATACCCTGCCCCTGCCAGGCATGATGCACATACATGAGATCCAGGTAGCCGGACCGATCTAGCGATATCATACCTATTATCTTCTCCTCAGCACGCGCTACGATGAAGTGCTGCTCCTTTATCCGCATCTCCCACTTCGGTAGGTTCATATAGCCGGATGACCATACTGCTATCTGCTCAGGCGTATAGTCGCGCACGTTCACCTTTGTGATGGTGTCATAAAAAAGCTGGCGGACCTCATCGAGATCCGCCAGCGTAGCTTGTTGTATAGTTATGGATACCATTATTTCTTCAGACCTATTTCGCGCAGGCGCTCATCGAGGTACTCACCGGCAGTGATCGGCTCGTACTGCAGCGGGTGACGCTCATCTACACAGCTGCTCAGGCAGTCAAGTGGCATACTACTCTTAGGGTGCGTGAAGAATGGTATGGAGTAGCGCGGATTGCCCCATTTCTCACGCGGCGGATTTACCACACGGTGAGTAGTAGAGCGCAGGCGGTTATTGGTCAGGCGCTGTAGCATATCACCTACGTTTACTACAAAGCAGCCCTCCGGCGCAGTGATATCCAGCCACTCATTCTGCTTGCTCAGCAGCTGCAGGCCCTCCGCAGAAGCGCCTACCAGCAGTGTGATCAGGTTGATATCCTCATGCTGCTCCGCGCGGATCGCATTCTTAGGCTCCTGGGTGATGGGGGGATAGTGTATAGCACGCAGGATCGAGTTGCCATTGTGTACATACTTGTCAAAGTAAAACTCACCAATACCCAGGTGTATGGCTATAGCCTGCAGCAGTTCTATGCCGCACTTCTCAAAAGCCTTGAAAAGCTCGCGCCCCTTTTGGTCAAAATCCGGTACGTCTGGCACTGACACGTTGTCGGGATATTCATTCTTGATAGGATCGCCGTCCTCTACTATCTGGCCCATCTGCCAAAACTCCTTGAGGTCGGGTGCATCAAAGCCCTTAGCTTGTTCACGACCAAAAGATGTATAGCCCCGCTGCCCGGCCAGGCCTGGTATCTCATACTTCTTCTTCACCTCTGTCGGCAATGCAAAGAACTGCTGCACGGCTGCATAGTAGTCATCTACCAGCTGCTGTGATACGCCGTGATTTCTCACAGACACAAATCCTGTTTCTTCAAATGCCTTGCCCAGTTGTTCTACAAATTGCTGCTTGCTGCGGTCATCTCCCTGAGTGAACTGGCTCAGGTCTACGATAGGTATGGTATTTATACTCATCTCCTTTCTTTTTTATTTTTACTGTATGGTTATTGTACGTCTCACAGGTATTTCGTCTGTATACATACGGATATCAAAGTAAGCACCTTTTGTCATTTTTCTTTGCGTGAGGAAATCTTTTGCTTCCTGCTCTGATGCCACCTGCTTCATATTCCTGCCGGCATAAAACACCATCTGCGGTGTAGGTTTCATATTGGTGAATATGACTTCATCTGCTGCGCTCTGCTGCCGGATAGCGTGGCCCAGTTTCATCTCCCGGTCATATGGTGCGCCAGTGATAGAGGTGCTGCCCGGCAGATTTGTCACATAGAATTGTACAATCAGAATAATAATCGTAAACAGTACCAGCCCGTTCACCGTGCGCTCAGCAAAAACACCTGACTTCCGCACCTTGTCATACAGTATACCCAGCAGTACACTAAAGAAGAGAGAGGCATACAGTACTGTGAAATCATGTGAGGAGTACTGCAGGAAGAAGATGTGCATCAGCACCACCGGTAATATAGACAGCCAGATGAAGCGGTAGCCGTTTTCCGAGAAGACGATCTTAAGCTTGGCCCTCGTAGCGCCTAGCCACATAAATGCCCCAATAAGCAGGTATATAGGCAGGTAGTTGACGATGTAGTTATATATCAGGTCCTTGAAAAGGAAGAAGTAGGAGATAAAAAAATAAAAGAATCCTTGGTGACGCACGCCTATGCTGCCGCGCATCAGGTAGCGGTTGATGATCTCATGCAGGTAAGCTTCCTGACCTGCTATCTGTGCATACTGATAGATGATCAGGTTTAGCGTAAAGAAGGTGATGATGACAGTGGACCAGATCAGTACGCGGAAGCCCGGTATAGAGCGCACATGCAGCAGGCTATACACCAGCACTCCAAAGGCAAAAAATACTCCTAGCCAGGAAGTATAGATCATGACAAACAAGATCGCTGCATACAGCACGATATACTTGGGCACATAGAAGCGCTGGCGGAAGATCATCTTCAGCACCGTATACACACCTATGATAAATGGCAGCTGCACGGCCATATCGCTCATGTATACATTACCCTGAAACCAGAGTGTGGCCGGCAGGAAGAGGTAGATACAGTAGGCTACAAAGGAGGGTACATGCAGATAGCTTCTCGCCCTGTTGAAACTGAGCAGGCAGACCGTAAAGTACACAAAGAGCGCAGACAAGAAGTGGAAGAGCAGGTTGAGCAGCTGTAGCGGTACTACGTCCGGGCGTATATGGAGTGTTTTGAAAATAGCATAAGGGAAATAATAGGCAAATGGCGGATGCGATACATAATAGTAGTTGCCCGCCTCGTCTATCATCCTGCCGCTGGCATTGGCGTCATTATTGATAAATTTGTCGGTAGGAGTATTGTAGGTCATGACCGGTGCCGCTTCGTAGCTCGTGATACCGTTGTCATACCATATCTGTAGGATGCGCAGGGAGACCGCGGTGCAAAACTCGTGGTGCTTGGACAGTGGCCGCCCCAGCTCAGGCACACGTACCAGTACTGACATCAGGAATGCTAGTAAAAGGAAAGGCAGTGTTTTCCTGAAAAATATCATGCAGCCAAAATAATAGAAATCCTTTAATTTAAGGTGTCTGTATTTCCCCGCAGGGTCTCTCAAACCCTTGATAATCCTAGGAAAATAAAGTTCGGTACAATTTTTGTGGAATAAATTTTATCCTTTCGTTTCTTTTTCCCTACCTTTGGTTGTGTCATAAACTTACTGCTATGCTCAACCAGAATCTTTCACAAAAGCTTTTACAGAAACTTTCCCCGCAGCAGATACAGTTGATGAAACTGCTGCAGATACCTACGGCCCAGCTGGACCAGCGTATTAAGGAGGAAATAGAGGTGAACCCCGCACTTGAGGTGGCCACAGAAGATGAGGAGGAGTTTGCTCAGGTCGAGGAATCTGACGCCGGCCCCACAGAGGATATACAGGAGCCAAACGATGAGTTTGAGCCAGAGGTCACAGAGCCGGAGATCAATAAGGACGATGACCTGGATATGACCGAGTTCTATGACGAGTCAGATGAAGGGGTGGCGGAGTACAAGACCAAAGATCCCAATGAATTTGCCGATCCGGATGACGAGGGCAAGACGATACCGGTAGCTGTCAGCTCTACCTTTCATGAGTACCTGGAGGAGCAGGTAGGCATGCTGCCTATCAGTGACCGGGAAAAGTCTATCACCATGCACCTCATAGGCAGCATAGATGATGATGGCTATCTGCGCAGGGATCTCGATGCCATCATAGATGACCTGGCCTTCTCCCAGAATATCATGACAGATGAAAAGGAGCTGGCATATCTGCTCTCGCTTATCCAGAGCTTTGAGCCTGCTGGTGTCGGCGCGCGCACGCTGGAGGAGTGTCTGCTGCTGCAGCTGAAACGCAAGGACGACCCTACCATGCATACTGACAATGCTATCCGTATCATAGAGAAGCAATTTGACGCCTTTGCTAAGAAGCACTATGAGAAACTGGAAAAATCACTAGGGCTGGATGCACACGACCTCAAGATGGCCGTATCAGAGATCATCAGTCTCAATCCCAAGCCCGGGAGCTCCTTCTCAGGCGGCCTGGGTGCAGAGCAGTTTATCATACCGGATTATATCATCACCAATAATAATGGCGAGCTGGTACTGACACTCAACTCTGCCAACGCACCGGAGCTGCGTATCAGCAATACATTCCGCGATATGATCTCTGACTACAAGCGAGCCAAGATCAAGTCCAAGAGCCAGAAGGAAGCGATCATGTTTATCAAGCAGAAAATAGAATCTGCCAAGTGGTTTATAGATGCTATCCAGCAGCGCCAGAATACAATGATCGTGACCATGCAGACCATCATGGAGCTGCAATATGACTACCTGATCAGTGGCGACGAGACCAAGCTCCGCCCTATGATCCTGAAAGATGTGGCCGAGAAGACTGGCCTGGATATATCTACTATATCCCGCGTAGCAAACTCAAAGTATGTACAGACAGAATTTGGCACACTACTGCTAAAGTCTTTCTTTTCAGAGTCACTCACCAATGATGAAGGCGAAGAAGTATCTACCAGAGAAGTGAAGAAGATACTCAGTGACCTGATAGGCATGGAAGACAAAAATGATCCGCTATCTGACCAGAAGCTCACCGAGTACCTGATGGAGAAGGGATATAACATCGCCCGCCGCACAGTAGCCAAGTATCGCGAGCAGCTCAACCTGCCCGTGGCACGCCTCAGGAAGGAGCTTTGATCTTTCACTATATTCATATCATATATAGTCTTTAACGCATTTTATCTTTCGTAAAGATAAACGCCTTTGGATTTGGTTTATTGGCCGAATGGACACATAAATACGTAGCCGAAGAGTGTACATTCGCCGCTCGGTTCATTGAATGATTTATATGAAAAGATCCCCTATACTGATTACCTTATTTTTTATAGCATTTACTTTTACCGCTACCGCCCAGAATGAAGACTCCCTGCGTATAGCGCGATCTCATGCGGAGGCAGACTCTATCCTGCGTGTCATTACAGGCCGGGCACCGCGGCTGGCAGCACCCGACCCTGGCGCGGTCCGGCGCGATACGCTCTTGGCCCCACCTGTCACGGGCCTGAGCCGATCCCTGGCGGATACTCCGGCATCTCCCCCCATACAGACCCCGCCTGCAGTGAGGCCACCGGCTCAGACTGCTACTCCTGCCGCCCCCGCTTCCACATTACCGTCCCGTCCTGCACCCGTGCAGGCCCCGTCTCCTGTTCCCGGCCAGACTCCGGCCAGGCCTCAGGGCTCATATCCCGGCTCTGGAGGTACAGGAGCTCAGACAGGTGGGGGCTTTGCCGGTATGAAAATGAATATCGGTCACATTTATGGTAAACTCATAGATGCGCAAAAGAAGCCTGTAGGCTACGCGGCAGTCTCTCTGGTCAATATGAAAGACTCTCTCATATCAGGTCAGCTGACCGAAGACAACGGTGAGTTTTCACTGACAGATCTGCCTTTTGGCGCGTACAATCTGAAAGTTTCATTTATAGGGTATAAGGACATTATACAGAAAGTAATCATCACTCCCAATAAAATGGAGCAGGACGTAGGCAACCTGGTCATGACTGCAGATGCTACAAAGCTGAAAGAAATAGACGTGACGGCTACTAAATCCAATATGGAGCTGAAAGTGGACCGCAAAGTATTTAACGTAGGTAGTGACCTATCTGTAAGAGGGGGTACAGCGCTGGATGCTATGAAAAATATACCCAGCGTCTCTACCGATGCAGATGGCAATGTGACCCTGCGCAATAATTCGCCACAGATATATGTAGACGGCAAGCCTACCACTCTCACCCTGGAGCAGATACCTGCAGATCAGATAGACAAGATAGAAGTCATCACCAATCCGTCTGCAAAGTTTGAAGCCGCGGCATCAGGCGGTATCATCAATGTGGTGATGAAACGGAATGTAAAACCCGGCTACAATGGTATAGTCAATGCTAATATCGCTACAAACTATGGCTACAACGGGATAGCTATGCTCAATCTGAGGGAGAAAAAATTTGGCGTGCAGGTCATGTATACTGTGAATGGCAGCACTAATAAAACCAAAGGTGTAAATAATACTACCTACCTGGATGCATTCAATAATGGAGACGCCAGTGTGGATCAGGATATATACACTACGCATAAGCGCCTGTTTCAGGTAGCGCGCGTCGGCCTTGATTTTTATATCAATAACCGCAACACACTGAGCCTGTCAGAAAATGGTGTCTTTGGCAATTTTGATAACTCTGATAATATCAGTATCAATAGAAATCTGGCCGGAGTGGTTACTACAGGCTCACAGGTCAATACACAAAACAATCATTTTCGAAATTTTACTACAGATTTGAATTTCAAGCACACCTATCCAAAAGAAGGAAAGGAATATACGCTCGATATCCAGTACAATCACTCCGGCGGTGGTGGTCACTATCTCTACACTACTACCAATTTTCTGCCCAATGGCTCTATTGTATCCTCTTATCCTTCGCATCAATATACCACCGGGGCGCAGACAGCAGATATGATCACCACGCAGTGGGATATCAGTCTCCCCATACGCACCAATATGAAAATCGAGACAGGGCTTCGTAGCAACTATAAACTCACTCATACAAATAATAATGTCACAAATGATACATCACTGGCAGATGGTACTTTGAGCACAGCCTGGTTTAACCTGCCTCTGAGTAATAACTACCGCATAGATGATCTGGTGAACGGCGCCTACATCACCTTCAGCCATCAGGTCAAGGAGTTTTCCTACCAGTTGGGTTTCCGTGCGGAGCAGGTGTACTACAAGGGGACCTCTCAGTTGAATGGCGGTTCTTCTTTCTCCTATCAGTATCCGTCAGATGCGAAGAGTATCACAAAAATGCTTTTCCCAAGCCTGAACGTCTCTCAGAAATGGGGCAATAAGCATGAGCTACAATTCAACGTAGCGCGCAAAGTAAACCGGCCTAATTTCTTTCAGATAGCACCATTTATATTCTCCAGCAATGCTACTACGGTGCAGCGCGGCAATCCCAGTCTGCAGCCGGAGTTTATCAATCAGGGTGAGCTGAATTACAATCTGGTAGAAACAAAGGTCAACTGGCTGAGCTCGATATATGGACGCTATATACAGCAGCCCATTACCAATCTGACCTACCCCCTGGCAGGATCGCAGAATGTATTCGTCAGTACCTTTGCCAATGGCTCACATAGCATGACCGGTGGCTGGGAAAATACCCTTAAAGTTTATCCGGTCAGGAAACTCGACCTGACCCTGACAGGCAATGTGTACTATATGGAGATATCGGGCAATACGGGTGAAACATCCCTCAAAAACTCCGGCTGGAGCTGGCTGGCCAAGGCGATGATCAACTATAAATTCCCGATGGACTTTGCCGCTCAGATCAATGGGACCTATGAGGCACCACGCATATTGCCCCAGGGCCGGACCACACCTGTGTACTTCTTTGACCTGTCTCTCAGCAAAGATTTCATGGGCTTCATTACGCTCAACTTTACCGTAAGTGATGTGCTCAACTCACGCACACATGGCTCAGATATCTATCAGGCTACTACTCTGGACGGTACTACATATGTGTCCGGCTTTAGCCAGCACTCTACTCGGCGCCGTGATCAGCGTTTCGCCCGGTTGGGCATCAGCTTCAAGTTTGGCAAGATGGATGCGTCTTTCTTTAAAAAGAAGAAAGCTGTAGCACCCCAAGGAGGCGGTGAGGATATGGGCTTTTAAAAGCAGGCAAAGAATACAGAGCGGAGCAGTTATTGCTTCCCGCTCCTCATCTGCTCCTGGCACCTCGCACCGCATACCCGCCAACTATTTATTAATATTGCGCTGTCAATCAACACACCATGTCCCAGCGCTTTGCTACTATCATATCATATCTGTTTCATCCCCTGCTATTCGCCACTTATGGCGCAGCTTTTATAGTAGCGGTCAATCCACACCTCTTTGCTGAGTATCACCTCAAGGCACAGATACTCTGGATCATTATTACTTTTATATTCACATTCATCACTCCCGTCATTCTTATAGGCATGATGAAGCGGCTGGAGCTGATCACAGATTATCAGATGACGAACCCTCAGGAGCGCATCATTCCATACATTATTACGGCTACGCTATATCTCTGGACGTATAGGCTTTTCCGGCCCACTACGCAGGCCACTGCATTTACCAATCAGCTCATCTCTCTCATGATGCTAGGTGCCTCCGTAGCCATCTTTATAGGTTTTTTCATCAATATCTTTCGCAAGATCAGTATCCATGCCATCGGCATGGGCTGCATGCTGGGCCTGGTGCTCGTCATGATGCAGGTATCGGACTATGACCTGAAGCTCGTTTTCGTTGGTGTCATCATTCTGGGTGGTGTGGTAGGTACCGCGCGCCTGCTGCTACAGGCTCATCAGCAGGCAGAGGTATATGCCGGCTACCTGGTAGGTTTTATAGGGATGTTTTTTTCTTTTACTTTGATACCTGCGCTTTTCCGATCATAGCCAAAACTCACTACACCATGTATAACTCTCTACTCTATACGATAGCAGACGGTGTCTGCACCATCACGCTCAATAGGCCAGATGTATACAACGCTTTCAACGAAGAACTCAGTGCCGAATTCATCGACGCGCTCAAGAAATCTGCCAAGGACGATGCTGTGCGCGTAGTGGTGATCACCGGAGCGGGCAAGGCCTTTTGCTCCGGCCAAGACCTGCAGGATGTGAAAAAGCATGAAGGACAAAGGAGTCTCGGAGATTCTGTACTACGCCGCTACAATCCGATGATCCTCGGTGTGCGCGAAAATCCTAAACCTGTAGTCTGCCGCCTCAATGGTGTAGCAGCGGGGGCAGGTGCCTCGCTGGCTATGGCCTGCGACATTATCGTAGCATCTGAGAGCGCCTCATTAGTGCAGGCTTTCGCCAATATAGGCCTGGTGCTCGACTCCGGATCGTCATTTTTCCTGCCGGGACTTATCGGCTACAATAAGGCATTTGAGCTATGCACACTAGGCTCGAAGGTGACGGCAAAGGAGGCTTTTGATCTCGGCATCATCAATAAACTGGTGGCTCCGGATGAACTCGACTCGGCCGTCAAGGTCTATACGGATCGCTACGCTACTGCGGCACCACGGTCTATGGCTATCATCAAAAAGATGCTCAATAAAGGTCTGACCTCCAGCCTGCGTGATATGCTGCAGTATGAGGCCTACAGCCAGGAGATAGCTGGCAATACAGAGGATTACAAAGAAGGTGTGACGGCATTTGTAGAGAAGCGAAAGGCAGTTTTCAAGGGTAAATAAAAACTACAATATCAGCTATGAAGCGTAGAATGATCCTTATCACCATTCTCATGGTATCTGCACTCAGCATGTCAGCCATGCGGCACCAGCGTGATACTGCTTCGATCAAACCCTTTCACCGGTTCTATATTAGCTGGGGCTATGTCAAGGCCTGGTATTCTACCTCTGACATCTATTTCAAAGGCGCTTTCAATGGCAATAGCTACAACTTTGTAGTGACCAATGCCATTGCGCATGACAGACCTGATATGCATGCTATTTTCCCACAGGTCACCATACCTCAGTATGTATATCGTATCGGCTATTTTTTTGACAAAAAAAGAGTATGGGCTATCGAGTTCAATTTTGATCATACCAAGTATATAGTAGACAATTATCGCACGGCGCACGTATCAGGTACTATCAATGGCCAGACCGTGAATGGCGACAAGGTACTTGACCCAAATACCTTCCTGCATTTTGAGCATACGAATGGCGCTAACTTCTACCTCATCAATGGGGTGCGGCGACTGGAGATATGGAAGAGTCGCCGTCACCGCTTCCGACTGAATGATATGGTGAAGCTGGGAGTGGGCTGGATGATACCCAAAACTGATGTCACACTTTTCGGTCAGCGCCTCGACAATAAATTCCACGTGGCCGGATATATGTTTGGTCTCGAAAATTCCCTGCGGCTAAACCTGGGGCGTTGGTTTTTCATAGAGCCATCGGTCAAAGGCTGCTTTGTAGACTACCGGGATGTGCTGACCGTACAGGGCGGCAAGGCGCACCACAGCTTCTGGGCTTTTGAGGCGATGGGCACCTTTGGCGTTACCTTCCTTTGATTTTGTTTCCTGATAAACTTACCGCAACTTTGAGATTGGCCCGTCAGCGGGATTTAAGTCATTCAGCCCCAAAGCAGAGCAGATGCAGATCAGAACAGTAGAGACTCGTGCGGATATAGATGCATTCCATCAGCTTCCCTTCACTATCAACCAAGGCGACCCAAACTGGATAGCCCCGCTGCGTCAGGATGTAGAGAAGGTTTTTGACCCAAAGAAAAATAAGTATTTCACACACGGCGAATGTATCCGCTGGCTGCTCAGGGATGACAGCGGTACTGTGATAGGTCGTATCGCTGCTTTTATCAATAAAGATACTGCCTATACCGAGGACCAGCCCACCGGGGGGTGTGGTTTCTTTGAGTGTATCAACGATCAGGTCGCAGCTTTCAAACTCTTTGACACAGCCAAAGCCTGGCTACAGGAGCGGGGTATGGAGGCTATGGATGGACCGGTCAATTTTGGAGAGCGCAATGCCTTCTGGGGACTGCTGGTGGAGGGCTTCACAGAGCCCACCTATCAGATGAACTACAATCCGAAGTACTACATAGATTTCTTTGAGGCGTATGGGTTCAAAGATTATTTCCGCCAGCTATCATTCGGCCTGCCGGTAGAGATGGACCGCCCGGAGAAGTACAATATCTTCTATGAGAGGTTACTCAGACAAGGGTATCATTTTGAGCATGCTAAAAAGAACAATCTGGCGAAATATGCCGAGGACTTTCGCATCATATACAATCAGGGATGGCACAACTTTCACAACTTTCACGAGATGTCAAAGGAGCAGAGCATCCAGCTCATGAATAGTATGAAGCCTGTCATGCTGGACTACCTGCTGTGGTTTGGTTATTATAATGGCGAGCCGGTAGCCATGTTCATCATGCTGCCAGAGCTGAATCAATGGTTCAAGCACATACATGGCAACCTTAATATCTGGGGCATGCTAAAGTTTCTATACTATAAGACCTTTGGCCACAATGACCGAATCTTCGGTATCGTATTCGGTGTAGTGCCCAAGCATCAGCGCAAGGGAGTAGAGGCAGGCATCGTCATGGCTGCTGATAAAGTAGTGCGCCCCAAGGGCCGCTGGAAATGGATCGAGCTGACCTGGATAGCAGACTTCAACCCTAAGATGGTCCACACCTGCGAGACTATAGGCGGCAAGGTGATGAAGGTACACGTCACCTATCGCAAGCTATTTGATGAGAGCAAGCCCTTTCATCGGCATCCGATAGTTGAGTAGCGCAGTGTCCATTTTACCTGAAATTACATTTGAATATTCTCCCTATTACTCACTTTTCCGCCCCTCACCGAAAAACCGTAATCTTGCACATCCTTTTAACGAATGGCGCAAGCACTGGCAAAACCTGCAGAGGAGAAGAAAGTCCTCAAGACACTCGGTTCCTTTACCCGTGAGGAGCTGGTGCGCTTTCGTGACTATGTAGTCGGCTCCTACCTGGGCAATAAAGGACCGCTGCTCGAGTTCCTCGATGTGCTGCTGCCCATGATCACAGATGGTCAGAAGCCTACCGCAGCTCAGGTGCTGAAACTGCTGGTCAAAACAGCTCGCCTCAGCACGGCTACCTATCGTAGCCTTTTCCTGGATCTGACCAAGATGGTGCAGGCCTTTATCCAGAGCGAGGGCTACAATAAGAAGCCGGAGAAGGCCGTGACAGATCTGCTCAAGGCCGTAGATGCCCGTAGGCTCAATAAGCTGTTTGATATCAACCTGTCTCTGGCCCGCAAGATCCAGAGCAATATCTCTAACCGCAGTGCGGATTACTACCTCAAGGAGTTTGTCGTAGACACAGAAATCAACCTCCATAGAGCACTGGTCGAGTATAAAGAACTCGACACACCTGCACAGCTCATGGAGCGGCTGGATATCTTCTACCTGACCAATAAGCTGCGCTATGCCTGTGCGGCAAAGCACCATAAAAAGCGGCATAAGGCAGGAGAGGAGCCGGCGCTGCTGGAGGAGGCCATGATCCTCGCTGAAAGTGGCGTATATGACTCGGCACCGTCTGTGGTGGTATATGCCACTATCCACCGGATGCTCACAGAGCATGATGGCGAACCGTACTTTGATAAGCTGAAGATGCTGCTCAAAAAGCATCAGGGTGAGCTGGATGAGGTGATCTTGCGAGACGCTTATGTCTTTGCTATCAACTACTGTGTGGCTCGCATCAATATGGGCAGTATGAACCGCCTCAAAGATGTGTATGAACTATATCAGATCGCTCTCGATCGCCATTTCCTATATGATGAAGGCGAACTCTCTCCCTGGGATATATCTAATCTCATCGCACTCGGCGTTCAGCTCAGAGATACCAACTGGTCGGAGAAGCTGATAGAAGTCTACAAAGAACGTGTGCCTACAGCCGGACAGAAAATGAACGTCCTTACCTTCAATATTGCCAAGATGTACTTCTTTGGCGGCAGATACAAGGATGTACTACAACTACTGGAAGGTGTGCGCAGCGATGAGCTGATGTATGCCCTCGGTGCCACCGCACTCCTCATCAAGACCTACTACGAGATGGGGGATAAAGAAGCACTGGAGCATCATCTGGCAAATTTTAAATCAAACCTCAAGCGCCGTAAGAAGATAGATGAAGCAGAGCGCAAGAGCTACCTGGCATTTGTAGAATACACAACATTGCTTTCGGCTATCTCACGTCGTGATAAGAAGGCGCTCCGTGAACTCAGGCAATCACTCACCAACCATCCTGAGACCGCCGAGCACGAGTGGCTGCTGGAGAAAGTAAGCTAAATTATATCTGTAACAGTGACGTTCTGTCCCAAGGGATTCTTCCCTCTCTTGGGAGAGAGAAGAATGTCCGCCGCGGCGGACAGATGGGTGAGGCATTTATGGCTTCAGCCTGCCGCCAAAGGCACGCGGGAATGGGATCGTCTCACGTATATGCTGCAGGCCGCAGATCCACGCTACGAGGCGCTCCAGGCCCAGGCCGAAACCTGAGTGAGGTACATTGCCGTAGCGGCGCAGGTCCAGGTACCACTCAAATACATCCATCGGCAGGTTGTGCTCATTGATCTTGCCTATCAGCTTTGCGATGTCGGTCTCGCGCTCACCGCCACCTACTACCTCGCCGTAGCCTTCTGGTGCCAGCAGGTCCACTCCCTTGGCATAGCCAAGGTCGTTTTCGTCCTCTTTCATGTAGAAAGCCTTCACATCGCGGGGCCAGTTGTATACCATGATAGGCTGGCCAAAAAGGCGCGTGAGCACCGTCTCGTCACTACCGCCAAAGTCGTCACCACGCTTGAAGTTTTTGGCGCTGTTCAGCCACTGCGGTATGTTGCCCGCCTTCTCGTTCAGATCACTGATCTCGTTTTTGAGCTGGTCTATCTTATTTTGGGTAAAGTTGCGCTCACCCTTGGTCAGCGTACCACCGGCTATCTTGGCTTCGCGCTCTTCTATGTCCTTTTGCTTCGCAGCTATAGACTCCTGTATAGACTTCAGGTCTTCTTCCAGTATCTGTATAGAGGTTTTACCGTTGTATTCTTTCAGGCCCTGTATATAGTCTACGGCCAGTTCATACTTCATCCGGATAAAAGGCTGGCGCACGCGCTCCAGATAGGTCGTATCGCGCTCCAGTACTTCTATCTCCAGTTTGTTTTTGTCCAGTACCTGGGTTACTACATAGCGTACAAAGTCCTCTATCAGGTCCATGTCCATCTCCAGGTCGTAGAAGGCCATCTCTGGCTCTATCATCCAGAACTCAGAAAGGTGCCGGCGTGTCTTAGACTTTTCTGCGCGGAAGGTCGGGCCAAAGGTATAGATCAGCCCCTGTGCAAAGGCCATAGCCTCGCCGTAGAGCTGCCCTGACTGAGACAGATATGCAGGCTCACCGTAAAAGTCTGTTTCAAAAAGTGTAGTAGTACCCTCTGCTGCATTGCCGGTGAAGATAGGCGCATCCATCTGGACGAAACCTCTCTCCTGAAAAAACTGGTGAATGGCATAGATGATCGTATTGCGCACACGCATGATAGCCCACTGCCTGCGGGAGCGCAGCCAGAGGTGCCTGTTATCCATCAGAAACTCTATGCCGTGGTCTTTGGGTGTGATAGGATAGTCAGTGGCCAGGCTGTAGACATGCAGCGCAGATACTTGCAGCTCATAGCCGCCAAATTGCTTTTCATCTTTGCGTACTGTGCCTGTGATCTCAAAGGCGCTCTCCTGCGTCAGCTTCTTGGCAGTCTCAAAAACCTCTTCGCCCACATTATTTATATCTACTATGCACTGGAGAAATCCGGTGCCGTCACGCATTACCAGAAATACGATTGTCTTGGAGTCGCGCTTTTGCGCCAGCCATCCTTTCAGGGTCACTTGCTGCCCTTCATGTTTGCTCAGGTCTTTGATATATGTATGTGCCATAACGTGGTGAATATAGCAAAATCACCACATAGCGCCGATATGTTATATTATTTCCGAATGTGATAATATCCTAATCTGATTTTAACAACCACTTCCTCAGCTGGGGAAAAAATCCCGCTGGCATCAAATTAGTGTTGTTACCGGGTTATTGATCATCCAAAAAATAACATGCAATGAAACTCCTTAGAAATCTAATGCTCGCCCTGGCTGCTATCTTTGTCTCCACTGTAGACTATGCCCAGGCTGATACCACTAAATCGACCTCAAAGACCAAACACCACGAGATGAAAGAAAAGACAAAAACCACTACTCATCCTGATGGCTCTACGCGTACCGTGACCAAATCAAAACCTACCAATAAAGTGGTAAAGGCAGACTCTACCAAAGGTAAATAGGAGCAGCCTCTGTAATAAGGTAAAGCCGGTCTATGGACCGGCTTTATATTTACCGGTAGCTGCAGTTATGCTTTGTGCATCTTCGACTTAGCCAGCAGAAATAGGACGGTAGACTCATTGAGCATCATCCAGTAGCTGCCTATATCAGATATAGCCTTGGTAAAGGTGTCAAACTCTACCGGTTTTACTACATAGCTATTCACGCCCAGCATATAGCTGGTCACCAGGTCAGAGTCCTCTCTCGAAGAGCTGAGGATTACGATAGGGATGGACTTGGTGCGCTCATCAGCTTTGATACGGCGCAGTACCTCCAGCCCACCTATCTTGGGCATATTGAGATCCAGCAGGATCATACGCGGTGTGTTTTCCGGGTTGCGATCCGCGTAGTTGCCCTTTGCGAATATGAAATCCAGCGCCTCTGCCCCATCGTCCACGTGGTGGATATTGCTGGAGATATTCTGCTCCTCCAGGCTCATGAGCGTGAGCCGCGCTTCATAGGGGTTGTCTTCTACCAGCAGGATGTCTACCTGATCTTTGTCCATGATCTGAGTTTTAATATTAGTTAGGTAATGAAAAATAGAATGTTGCTCCCTTGTCTATCTCACCATCGGCCCATACTTTGCCATGATGCTTGGTGATGATGCGCTGTACCAGCGCCAGTCCTACGCCTGTACCCTCATACTCCGTCACTTTGTGCAGTCGCTGAAATACTGCAAACAGTTTGTCATAAAACTCCATGTTAAATCCGGCACCATTGTCCTTCACGTAGTAGGTATTCATACCGTTGCGGCGGGAGGTGCCTATCTCTATCAGGGGGCTATCTTTTTTACGGGAATACTTGACAGCATTGGAGATCAGATTAGCCCAGACCTGCCTCATCAGAATAGGATCGCACTTGGCATCTGCCAGTTCATTGATCCTTATCTCGGGGATAGTGAGTTGCTCTCCGTTTTGCAGATCCTTGATCACACTCTGCACGATGTCAGCCATATCCACCTGTTTTACTTCTATAGCTGCCCTGCCCAGTCGTGAGAAGTCCAGCAGGTCATCTATCAGCCTGCCCATTTGTGCCGCATTTTTCATGATGATATGCAGGTTTTCAAATGACACTTTGCTGATCTTGTTTTCTTCCATCTTTAGCACCATCCGGCTGAAGCCGTTTATTACGCGTAGCGGAGCACGCAGGTCATGCGCCACCGAGTAGCTAAAGGCCTCCAGCTCTTTATTGACTGTCTCCAGCTGGGCCGTACGGTCACGTACCTTTGTTTCCAGAGATTCATTCAGCTCCCGTATCTCGGCTTCTGCACGCATGAGTTGCTCTTTTTTGCGCTCCTCCTCCTGCAGGCGGCCTATCTCATAGCTCTGCTCTATATGTCTGCGGCTGAATGCCCGGAACTGATACGCCCAGAGCCCGCAGATAAAGAAAATAACACAAGCCAGAAAGGCATGTATGACAAAAGTCTGTAAACTCATATACTCCAGCTGTGTGAAGTATATCCGCTCCACACCGGAATACTGCAGCCAGGCAAAAAGCGCATGGTGAACGATCACTACGATAGCCAGCGGTAGCTGTAGGCGCCAGTTTTGGTAGGTGATGAGCATCGCACTGCCTATAAATGCTATAAAGTGCATTTCAAAGAGTCCATGCATCTGGTAGATATACTGCGCCATAAATACTCCAAACACTGCACCGAGTACATACTGATACAGATCGGAGGTCGGTAGCAACAATTTAGTAGAGTAGTATGCTGCCAGGCATATACCACCTACCGCCACTGCCACCAGCCATGTGTCATAAAACGTAGCAAGTATCATCCCGCAGAGGAAAAAGCCAATGAGGAAGAAGTTGATAGTATAGTCAGATTTTCTCTTGACATCTGCAGAGAAATCTTGTACACCGGCATTTTTTATGGTAGATGATCTGATTATCATAAGTTTCATATTTATCGGGTGCAATATGGTAGCTGGCAGCCATATGCTGTCAGAGCAAATTGATTGAAAGTGGGATGAGCTATGTGTAGGAGCATAGAGTCCAGAGCCATACGTGCATAGTCACTACGGGTATCTGTACAGTAGCGGGTACGGTTATAGTTGCCCCGGTAGTAAAGGGTGCCATCAGCATTGATCAGCGCAGCCTGTGGAGTGGAATAGACACCGCAAGCTATAGCTATACTAGAGTCCGTCAGCACAGGCACGGCAAAGTCATATTTCGCCCTCACCTCCTGAGGGTCATGTAGCTTGGTCGTATTGATCAATACTACTGCAAAGTTTATCTTATCGCCATATTTTCTGACCAGTGCATTAAAGTGGGGTGCATTGAAGCGCGAGCAAGGGCACTCAGGGTTGAAGAAGTGGATGAACAATGGTTTTCCTGCATCTGAGATTAGCTTTCCTTCCAGGCTTATATGCTGGCCCGGCTGTACTGCTCTGTAGCCTATAGGGACCGGAGTGGGCAGAGAGTACTTCCACTCCTGGTGCCAGAATATGGTACAGATAGCGGCGAGCAGTAATAGTAGCCAGCAGATCACAAATGCTTTTCTCATACACAAAGGCGTACGCCGCGGTCTAAGCTATGTTGCGAAATACAATGCCGGATAGTAGAGTACAACCGTGCCTTTGTATGCTACAGTATGCTCGCTGAGTGGCTGATAAGGCATACAGGAGAACAGGCTGATTTTTTCGGCCAATCAAAAAGCCACCTATTGCCGGATAGCTCCCAAAGTGCTGACGTACTACTTAGTGATGCTTGAAATATTGGATCTCCCGCTCATGCTTTTGAGCGGCCTCCTTTGTGTCAAAGGTGCCTAAGTTCTTACGCTTGTGCGTCTTCGCATCTACTTTGCGGCTATAAATGCGGTATTGGCCGGATTTGAGTTTGCGTATCATGATTAGCGTTTATTGCATAGAGAGCAATATAAATACCAATCTTTTTTAGGTTTTAATTTATCCTTTTGTAGAAATCGGTGCCCTTCTTGTAAGGAAATATCTCAGAGGGCTCATTAGTATTTTTGTCAAGCTTAAAATAGGAGAAGTGCCTGCTATCCATAACTAAAACCTCATTTATAAAGAACTCGTTATCCAAATAAAATTCTGAAGAAAAATCTTCTTTAAATGATAGTGTCAGAAAATTTCTAAAATCTAAAGGAGTGTTATCCTTTTCGAATCTCTTTATAATTACTTTTGTGCTATCTTTTGAAGTTTCATTTAAAAGTTGAGTTTCTCTCGTGAAATTCCGGTCCCCATCAACAAAATGGTAGTAGTCCGTCATAAGCTTGTAGTTGACATAACGAACAATGTAAGACCTAGGTGGTATGAAGGTGATCCGTTCTTGCTTCTCTGTAACAGTAGAACCAGTCGATAGAGCAGCACTTACCGAAGAATATCCAACAATGCGAGGGAATTGAATAGAGTCTTTGTAATAGAATGACCGTCCAAAGGAAGTGAATAGTGTGGTTGATTGAGTTTTATCTGACCAATAGTCCCATTTATAAGAATTAGATATGTAGTTTGATTTTTTCCAATCGATGTAGATAGGCTTTGAAGACTTGTTATAAATTTGAAACCTCATATTCCCGCCGTCAGCCCAAAAGGAATAATTTATACCGAGCGTATCATTCTCATAAGTATAAACATTACCGAATCGAGATAAACCTAGCGCTTCCGTTTTATAAACCTGTACATGCCAGACTTTACATCCTAGCAACGTGGTTAGAAAAAAAGCGCAAAGTAAGGTTCGAGTTGGCCTCATAGTTGTAAAATTTATTTCCAAAGTAAGATAATTATATATTGATAGATGACTTTCATGAAAATTAACTTTATCCAGTAACTTGCACCCATGCACAAAGCAGGTTTTGTCAATATCGTAGGGCTGCCAAATGTGGGCAAGTCTACCCTCATGAATGCGCTGGTAGGGGAGCGGCTATCTATCATTTCGCCAAAGGCGCAGACCACGCGCCACCGTATCATCGGCATCGTGAATGAGCCGGGCTACCAGATCGTTTTCTCAGATACGCCGGGCTATGTCAATCAGCCGGGCTATGCCCTGCACCGCACTATGAATACCTACGTGCACCAGAGTTTTGAAGATGCCGATGTCCTCTTCCTCATCACTGACAAGTACCAGAAAATAGACGAGCAGGCTTTTCTCATTAGTCAACTCGTTCAGACCAAAGTAGCAGTCGTCGTGGTCTTCAATAAACTGGACCTCTGCCGCGAGGGCGAACTGGAAGAGTGGCAGGTACGCTGGAAGCAGGAACTCCCGATGGCCAACTTTGTCCCCATCTCGGCAAAAGATGGCACCAACATAGACAAGCTCATAGAGTTTGTGGTCAAGAATCTACCGGAGTCTGAAGCATATTATGATAAAGACTCGCTCACTGATCGCCATATCCGCTACTTTGTGTCTGAGATTGTGCGCGAGAAGATCTTTCTCAATTATCAAAAGGAGATACCCTACTCCTGCCAGGTGGTGTGCGAGGAGTACAGGGAAGCCGATGACATGGACCGCATCCGTTGCACCATATTTGTAGAGCGCGAATCGCAGAAGAACATCGTGATCGGCAAGGGCGGTTCTTCTCTCAATAAAGTAGGTACTGAGGCGCGTCTCGCCATCGAGGAGTTTGTAGGCAAGAAGGTCTTCCTCGGCCTCTTTGTCAAAGTCAAACCTAACTGGCGAAACAATGACCAGACGCTAAGGTCTTTTGGTTTCGAAAAGACCAATGATTGATCCCGACCGATACAAATACATTTCACGCAAAGGCGCAAAGATTTTAAGAAATAAAGAAGGTTTTGAAGATAGAACAGCCGCTCTCACTGGAGCGGCTGTTCTATCTTAAATACTTGCGGAGCCTAAGGCTTTGCATTTTCTTAAACCCTTTGCGTCTTTGCGAGAAACATCTCTCGCCAGCAAAGGATTAAAATCAAACCGCCTCGCGCCGACGACCAGCTATTTTCATAATACCTACGAAGAGTACCGGCACTACAAAGATAGCCAGCGTAGTAGCAGTGAGCATACCGCCAAACACCGTCCAGCCGATGGTCTTGCGTGCTTCGGCACCTGCTCCTGTGGCAAAGGCCAACGGTAGTACACCAAAGATGAAGGCGAGAGATGTCATCACGATAGGGCGCAGACGCAGCTTCACAGCGTCCAGTGTAGCATCCAGTATATCATGCCCCTCATCCACGCGCTCCTTGGCAAACTCTACGATCAGGATCGCGTTCTTGGCCGCCAGGCCGATGAGTGTGATGAGGCCGATCTGCGCATAGACGTTGTTGCTCAGTGATGGCAGGAAGGTAAGCGTCAGGATCGATCCAAATGCCCCGATCGGCACAGCAAAGATCACAGAGAAAGGAACCGCCCAGCTCTCATACAGCGCAGCGAGGAAGAGGAATACAAACGCCAGCGATAGCGCAAAGATATAGATCGAGCTGCTACCTGCAGATATCTCTTCCTTGGTCAGGCCGGAAAACTCATAGCCGTAGCCCGCAGGGAGCGTCTTATCTGCCACCTCCTGCAGCGCCTTGATGGCCTGGCCCGAGCTATAGCCTTCTTTGGGATTGCCATTGATCTCTATAGAGGGATAGATATTGTAGTGCGATATCATGGCTGGCTGCTCTACCACAGTAGCTGTGGTCAGCGTACTGAGTGGTATCATATTACCCTCGTTATTGCGCACATAGTATTTGCCCAGCTCTTCCAGGTCTCCGCGATAGGTAGAGTCTGCCTGCGCCATTACGCGGAAGTTACGTCCATAAATATTGAAGTCATTTACATACGAACTACCGAGCAGGGTAGACATGGTACCATACACATCTGCTATGCTTACACCCATCTTTTTAGCCTTCTCCCGGTCCACATTGATACGATAGCCCGGGGTACGAGCATTGTAGAAGGTATAAGCCATCGCTATCTCAGGGCGCTTGCGCAGCTCTCCCAGGAAGTCATTTCCTACCTTTTCAAATTGCTTCATATCATCTGTGCTCTCACGCTTCTCCAGCTCAAAGGTAAAGCCCCCCGTGCTGCCCAGGCCCTGTATAGCAGGTGGGGCTATGGCGAAGGTAGTTGCCTCTTTGATAGAGGAAAGCTTGGCCTGTACCTGGCCTACTATAGCATTGAGTTCTTGTGATTTGCCCTTGCGCTCGTCCCATGGTTTGAAGAGGACGAAGATCGTACCCGAGTTAGACTTTGCGGATTGCGATACGGCATTGAAGCCTGCGATAGCACCGGTATTCTTGATAGACGGTATAGACTTTAGGCTGTCTATCATCTTATGTATGGTGATCATATTCCTTGCGATAGACGTGCCTTCCGGCAATTCATATGCTACAAACATATAACCCTGGTCTTCCGTAGGGATGAAGCCTGTCGGCTTAGCCTTGAAGAGGAACCCGAGGCCTACGAAGAGGCAGATCATCATGATCAATACATAAGGTGAACGCTTGATCCACAGCGCCACACCGCGTCCATACGAGTTGGTCACGCGGTTAAACCAGTTATTAAACGCATCAAAGAAGCGGTCAAGGAAATTCTTGCTATTAGGATTGTGAGGCTTCAGCAGCAAGGTGCACAGCGCGGGCGTCAGCGAGAGTGCTACAAATGCCGAGATCAATACCGATATGGCGATGGTGATAGCAAACTGCTGGTAGAGACGACCGGTGATACCCGGTATGAAACCCACCGGTACGAATACTGCCGCGAGGATCAGCGCTATGGCGATCACCGGGCCGGAGATGGATTTCATCGCCTTGATAGTGGCCTCTTTTGGCGAAAGCCCCTCTGCATCTATATAGTGCTGCACGGCCTCCACCACCACGATGGCATCATCTACTACGATACCTATGGCGAGAATCATACCAAATAGCGTCAGCGTATTGATAGAAAAACCCAGTGGTGTGAAGAGTGCGAAGGTGCCGATCAGTGATACCGGTATCGCGAGGACAGGTATCAGTGTAGCACGCCAGTTTTGCAGAAAGAGGAACACCACGATCACTACCAGCGCGAGCGCCTCTAGGAAAGTAATGAGCACCTCCTCTATAGATGCGCTCACTACGGATACCGTCTCGTACGGTACCAGGTAGTCTACATCCTTAGGGAAGGTCTTTTTCATCTTTTCTACTGCCTTGTTTACACCCTCGTAGGTCTGGAGTGCATTGGCGCCCGGCGCCTGAAAGATGAGGAGGAAGGCTGCATCCTTGCCATTCACATAGGCATGGTTGCCATAGTTGAATTTGCCCAGCTCGACGCGTGCCACATCTTTCAGATAGGTCAAAGCGCCTGTCTGAGGATTGGAGCGCACGATGATCTTTTCAAACTCTTCTACTTTATTCAGCCGGCTATTGGTAAATACCGAATACTCAAATGCCTGCGCCGCCGGCTGTGGTGAGCCACCGATGGAGCCTGCAGCCACCTGCAGGTTCTGCTCCTGCAGCGCACCGAGCACGTCATTTACAGTCATATTGAGTGCAGCCAGTTTGCCGGGGTCCATCCAGATACGCATACCAAAGTCATCACCGAAAGATGTGATATCGCCCACCCCTTTCACACGCAGGAGGGCGTCTTTCATATAGATATTACAATAGTTGCCCAGAAAGGTAGCATCATGTGTGCCATTTGGCGAGAAGAGTGCGACCACCATCATAATAGATGGGTTACGCTTGCGCGTAGTGAGGCCGAGGCGCTTCACCGCATCCGGCAGCGTGGGCTCTGCTACGCTCACACGGTTTTGCACGTCCAGCGTAGCGATATCGATGTTTGTGCCTACGTCAAAGGTAGCACTGATGTTTGACCTGCCGTCACTCGTACTCGTACTGGAGATGTAGGACATGCCTGGCGATCCGTTTACCTGCGTTTCGATGGCTGTGGTGGTGGTCTGCTCTACTGTGCTGGCATCAGCGCCGGTATAGTTGCCCGCTATAGATACTACCGGGGGTGTGATATCGGGGTACTGCGCCACTGGCAGGTTCATGAGAGATATGAGGCCCACTGCCACTATCACTATGGATATGACCATAGACGTGACGGGCCTTTTGATAAATATATCAGCGATCATTAGTTGTTGCTTTTAGACCTCACCCATCTGCCTTCGGCATCTTCCCTCTCCGAGGGAGAGGGAAGACCCATCTGAGTGAAGAGGGTTATAATTATTTTTTAGGATTTGTTGCTTTGGCAGCTGGAGCCGGGGCACCGGTCTGGAGCACAGAGCCTTCGTGCACTTTCTGCACGCCGTCTGTCACTATAGACTCGCCTTCTTTCAGTCCATCTTTTACGATCACATCTGTGCCTATCTGGGTACCAATGTGTACCTTGCGCTGAGATGCCTTGCCGTCAGCTGCTACGTACACAAAGTACTCTCCGAGCTGCTCTGTGACAGCTGCATAAGGTATCAGTATCACCGGCGCAGAGGAAGCATTGTGTACCAATACGTCACAGTTCATACCGGCGCGCAGCAGCCTTTCTTTATTGGGAAACTGCAGTCGTACCTTCAGCGTGCCCGTCTGCGGGTCTACCGCACGGTCCAGGAAGTTGATCTTGCCATGGTGAGGGTATACATCAGTTTTGCCAAAGGCAATAGAGAAGGTCGTATCGCCTGCCTTGCCAGCCTGCTCCAGTTTAGCAAAGCGGTAGATCTCCTGCTGGTCTACAGAGAAATCTACGGCCATCGGATCATCGGTAGAGACCGTATTGAGCAGGGTGACTCCGGCAGTGACAGCCGCGCCGACCTTGACCTGCGAGATACCTATCGTACCATCAAAGGGAGCTGTGATGGTAGTATACTTCACACTGGTCTGTACGCCGCGTACCTGTGCTTTGGCAGCCTCTACCTGCTCTTTGGCCGCAGCCAGAGCTGCGTCTGCATAGTCTACTTGTTGTTTGGCTATCGCATCTTCTTTAGCCAGGTTGTGGTAGCGCTCCGCGTCTTGCTGTGCTTTTTGCAGATTGGTTTCCTGTACGCTCACATTGGCCTTGGCCTGCTCATAGTTGGCAGCATATAGCTGCGCATCTATGCTGTACAGTTGCTGGCCCTTGTGTACACGATCGCCATCTTTAAAGTAGATCGCAGTCACAAATCCGCTCACTTGAGCACGCAGTTCTATTTGATTCAGCGCTACTACAGTGCCCGGGTAGCTCTCTGTATATGATGCCTGCTGCAGCTTGACTGGTGCGATGTTCACTGCCACAGGTGCATTAGGGTCCCAGCCGCCTTGCGGGCCTTTGTTATTGCAGGCAGAGAGCAGCGATAGGATAAAGGAAAGGATGGCGATCAGGATGATCGCTTGTATCGTGTTATATAGATGATGTCTCATATTTTATATACTGGTTTTAGTGGGTTAGAATTTTAATTGTCCGGAGGCGCGCAGCAGGTCTATCTTACCCGAGAGCACCTGGTAGAGCGCATTGAAATAATTGATCTGTGCCGCGCGCAGGTCACTTTCTGCTGTCACCACCTCGAGGTAGGTCTTGACACCGGAGCGGTATTGCAGGTCTATGGTGTGGTACACCTGCTGCGCCAGGTCCATGTTTTCACGCAGGGCGGTATAGTTGGCCAGGCTGCTGAGGTAGGTAGCCTCCGCTTGGGCGTACTCCGCATTGATGTTATTGCGCAGGTCGGTCAGGTCCCAGTCGGTTTTGCGTAGTTGCCATTTGGCCTGCCGTACGGCCATGATACGCTTGCCGCCACGCACGAGTGGGAAGGCCACCGTGAGCCCTGCATAGCTGCTCGGATAGTTCTTTGCGTACAGCTCTGAAAACTGGTTATTCAGAAAGTTCGCATTGTAGTCAGCATAGCCCGCTATATTTGGCACAAAGGAGTTTTTGGCGTGGCTCACATTGGCAGCTATCAGCTTGCGCTGGGTCAGGAGGCTCTGGTACTCTATACGGTTGTTGTAGTCAGGGTTGCGGGCTACATCATAGGTCACCTCGCTCTCCATCTTCAGGCTGTCATATTCTACGTTCAGCATCGCCTCCGTAGGGTAGCCCATGAGCGCCTTCAGCATTTGCAGCCGTGCTTTGTACAGCTCTTCGTTGCTGCGCTTGAGGGCCTTCGCATTGTTTAGCGCGATGGTGGCACGCTGCCAGTCGGTCTTGTCTACTATGCCATTGTCATAGCGGCTCTTGCTGTCTTTGGCACTGCGCTCCAGACGGGTGATGTCGGCATCATTCACATCCATCTGCTGGCGGGCCAGCAGCACGGCGTAGAAGGCCTTGCTCACATCTGCCACGGCATTGATGCGGTAGTTCTCCGTCACCTGGTGGGACAGGAGTTTCGCGCTTTTGGCACTGCCGGCAGCATAGAGCAGGTCGCCGTTCAGGATATTCTGGTTGTAGATCACCTGGCCGTAGCTCGTGTTTTGATTGCCTAGCTGGATCACCTGCCCCATAAATACCGTAGACGGCAGGTGGAAGTTATGCTGCAGGTTATAGTTGAAATCAACTTGCGGATACCAGTCTGCCAGTCGTGTATTGACCTGCGCGCGGGTGATCTGCTCGTCCAGCACCGACTTTTGTATAGAGGGCTGGTGGTGCAGCGTATACTGGATGATATGCTCCAGTGTACCGCTCGCCAGCGTACTGTCATCCGACACCTGCGCTATACTGAGCGCGGGCCAGAGCAGCCAGGAGGCGAGGGTGAGGAGTAGAGTTAAGATATGCTTCATGTGGAGTTAAGGTTTTAGCAATGAATGACCAATCAGTCATTATCCGGGTTAAAAAAAATGATTAGTTGATCCCCTTCCAGAAGAAGTTGAAGCTCTCGTCAGACCACTTCCTGAAGTTCTTGCTGTGCCGCTCATTCAGCAGGTATAGCGCAGCCGTGTGCATATACCCTGAGATCATGGCAGACAGCAGCTCTGCACTACTCGTCACAGCCTCACCTGACTCGATGGCCTTCTGCACGATCTCTGTGACGATCGTATGGCGGTTCATCGCCTTCTCTTTGGTCATGCGGGTGATGGTAGGGCTCGATGAGAACTGCATCATAAATTTCAGTTTCTGGTCATTGGTCATCTTCCACTCCAGGCTGCGGTCCCAGACGTGGCGCAGGCGCGCTTTGAAGGTGGTGTGCTCCCATACACCGTCCTCCATGTAGTCGGCCATTTCGCTCTTGCAGTCCAGGTAGAGCTCATTTACGAGCTCCTCCTTATTCTCAAAGTACAGGAAGAGGGTGCCTGTGGCTACGCCTGCCTTCTGAGAGATGCTGGCAGTAGAGGTGTCCTGATAGCATTTCTCGCAAAAGAGGTCGAGGCAGGCATCCATGATGGCCTTGCGCTTCTCTGTATTCTTATCTGTTGGTTTGACCAGTGCCATAACTAAAAACTGACTAATCAGTCACAAAAGTATGTTGCAACTTTCATTTGTGCAAGGGACGATGTGAAATATTTTGTTGGAGGTTGATTTTCAGTGGGATAGTTTGATGGTCGGATTTGAAAACCTGCTTGCCGTAGGCAGGTTTGAAGATGTGGTCATTTGAAAATGGGCTGCGCAGCATCAATTAGCCACCTTTGCGAGAAAAATTCCCGTGGAAAATAGATGTGGTATTTTTCGAAGCAATCTTCTACTTAAGATCTAAGTGAAGAACTCTTTCATTTAGTCTATCTATTATATGGCAAGGCAATATTATTGTATCCCAATAGCCGGTAGGAAGCATTTTACCAACGGCAACCTTATACTTGTTAGGTGTCAAGTTTGCGTATTTCATTATTACTTCAGCATGTGTTTCAAAATCATCTTTTTCAAGAGAGATGAAACCATTTATAATTTCTTGTAAAGGTTTAGCAATATTTTCAATTTGATTAAGGACAGGAAAAGTTTCATTAAAGTCACGCATTAATTCACTCAACAAAGGAGCCTTGAATGTAGAACCATTCTTAAAGCTATCTCGTATGAAGTTTATTTCTAATACTGATTTTAATCTTCCTGTATATACCTGCCTTAGTGTTGTTTTCTTAAAATGGCCTATTGGGAAATCATAATGGAGAGCGTAATTTCTTAGAGTATAAAAGAATCTATAACTAAAGTATTTGTCATAAGCTTCATTAGTTATTTTGGTAAACGCATCATGCTTTGGTGAACCCCTTTTAAATCTCTTAAGCGCTGAGTCGTTTACAAAGTTGACCATTGATGATAAAAAATTCGTGAATACTCTATTTACATCAATATACATGTCCTCAGCTAGTTCTTTTTCAATTATATCATATGGCTCCAGTTGAGATATTTTTGAGGTGTAAAATTCAAGCTTCTCTAGCAGGTCTTCATAGTTCATAAACACCTCGATAATTCGACGGTCGTAAAAATGAAGTTGATAAATGCTATCATTTGACTTTATAATTTCAGAAACCTCATGTGCAGTTAATGGCTTCAATTGTTTTGCGTTTTCAGTATTGCTAAAGTCAATCAAATAGCAGTCATTATAATTACCGTTGAAATAGTCGATCATAAGTAAGTATTAGTAAAAGCTAATTTCAATTTTTTTAATTACTAATGATGGTTATAGATATTCAGAAACATCTAGTTAGGGACCAATGCGAGATAGAATGCCAAAACCTATTTTGTGCTGTCCAAGTGGTCTGTCCGTATCATTTGTCGACGCATTCCAGATTCTTCGCTTCGCTCTGAATGACGGTCCCGGGAGAAGAAATAAACAAGGCTTGTAGTCCTATAAAAGACGTTTAGCGCCATACTATATTTCAAAGTATATCTTTGCCCCAAAGCAGTATAGCAGCATGAAGCAGATCTTCTCCCCTGGCAGTGAGATGACTTATGAGAAAGTGATCACGGAGCGTGATGTCGCGGCCTTTGAGAGCGGGGTGGTGCATCATGTATATGCCACCTTTGCCATAGCGCGGGATGCGGAGTGGGCGGGTCGGCTCTTTGTGCTGGAGATGATCGATACGGACGAGGAGGGCATCGGCACCTTTGTACAGGTAGACCATCATGCGCCGGCGCTGGTGGGCGAGACCGTGACCTACGAGGCCGTGATAGACGAGCTGCATAAGAACGTGGTGGGCTGCACCTTTGCCGCCTATGTCGGCAAGCGGCTGATAGCCAGTGGGCGTACCGGGCAGAAGATCCTAAAGAAAGATAAGCTTCAGGCGCTGATGAAGGATCTGACCAGCCCCTAAATCCAAGCCCCTAAATCCCCAAAGGGGACTTAAACAGCCAGTAGCAGGACGTTGGCCGGAGCCAACGGATTGTCCGTGATACTATCTGCAATAGACTGGTTTACAGCCTCTAGGTTCTTTCCTCTCCCGGCAATTTGTCCGCCGTGGCGGACAGATAGGAGAGGTCTGTAACCTTGCTATCGGGTTTGCCGTAAAACAAGGAAAACACGGCCCCCGATGAAGCAACTTAGACTAACCAATAACGTGGCCCAGAAGGACAGCGAGTCAGTAGACCGCTACCTGATGGAGATATCTAAAAAGGAACTCCTCACTGCGGAGGAAGAGGCCGCTCTGGCCCGCCAGATCCGCGAGGGTGATATGGACGCACTGGACAAGCTGGTGCAGGCCAATCTCCGTTTCGTAGTATCCGTAGCCAAGCAATACCAGGGACAAGGACTCAGCCTCAATGACCTGATCAACGAGGGCAACCTCGGCCTGATACGCGCTGCGCAGAAGTTTGACGAGACCAAGGGATTCAAGTTCATATCCTATGGTGTGTGGTGGATCCGCCAGGCTATGGCGCAGGCTATCATAGAGCAGAGCAAGATCATCCGCATCCCTACGGGCAAGGCGCAGCATTTCTCTAAGATCAACCGTGCCTTTCAGATGCTGGAGCAGGAGTACCAGCAGGACCCATCTATAGAGGAGGTGATGAAGAAGACCGGCCTCACAGAAGATGACATCAATGACTACCTGAAGAATATCGTCTCTACCGTGTCTACAGACATGGGCTTTGGCGAGGATGGCGACCTGTCGTTTGGCGATACGCTGCATGACGATAGCCACCTGACACCGGAGGACGAGATGATGCGCAACTCTGTAGAGAGTATGCTCAGGAATATGCTCGCCACGCTGGACCAGCGCGAGCAGCAGATCATCAAGCTGTACTTTGGCCTGGATGGCAATGACACGCATACGCTGGAGGAGATAGGCGAGAAGCTGAGCCTGACCCGCGAGCGCGTGCGCCAGATCAAGGAGCGGTGCCTGGAGCGACTGAAGAAGAAGAGCAACGTGTCTCTGCTGGATGGGTATCCTTTGAAGTAACAGGCCCCTTCCAAACCTTCCCCAGAGGGGAAGGCTTAACAGCCAATACAAAGTACAGGCATTTCATAAAACACATTAGATTAGCCCTTGCGTTAGCAAGGGCTTTCTTATTTATAACAACAATAAAGGGTGTCTGCCGTAGTGAGTTGAAGTGACTTTCGATTCACGTGGGGGCTCTTCTCTATCTACTGTAGAGGGAAGATGTCCGCCGCGGCGGACAGATGGGTGAGGTGTATGGAGCTTTCATTTTCATATAAGGTCGCAGACATCGATGCCGCCGTGGCGTGGGTGCGCCGGCAGGCGGGCGGGGTGCGTATATGGCTATTTACAGGCGAGATGGGCGCAGGTAAGACGACCCTCATCAAGGCTATCTGCCGGCAGCTAGGCACTACAGATGACCTCTCCAGCCCGACTTATGCACTCGTGAATGAGTACTCCATACCCGGTCAACCCACCAGGATCTACCACCTGGACCTCTACCGCCTACGCGATATAGAGGAGGCGCTGGACATAGGCATGGAGGACTATCTGCTGGGTGGCGACTACTGCCTGATAGAGTGGCCCCAGATCATAGAGCCGCTACTACGCGAGGGCGAGTACCTCACTATCCACATATCTCCCCTATCGGAATATGAAAGGAAAATCAGTATCTTTAAAGAGACATGAGATACTAGATATGAGATAAGAGACAATGCAGATTGTCCTGCCTCGTGTGCTATCTCTTGTCTCAGGTCTCACATCTCACGTCTCAAAGAATGACAGGAAGCAAGAAATTTGAAGGTATAGTAAGCAAACTCGGACTGGAGCCTATGGAGTCTCCCGTCATGGTGGAAAGCAAGACCAGCAAGCTCTACATAGGCATGCCCAAGGAGTGGAGCTTTCAGGAGCATCGCATAGGCCTCACACCGGAGGCAGTACGCACACTGGTAGCCAATGGCCACCGCGTGATCATAGAGAGCAATGCGGGGCTGGAGTCGCACTTTCTGGATACGGACTACTCAGAGGCGGGAGCAGAGATCACCAGCTCACGCGAAGAAGTCTTCAAGGCGGATGTGATCATCAAGATAGCACCGCCGCAGCTGGATGAGATCACGCTCATGCAGATGAACCAGACACTGATCTCGCCTATCCATCTGCCCACCATGAAGCGTGAATACCTCACGCGCCTGATAGATAAAAAAGTCACAGCCCTGGCCTTTGAATACACGAAGGATGAGGCGGGCTTCT
Organism: Bacteroidota bacterium; assembly: GCA_018267365.1. GTDB lineage: Bacteria > Bacteroidota > Bacteroidia > Chitinophagales > LD1 > UBA1941. The sequence continues at coordinate 1,525 of JAFDYQ010000044.1, read as the reverse complement.
TCCCGTTTGTCCGCTCTATGAGCGAGATAGCGGGCAACTCGTCCATACTCATCGCAGCGGAGTATCTGAGCAACGCTCACGATGGCACGGGTATACTGCTGGGCGGCGTGTCCGGTGTGCCTCCGGCCAAAGTAGTGATACTAGGCGCCGGTGCGGTAGGTACCTCTGCGGCTCGTGCTGCTCTCGGCCTCGGTGCAGTGGTATCGGTCTTTGATAATAACGTGTACAAGCTGCAGCGCCTGCAGGAGCGTATCGGGGCGCGGGTCTTCACCTCTATCATTTCACCTGAGACCCTCTATCAGGAGCTGCGCCAGGCAGATGTAGCCATCGGCGCGATACACTCTAAGAAGGGCCGCTCACAAGTGATCGTGACTGAGGATATGGTCTCTCAGATGAAGTCGGGCTCTATGATCGTAGACGTGAGCATAGACCAGGGCGGCTGCTTTGAGACGAGCCATGTGACCTCGCATTCACATCCTACCTTCAAGAACTATGGCGTGACCCACTACTGTGTGCCAAACATCGCCTCCCGTGTGTCGCGTACTGCCTCCTATGCCATCTCCAATATCCTCATGCCTATCCTGCTCCACTGCGGTGACCTGGGCGGCATCAAGGGCCTGATATTCGAGGATGGCGGCATACGCAATGGTATCTACATCTATAATGGCAACCTGACCAATGAGCACCTCTCTAAGCTCTTTAATATCAAGAATACGAACCTGGAGTTGCTCTTCGCGGCGAACTTCTAATACAGGTTTACCGCGGAGATTTCTATGTTATAAAACAAGTGTATCATCCTAAAATAGGTTGACGAATTAAATAATCATCTTATAAGCTCCCGATTTGCTTTTAGTGGTCGGGAGTTTTGATGTACCTGCGTAGGTGTTTTCATGTTAAAAGATAAATGTAGTCTGCGATTATTTGTCAAGGCTAAAACTTAATCTGACAGTTATCATATAAATTTAATAACAATAAAGAGTAAGACATGACCCAAACAAAGAAACTAATCCCACCGAAGCTGGGATTGCTTAAACTGGCGGAGAAGTTAGGTAATGTATCAGAAGCATGTAAGCTAATGGGCTATTCACGAGGCAGTTTTTACAGATTCCAAAAGCTTTATGAGAAGGCGGAGAACTGGCACTCAAAGAGAGCAGCCGCAGCAAGCCCTTGTTGAAGAACCGGATTGAGCCAGATATTGAAGCGGCGGTAGTGGCTTATGCTATTGATGAACCAGCGCATGGTCAGACCAGAGCATCCAACTAACTGCGTAAGAAAGCATATCTATATCTCCCGCAGGTGTCAGATGTGTGTGGCTCAGGCATGAGCTTCATACCTTTCAGCGTCGCCTGAAGGCATTAGAGGCCAAAGTAGCCCAGGATGGACTTATACTTACCGAAGGTCGGGTGGCAGTCTTAGAACGCAAAAAAACAGGACGAGAAAAGCAAAGAAGAGATAGAGACCCATCATCCCGGCTGTCATGGCTCACATTGATACACATCTTGCCATCCACCATAAAGGCGATACC
>JAFDYQ010000043.1 GCA_018267365.1 Bacteroidota bacterium | reverse complement strand
CTGGGGATAACAGGCTGATCTCCCCCAAGAGCTCATATCGACGGGGAGGTTTGGCACCTCGATGTCGGCTCGTCACATCCTGGGGCTGGAGAAGGTCCCAAGGGTTGAGCTGTTCGCTCATTAAAGTGGCACGCGAGCTGGGTTCAGAACGTCGCAAGACAGTTCGGTCCCTATCTGTTGTGGGCGTTAGAGATTTGAGAGGAGCTGGACCTAGTACGAGAGGACCGTTTCGGACTGACCTATGGTGTATCTGTTGTGGCGCCAGCTGCATTGCAGAGTAGCTATGTCGGGAAGGGATAAGCACTGAAAGCATCTAAGTGCGAAGCCCACCTCAAGATGAGATCTCTTTTAAGGGCCGTCGAAGACTACGACGTCGATAGGTCGCAGGTGTAAAGGTGGTAACATCACAGCCGAGCGATACTAATAGCCCGTTCGCTTTCTAAATTTTTTTGTGAAACTCGAATTGAGAATTAATTAACTACCAATCTTGTCAAGATATTTGTTCGCCTCGGCGAACGGTTTTCTGTAATAAAAACGTTCGGTACAGAAATACCTCAACTTAATGGTGACTATAGCGAGGGGGTCCACCTCTTCCCATTCCGAACAGAGAAGTTAAGCCCCTCCACGCTGATGGTACTAGGTTAAAACCCTGGGAGAGTAAGTAGTCGCCTTCTTATTTTAAAAGCCTCTCGATCACTCGAGGGGCTTTTTTTATTTTAACCTCGTGCCCCGTCTGCCATTTTTGCCAAGTATTGCATTAATGTCATAGTTGCCGACCTAGCATAACTTCTTGATTTTTAACGTTCATTAACGAGCCCTACATTCGTTTAACTGCCAATTTGTACCAAATGCGTCATTGGCATAGTCTGTGACATATTGATTCAAAATTAAATTGTCATGCTCGAAATTTACACTTCAAATCCATCGGAACTCCTGTCAGCTATCAAGCGGGATATTAAGGCTGGTAAGATTAAAACTTGGAACGTTTTTCCAGATGGAGATTTTTTTCACTCGCCTGACCAATGGGCAGACCAAGCATTTTTTAAGCCAGTTGTTAAGGAGACATTCTTGGAACTTCAGCATAATTTTAGACCCAATCACAGTAAACCAGCCAGTGAAGTCTATGCAGTTTATCATGGACGGTTTGCGGAAATGATTTTTGCTCATTTTTTATCAAAGGTTTCTAGCATTCGGATGAGGGATGCACGGACAAAGTCATAATCTTAATCAAATCCGAGTCTTCTATGAAACTAAATAAATTAGTTGGCAGCGCTAGTACTGAGGGCGAGATAATTTCAAACCATACTGCTGGATATCTTTATTCTCATGATTTTGGTGGCGGGCGATTTTTTCAAACCGTCTTCCAAGACGAAGACAGTATTCAGTTTAGGATAGCTACTCGAACAATGATTAAAGTAGTTTATCTAAAGGAGAAAGATGACCTTGAAGGGTTGGAGATTATAAAGACAGTGGGTGACGATGTCACAGAGAAGATCAAACTGAGTAAGTTTAATATTGAACAAATAAAGATCTTTTTGGATTTTATTTCTCAATTAGACTTTAAGAGCGTTGTGGATCGTAAGCTTAAGCTGCTTGATAGCGATGAACTTGATGCATTAACTATCGGGAAGATAAAAGCTCTCCTTAACAAGGAAGGCGGTGCTGATGTTATTGAAACCTTGGTTGAAGATGGATTAGTAACTTCAAAAGATATTATTAACACTTCTTTCAGGAAGAAGCAACTGGGTATATTTAACAGGCTTCTTAATGAGCCTGACTTTTGGAAACAATATGCCAAGGAGAGTAGCATAGATTCTAGTAAAGAAGAAAAAGTATGGCAACACTTTTTCAGTCAAAATGAATGGATATTTGGATATGGACTTGATTACCGGTATTGTGGTATTCTTCAAAAGGAATTTTCCGCATCTAATACCCAAGCGGATGGTAAAGGAGAAGTAATTACCGATTTTCTTTTGGGTGATACTCGATTTGCAACATTTGTAGAGATTAAAAAACCAACAACTCCACTTTTTGCAAGTGCATTAAACAGATCCGGAGCTTGGCAATTATCGAGGGAACTAATAGACGGAATTTCTCAAGTTTTGGAGCAAAAGGCTAGTGGACAAATAAAAATTGAATCGGGAACTCTTTATGATGCTCGTGGTGAAGTCATAAAGCAGAATGCTTACGATTCAAAGGTTATTCTAATCATAGGTAATTTAAGCAGAACCACATATGTCAGTCCTTTAGAGCAGCAGATTAAAAACAAAACTTTTGAGTTATTTAGAAGGGATTCAAGAAATGTCAAGGTAATGACTTATGATGAACTATATGATAGAGCCCAATTTATTGTCGAACACCGTCAACCTAAATGAGTTCCCCCTTATGGCGCAAGGATGCAGGGCGGGCTTGAGGTAGGCGTTCTTGTGCCACAGTCTGGGCGCTGATTTTACTTTTCTAAAATACCCGCTCCGGTTCAAAAACAAATTTCCTTACCTGCACTGGCGCGCAACTTAGTTGCCCCCCCCAATGGCGCAAGAATGCAGGTTAGCCTTGAGGTCGGGGTCCTCGTGCCGCGGAGAGGGCGCTGATATATGACAAGCTCCGATATGGTCAGGGATAAAAGGAGGGTTTATCCCTGTAGCCCTTCCAGCCGTTTAGCAGGTATTTGCAGATTTGATATTATATTGGATTGGATGTTATTTATGAAACCCAATACTTTGCTTTTACTCTTTATCCTGCTGCTGGCCGGCACCATCTGGCTAAAGGTGACCTGGCTGCCGCACGGACAGGAGATGCCCGCCCAGGATAAAGGTGCGGCCCGCGCTCCAGATGACGGGCGCCTATCCGGTACTGTAGACAACTATCCTGACCTTACCTTTGTCCTGGCCTACGATACACCGCCGTCAGATACATGCAAACATATTATAGACGCCTATGGCCAGGTATATGCCCGCAAGTATAGCGCCTGGGTCAGTGCACTTGCACTTGATACGGCATCCGGCCACTATATCATAGGCTGTGACTATCAGGCTACACCATATAGGGAGGCTATGATACACGAACTGGCAGATAGCCTATTTGCGCGCTCCGGTGTGGGGCTGAGGCATATCCGCATAGAGTGAGTGGCTGTCAGGATTTCTTCACTTTATTTGACCAAAACAGGGAAACATGAAAACTCTGCTCCAGCTGCTGCTACTGATCATTTCTGCCTGGCTGTGCTGAAAAAATTTCTCCCAGGATCTGTGGCCATATATCATCATCAGGTATATCCAATTTCTGCAGGCACCGATTATATCCTCCCGTCACTTTCTGACACCCATACCTTAGCCTCACTCTCTTCTGTCGGCAGGAAATATTTGTAATCTCCTGGCACTATCACATTAGCCATTGCGGTCACATTTTTTACCAGGTGAGAGTCTGATACCACGGCTACCTTGTTGAAGCGCGTCAGGTTCTTCAGACTCACTAGCGCATCTTTCGTCCATGCACCTGCGGTGAAATTGGATAAATCCGTATTGATCACCAGTAGCATATTGATGTGCTCTCCACTGCCTCTGGCCTGCTCTATGGCCGGCATGATGATCGTGTCATACTGTTCTTTAGTGATATCGCCTGTGAATGTAAATCCGACTGTATTGCCCGCGAGACCTGCTATCTGTGTGACCATGACTATATTTTGCTGTATGATCACCAAAGGTCATGCCATGCCCCACAAACAGACAAGCCGGAGAAGGCTCCGGCTCGTCATATGAGGAATAGAGGGATACGGATTATTCCTTTACCAGCTTGCGTACCTGATCGCCTAGGCGCACCATATATACACCAGCCGGTAGGGAGGTTATATCTATACGTGTATCTGCGGCATATGAGAGCTGTGAGAGCACGGTCCTGCCCGAGATGTCCAGCAATCGTATGTTTTCCGGCATCCCGGCATCGTGATGTATCATCACATACCCTCCGGCAGGATTAGGGTATATGCTGAGTGCTATATCAGGTACCGGCTCTCCGATACCTACGCCTGCTGCGGGATAGTACTTCACGATCAGCGTGGCATCTATGTTGATCGTGCCTGTACCACCCGTACCGATATAGTTTTCAGCCACGGCATAGTAGGTATGCGTACCTGCTGATACAGGGTATAGCCTGGAGTGGGAAAATACATTAAAGCGATTGGCAGATGATAGCGCGCTGACAGTAGCGTTGCCTGCATTGGGTGTCCACCCACGGGTATCGCTGGCGGCCAGTGTTATTCTGTCCCCGGGGCTCGACGTGATATACCCGTCAAACAATATAAGCGCGTAGCCTGCTGTGGCTGCCGTGATGGTGATAGAGTCCAGCGCTACCGGACCGGTTCTTACATTCACCCCTTGCATACTCATCTCTGTGTGGTCTATCATCGCGCTGCCGCCAGATGGGAAAAACTCTGCACTCAGGTTGCCATAAAATGTAGCATTCCCCGATCCTGATACATCTACCACATTGGCTCCCATGGCATAGTAGGTATGGGCACCGGCAGAGACGTTGCGCACTCTGCTGTGCGTATATGGGTTGGTGTTTTGTGATGCGGTGTACGACATAAATGCCACGCTGCCTGCACCCACCAGCCAGGAGGGCGCATCATTGGCAGTACAGACTATCCTGTCTCCGGGATCTGACCCCGCCTGTCCATCTACATGTATGAATACCTGCCCGCTCGGAGTATTACTCACCGCCAGCGTATCCATACGCTGCTGAGGCCCTGAGAGGTTGCCGCTCCACTGAAAGTCTGATGAGCCGACAGCGGTGCCGGTAGCCGGCCAAAACTCCACTGTGAGGCTACCGTAGACTGAGGCTATACCACTGCCGGAGGTCCGCACATAGTTCTGACCCACGGCAAAGAAAGTATCAGTGCCTGCAGCCAGCGTGTAGATGCGCGTATGAGAGAATGACCTGCTCTCAGTGCGTGGGTTGGCTACCTCTATGCTTACGTTGCCGTCGTTTGCATACCAGTCGCGGGTATGACTGGCGGCCATCACCATACGATCACCGGAGTCGGCATAGCATGTACCGTCAAACCGCACGACAAATGTACCGGCAGGATGCAGCGGAAAGGCCACCTGCTGCAGTACGACAGCGTTGGTTTGTCTCAGATTTGTGTTGCTTACTATTACATCGGCCTGCTGCACCTGTACCTGAGCAGACAGAGATGCCATGCCCGCCATCAGGCAGCCGGTGAGGACATATCGTTTTAGAGAGTGTTTCATGATTTAGATTTAAAAGGTGGATAATAAATACTGATGCAAAATGACATCAGAATCATGACCTTGATGCTGATCATGGTCAAGCTCCCGGCTGACATTGGTCAAACCGCATCCAATAAAAAAGGCTGCCTGCAGGCAGCCTCTCTCTGTTTATGTGTCGTATGATTATTCTTTTACCATCTCTATGGTCTGCGCTGCCACAGGCTCCAGGTGCGCATCGGCAAAGGCATCGCCAAACTGGATGTACATCTCTGCAAACTGCATATCACCATCAGATACCGGTATATTCTTCCATACCAGTTTGAAGTCATCTTTCTGACCTTTGTCCAGCGTGAGCGGACGGCTGCGGTGGCCATTGGCGTAGGTCTTTCCGTTTGGCATTTTCAGAGAGATTTTGCCGGGATCTACCAGGCCCAGTTTGCTGCCGGAGTAGTAGCAGTCAAACACGATCTCCGTCACATCGGTCTTGCGCACCTGCTTGGCCAGCGTACATTTAAATCCACCTGCGGTGAAATCATTGCTGCTGGCAGGTAGTTTAAAGTCAGGCACATGCAGCGCACCTCCGTCTGTTTTGACTTTGTAGAGACTGCCTATTCGCACACTGTATTTGTCTGTAGCCAGTCCGGGGCCTTCTACATTCACTACACGGCTCTCCTCGCCACCAGGGCCGATGGTGAGCGGTTTCTCGGAGGCAGGCTTGTATTCTTTGCCATTGACCACAAAGACAATGTCCTGAGCTTTTAGCACCATGGTCTCGCTACCTTTATTGGCCACACGTATCTTAAATTTGGTGTAGGCATCTGTAGCCACCGCATCTACTATGCGGATAGAGGCATCGCCCATATCTGCAGACTGGTCTTTGTATTTTACTTTGTCCCCTTTGGCATCAGCCAGGGTAGAGAGCGCGAGCAGAGAGGCGAGGATGTAGTACTTCATATAGTATGGTTTAGATTTCGAAGGTATATAAAAATATAAATCAGGGAGTATAGCATATGTCATGGTCAGAGTTTATGCCTTGCGCCCTATATATACAGCGTGCCCGCTGCTCTCCAGTACTGATGCCTCAGTAGCCGTATTCATTATGAGATCCATGATGGATGTATAGAGTGATATGTTCTTTTCTTTGCACTGCTGTATTGCTGTTTCCATTCCATTGCCCAGGCCTCTGACTGATCTTAGCAGCCATCTTTCAAAACCCAGTTCGTGCAGATACCTGAGTAGGTCATCTGTTCGCAGATAGCGCCCTTCCTGGAAACCCTCTTCATGTTTGTTTGCAAACACGCCTGTCTCTGATACATGATGCAGCGTGGCGCTGTCCGCTTGCTCAGGTTTATATAGCGCACGCGCTACTACACTTTTTAGTCCGGATAGCCACGGGATAAATACAGCAATCAAAATGCCCTTATCTTTTAATACTCTGTATACCTCACTCAGGCAGTCTTGTATTTCCTCAGCAGTAGTCAGATGATATAGTGGACCCATGAGCAGCACTGCATCCATGCTCTCGCTGCCGTATACACTGAGGTCAGTGGCGTCAGCTACTATCATGCTTTTGATATGATCTATATCGCCGTGCTCTTTGACTTTGTCGTGTGCTACATCTATCAAGGCTGGCGAGAGGTCTGCTAAGTGCATATTATAGCCGAGCCTCGACAGTGCTGCGGTGTACCGTCCCGGGCCTCCTCCCAGATCTAGTATGGTGGCGCCCGGGCTGACATATGCGCTGATGATCTCCATAAGTATGTCAAACTCCAGTCGCCCTTCTGCTGTGTCCAGTCGCGCCCATTCGTCGAATCGATCGTAGTAGTTTATTATCTTTTGTTTGTCGGTCATAGTCCAGCGACTTATAGTGGCATATAGGCTTTGCAGGAGATACAAATTCTGATAAAAATAGAATAATTGCTATTGTTTTAGATGTATCAATTGCCTGACGGATACAGTTATTGAGCTTGTTCACTTCAGCCAGCTGGAAAATATTTTGGAGAGAATCTAAATCTTTTGTTGATTGCAGCTAGAAAACGATCTCTTATGAAAATCTCCGCTCTTCTTTTGACTGGTGCAGCGTTTTGTACATCCTTATCTCTCTCTGCCTTGGGGCTACCCGCCGGACGAGCTAGCGCTACACCTTCATACAAAACAGAGAATAACGACTGCCGGATACCGACATCACAGTTTTCTATGGACATCAATGATACGCGTGTTACATTGCTGACTGGTGGTGACCTATGGAATGACGCATATAATACAGCCTCCGGATATGAGGTGCCCAAAGGTCCTCGCGGCACTGCCAATCCTAACGCTATTTTTACCGGCTCTATATGGATTTCAGGATTTGATGCCGGCAATAATCTGAAAATAGCTGCCCAGATGTACCGGCAGAGCGGTGGCACAGACTTTTACTCCGGCCCTCTGGATAATAGTGGCAACACTGTACTCCCCACCTGCAATATGTGGGATCAGCACTTCCCTGTCTGGGGTAGTCAGATCCGGCCACTGGTCAGCGCCTATCAGGCTGCTATCAATGCGGGAGGTGTGCCCGGCAGTATCACGTTGCCCCTTTCATCCTATAGTGACAGTATCAAGTATTGGCCCGGCAAGGGAAACCCCTACCTGGCTGCACTGGGCTATGACGTGAGCGGTCCACTGGCGCCATTTTATGATGCAGATGGAGATGGTAGCTATGATCCGGCGCATGGAGACTACCCTACTATCCGTCAGGGTGGTATAGACTATGGTGCATATACAGGCTGTGGCATACCTATGCTGGATAGTACTGGCTATACACGCTATAGTGCTTACGCTGATGAGATGGTGTTTTGGGTATTTAATGATAAAGGCAATACGCATTACGGTAGCCAGGGCGGTGCTGCTATAGGTGTGCAGGTCAATGCGCTGGCCTTTGCCTTTCTCTCCGGTGATTTCATCAATGAAATGTCCTTTACACGATATCATATCATGAATAAGTCCGGTGGCGTGCTAAACAGAACTTATCTTTCGCAGTTTACAGATCCGGATCTGGGCTGTCCGTATAATGATAAGGCAGGCTGTGATACCAGTCTGGATCTGGCATTCGTCTACAATGGCGTACCGCAGAATACATACCCTCCGGCAGGACAGACCTATGTGGGAGATGTGACAGGTTCTGCGGCCTGCTCTCAGGGCACTATAGGATACGGCTACGACCTGCCTATACTGGGTATAGCGCTCATGGAGACACCACAAGATACAAGTTCGCAGCAAGGATACAGGGGATTAGGCATGACCAACTTTATGGTGATGTCCTCAGATGGTAGTAGCACGCCTACTCCTATGGATCCACCGCAGAGCCAGGTGCAATATCGCAATTTTCAGATGTCTAAGTGGAGTGGAGGATCCCCTCTCACTTGGGGAGGCACAGGCTATCAGAGCTCTGCTACTCAGACTCCTTATATGTATCCTGGTGATCCGTCTGATGCTACACAGTGGTCAGAGTGCAACTCGCAGACGGCTGACCATCTCTATGCCAGCGATCGCAGGATCGTGCAGTCCAGCGGCCCCTTTACCTTCATGCCCTGTGCGTCACAGTTTCTGACCGTGCTCGTCACGTTCTCTCGCCCTATCAATACAAACTGTCCGTCTTGGGCCAGCTTTATTCCTCCGGTAGATACTGCTATCAGATTTTTCAAAACCACGTTTGACCAGTCCGGTCAAACAGGTATCACCACACTGACTGCAGATGCGCTGCAGCTGTATCCCAATCCGGTCACCTCTGATCTGCTCATATCATCTACAGGAAAGGTAATCAATGAGATCAAAGTCTACGACCTCTCCGGCCGCCTCATACAGACACAATCTGGCAGTGATATCCACTCCATAGATATGTCTGTGCTTACCGAGGGTGTCTATATGGTGCACCTGAGGAGCGGTAGCCAGACCACCACACAAAGGATAGTGAAAAGGTGATACGCTGTGCGGACTTTATACTATATGGTCTGCTGCACGGCACTGCAGGTTGTTTCAAAATACCGGAAAACCGTATCTGCTGGTGATAGCATCTTTTACGACCTGAGGAGCGTTGACAGATGAGGATTGCCAGATGAAAAGTCCCACGCACCACCACCCCCACGCTGTCCGTGGTATACCGGCCTCCTCCCAGTAGTAGTCTTGATCCGGTCTGCCATGTACAGGATCGCGGTCATCCAGTTCGCGCAGAGGCCCCCACGCAATAGCAGTGTCACGCGTTCCCAGAGACTGGTAGGCTATAAAGTCAGCCGAATCATGTACATTGAACATTACAGACCACTCGCATCGGTTCGTATCACTGTCTGTTATTCCGATCAGAGGTTCGGGATGATACGAGCCATATACGGTCGCGGTCGTCTTTGCAGGCGGCTGGCCCCTGCTGATGGTTTGTCGCAGGCTATCCAGACTGAGGGGATGGTGATGGGCATCGGTCCACACACCATTTACTGTAGGGTCTACGATCATAAAGATATGGCCGCTATGGTCAGACAATCCCACGAAAGTATGTGATACGCAGCAGTCGCTGCCTAGTGTGTCTGTAGTCGAGGTTAGCTCTATAGAGTATCCCCACCATGGAAAGAGTCTTTGCTGGATTATTGAAAAGTAGTGCGACGTATTTCCGCAATTTCCCCATAGGTGCCCGATCCGCAATAGATAGTATGCGGAATCCGGATCTTCCGGCGCATCTCTATTAGGATCGTCATAGGGATAGGAATAATGGATAAAATTTGCGACGACCGCTACAGAATCCACCATAGAGTGGCAGGCGCCCAAATGTGGTGCAAGACTTTTGGCCACCGATCCTCTCATGGCTCCCACAGCCCGCAGGGATCCTTTGATCATTCCTTCTTTAAAGAAGGTTTCAGACCTCCATTGTGCACCCAGCCGTGCTGTATCTGCTATCCAGGCAGGACATGACGACGATTGAAGGATCTGGTTTATATAAAGTTCTTGCATAGAGTCTGTCAGTCCACATGGATTCAGATGGATCACAGAGGTCTGCCTGATGAAATAGGTGGCCTGGCTGCTGAGATCACTATGGTTTACCAGCTGGCCGGCGGCATTATAGATATTTATACTTTTTGGCATGATACTGCCCTGCCAGCCGGAGATGACCTGCGCACGGATCGTGTCAGGGCAGAGTATCCCACCCGCCAGTATCATGTAGTAAATGAAGCGGAGCGGGGTGCCGGCTTTAGGTGAATGAACCAGTAGTCTATCGCGAAGGGATATGTAATACATTATAGCTGAGGAGATCACGTTTTAAAGATTCTCTGGGAAATAATAGTAAGGGTTCTGCATAGAAGAATAAAAGCGTGCGAAGGTGTGGATTAAAATTTAAGTATCCATGCAAAACGGCCTATCTCCCCAAATATTGTTGGGATGGGATATCTATTTTGTATAGCCTTCCAGCATACATCCTACCATGAGGGAGCAGTAGTCATACCCTGACGTAAAGATAGTCAGCTATTTATCTATTTGCGGGGTGGGGCTTTGGTCGTAGCCTTGTTTTTGGAGGTAGTTTTGGCTGTGGTCACCACGGGAGGGCGGCCATCTACTGCCAGTCTTTTTTTGATCAGCACAGTGCGCAGATCTGCTATATGGCCGTAGATTTCCTTATTGCAATACACGGCGAGCTTCTTAAACTCATCGTTAAAATGCTGGCAGTCTATAAGTGACTCTAGTGTACCTACCTCCTCACACGGCTTGCCCCCGCTAAAGTTGTAAATCGGGGCCTGCTTGTAGCTGCCCGCATCGAAGTGGTAATAGCGTATATTGGATACTGTGAGTATAGCTGCAGTCGATGTCACCTCTACAGTTATATCGTACTTTAGGTAGAGCAATTTGATAGAGCCACCACTGCTATAGTATCGGATCACACCCAGGCCCTGCATTTTGTCCGCTGCCGGGTCTTGCATCTGCAGGGGACGGGTATTGGCATACTGCTCCTCGGCGGCGCGCTTGCGCTTATTGGGTTTTTTCAGCTGCATGGTGTCCAGCGGGGCTATCGCATTGTAGTGGGTAAAGTGGGCCGAGTCTGCAAACCACGCAGTAGCTGCTGCATACACATCTTCCATTTTGACTTTTGGTATCAGTTTGATAGACTGCCTGTATATCACCTGATGCAATGCAGTATCATAGGGGAAACTATTCTGAGCAAGGAGAAAGCCGGCAGGGGATAGTATAGCCAGCAGCAGGCAGGCATATTTCATACGGGATCGGGTTTAGCCCCGCCAAGATACCCTTTTTTTCTACCCGACCGACTGCGGCACAGCTATTGCATCCGGATAGCAAAAAATTCTCTATATGAAGGAGCAGAACTATAGTAATCATATCTTCTACTACTGGCCTCACCATTTCTTTTTTTATGGATCCATCATAGCAGCTTTTGTCCTCTGTGGGCTGGGCATCTGGTACTACCCGCAGCAGCGCAGTATCTGGATCATGATGACCATAGCTATCTTTCTGATCGTTTATCTGGGTTTCATGACCAGGCAGCACTATGCTCTCGGATTGCAAAACCGTCTGGTCAGGCAGGAGATGCGCCTGCGCTATTATATACTGACGCAGCAGCGCTTTGAGGAGATAGAAAGGCAGCTACCATTTAAAGTGATAGCTGCTTTGCGCTTTGCATCAGATCAGGAGCTGGTGCCGCTCATTCATCGGGCTATATCTGAGAGCCTCTCACCCGATCAGGTCAAGCGGAACATCCGCACCTGGCTACCCGACCATATGAGGGTTTGATCACTTCACTTGGAGTATACCCATTTTTTTGATAGTGGCAAACGGGACAGCGACCAGCTTATTGTCTGTCATACATGGTATCCATATTGTCTTGGTATGGCAGTCGCGATAGATGTCTGAAGGGCCGCCGAGGTTTTTGCCCGTTTCTACTTCATAGGTGAGCCTTTTACACGGGCGGTGCACCAGCAGCCTGCCTTTTACACCCGTGGTGCCTTCCTTTCGCTCTACCCAGTCTGTCACTACTATACGGCCGCATACTTTCTGTATGCCATCATATACGCCGCCGGAGCCATACATTTTATACTTCTTGCTGCATAGAGCTACCCTGCCAAAACTACCATCCGGCTTTTCGCCGTGACCATAGTTTGCCACATACAGGCCACAGCCACCCTTGTAGAGTCCATTGGCACCCTGCAGGTCACCCTTTACTTTGAGTTGCTTCACAGTCCCCTTGCGACAGACTTTATAGATAGCGTTTTTATCCGTAGCAGATACGAAGATGCTGCCACAGCCACGGATACTGATGTCATTGGCATAGGTCACGCCTTCTTTGCTCAGGTCTGCTTCCCATACTTTCTTTCTTGTTTTCAGATTGTACGCTACCACGCGGTCTACATCGGCTATGAATAGTTTGCCGTGTATAACCTTAATGCCCTTGGGTGAGTTGAGGCCAGAGATAAACTTCTCTTCTACCATCTTGCCGTCTTTGCGCCACAGCTGGCTGATATAGCCATCGCCGTCTTTGGCAGATGGATCTGCTTTAGATCCCATATTGCTTACAAATAGGTATTTGCCGCATGCTGTCACGCTCTCGGGACTTTGCAAGCCGCCTGATACTTCTTTCACGGTTGGGTTTTCTTTGGCTGATGTGCTGATATATGTGATCAGTGTCGCAGCCAGGATGAGTGTTCGTGTCATACTTAGATTTTATGCTACCTGTCCCAAAACCGTGCCTGTAGGTTTTCAGTACCACAAACATCCTGCCTGTGCTGACATTCTTCCACACTTAGGTCTTTACATTGCATCGAAATATCCTATATTGAAAATCTAAACTCACGACATGGAAAACTCCACACTAGGACCCTACTTCGCACTGCTTACTTCCGTATTTTTTAATGTGCTGACCAATGTCGGCTTCAATCTCTCTGCGCTCAATAAGGATACCCCTTTCAAATTCTGGGCGTACTTTGCCGGTGCGCTGGTGTTTGGACTGATCAATTCTTATTTCTCTACCGTAGCACTGAAGGATATGTCGCTGCAGGCATTCAGCGCGATATTCTTTTCGCTCACCGTGGTAGGTTTGCTTATTTCCTCGCTGTTTTTTGGTGAGCAGTTTACGATCAAGGCCGGCGTAGGTATGGCCTTTATCATAGCCGGCGTGGTACTCGTCTCACTGGGCAATACAAGCAAGGCGATCCAATGACCGATACAGACAGAGACTGGCGGCCTTTTTGCGATGCCTGGCTGGCCACCTGGACCGGCAATAAACCCAATGCACTACTAGGCTACTACACCGCAGATGCATACTACTCTGATCCTGCCTATCCTGCCGGTCTGCGCGGGCATGATCAGCTGGCTCCATACTTTGGCAAACTGCTCAGTCGAAATCCTGACTGGCGCTGGGAGGCTGTAGAGATCATGAATACAGAGAAAGGCTTTACCCTCAAGTGGCGCGCTACCATACCGGTAGGAGATAAGGTGCTCACACTCTACGGACTGGATATCGTAGAGATAGCCGGCGAAAAGATATCCCGCAATGAGGTGTACTTTGATCGCGTGCCCTGGCTGGAGATGATGAAATAGCCTATAGCATGAGACCCTGCAAAGTCGTATATTTGCAGCCTCAAAAAAGGAAGGAATGTCTAAGGTAAAAATAGGTACAGTACAGATGAGCTGTGTGGCAGACAAGGCCACGAATCTACAGAAGGCAATAGAGCAAATACGAGTAGCAGCGGCCAAAGGCGCGCAGATCGTTTGCCTACAGGAGCTTTTTACATCGCTGTATTTCTGCGATGTAGAGGATCATGAAAATTTTGCGCTGGCAGAGGCCATACCCGGGCCGTCTACAGATGCCCTCTCTGCTGTGGCCAAAGAACTGAATGTGGTCATCATCGCCTCACTCTTTGAGCGCCGTGCGCAGGGCTTATACCACAATACAACCGCCGTGCTCGATGCAGATGGCACCTACCTCGGCAAATACCGCAAGATGCACATCCCTGATGATCCGGGCTACTATGAGAAGTTCTACTTCACACCGGGCGATCTGGGCTACAAAGTCTTCAAAACAAAGTACGCCACGATCGGTGTGCTGATCTGCTGGGATCAGTGGTACCCGGAGGCCAGCCGTATCACCGCACTCATGGGCGCAGAGCTGATGTTTTACCCTACAGCTATCGGCTGGGCCCACAGGCAAAATGATGAGACCAATGTGGAGCAGTACAACGCCTGGCAGACGATACAGCGCTCACACGCTGTGGCCAATGGTGTACCCGTAGTGAGTGTAAACCGCGTGGGTGATGAAGGGGATATGAAATTCTGGGGTGGCAGCTTCATCGCTAATCCATTTGGTACATTGCTGTACAAGGCTTCTCACGATGAGGAGGAGACTGTAGTGACCGAGGTAGACCTGGCTAACGCCGAGTACTACCGCACCCACTGGCCGTTTCTTCGTGACCGCCGCATAGACAGCTACCAGCCGATCACCAAGCGTTTTATCGATTAATAGTCAGCCCCTAAATCCCCAAAGGGGACTTGAATACAATTATGAGCAAGACTCCCAAAGAACTCGGATATTTCTTCCCTGCAGAATGGCACAAGCATACTGCCACCTGGCTCAGCTGGCCGCACAAGGAGGCAAGCTGGCCAGGCAAGATACATACGGTCTATAGTCCGTATGCTAAGTTCATCAAGGCAGTGAGCGAAGGTGAGCTGGTCTGCATCAATGTAGCCGGCGCAGAGATGGAGGCCTTTGCCAAAGAGCAACTCACCAAAGAGGGAGTTGAGCTCAGCAAAATAAAATTCTACTATCAGCCTACCAATGATGCCTGGTGCCGCGATCACGGTCCGGCCTTTCTCATTCGTAAAAATGGTGTTGAAACCCCCTTTGGGGGTTTGGGGGCTGCGGCTGACAAAGTAATAGTAGACTGGGGGTACAATGCGTGGGGAGATAAATATCCTCCCTATGATCTGGACGATGTGATACCTACGCTGATAGGAGAGAAGTATGGTATGCCTGTCTTCCATCCCGGTATCGTGATGGAGGGCGGCTCAGTCGACTTTAATGGTGCCGGCACTATACTCACCACCACTGCCTGCCTGCTGAATAAAAACCGCAACCCGCACCTCTCTCAAAAGCAGATAGAGGAATACCTGATCAACTACTATGGCGCAGAGCAGATACTCTGGCTGGGAGATGGTATAGTGGGCGATGACACAGATGGACATATAGATGACATCACTCGCTTCGTCAATAAAGATACCGTAGTGACCGTAGTGGAAGAGGACAAGTCAGACGACAACTATCACCTGCTGCAAGAGAATCTCGCAGAGCTAAAAAAGATGCGCCTGCTCAGTGGCAAGCAACTCAACATCATAGAGCTGCCTATGCCATCTCCGGTGATATACGAGGAGCAGCGCCTGCCGGCATCTTATGCTAACTTCTACATAGCCAATAGCTGCGTAGCCGTCCCGACCTTCCGCTGTGGCAATGATCAGAAAGCCCTCGACATACTGACTCAGTGCTTCCCTGACAGAAAAGTGATCGGCATAGACAGCACAGACGTGATCTGGGGCCTTGGCAGCTGGCATTGCCTCAGCCAGCAGGAGCCTGCAGTGTAATTTTTGTAGAGACGCATTACTATGCGTCTTGTATAAGGGCTACTTACTTACCCGCAGCCTCCTCCGCAGCCTTTCGCTCCTTTTCCTTTTGCCGTTTCTCTTTGCGGATCTTGCGGATTTCTTTGCGGCTCAGGCCGGTCTCATCACTGATATTGCCTACAGACTTATCGCTGTCTATCATCTCACCTACTTTGCGCTTGTAGTCTTTCTGTATGATCTGATCTTTCACAGGTACCGTCTTGTCCAGTACCGGCACCGAAGTAGTATCTTCTGCCGTAGCCGGGGCAAAGATACTAGTCACCTTGTGATATGCCCACGCGCCGCCACCTATCAGCAGCAGGATCACGATAGCAGTGATGATCAGCTTTACCTGCCGGCGTTTCTTACTGGGGGTACTGATGCCGCAGTACGGGCATTTCTCAGCTGCGTCGCTTACTTCTTTACCACATTCCCTGCAGGGTACGAGTGCCATAGATATAGATTGTTGGTGCTGCTAAAATAAATAAAGTCAGCGGTATCCGATTAGGCGCCTGCGTCCGGTTTGCGCTGCGGGCGCTTCAGGCTGTCGGCGGGGTAGGTGGCTTTCATCGTATCCATGATACCTTGTGCCCATTGCGTCAGGATTGTGCGCTGGTCTGCAGTCAGGATAGCATCCTTATGGATCAGCGTATATGACTCCAGCGGCATCTTTTTGTCATCTATCATTTTGATCACCTCCTCCAGCTTGTGGTACTGTCGGCGTGGGCTGTAGGTGGCAAACTCGGAGAAGTTCAGCTCCTCCTTGCCTTCATTCACATGGTGTGTGAGCCAGGAGGCTACCGGCTGCACATTGGCATACCAGGGATAGATGGTATAGTTGCTGTGGCAGTCATAGCAGGCGGGCCGGAGTATCTGGCTGACCTGGTCAGGCACGGGATAGATCGTAGAGATGTGATGTGACTGATCGTTAGACTCATTGCGCGCGGGGCGGTAAAATTGAATCAGTATCACTACCGATACGATACCCAGTATGATCTTGGTGGATTGCTTCATACAACAAAAGTAGCGGATTTGTTAAATACCAAAATGACAAAGGCGGCCAACGAGCCGCCTTTGTAGATGTATCCTCTTTGGTTTTTAGTTTTTTATGACTTTGTATGTAGCCGTGTTATTCTGGCTATACATACGTATCAGGTACATACCCGCGGCCAGGCCTGACAAGTCTATGGTAGTATGAGCGCCGGCTATAGTACCCTGTGTGTGCAGCGCGCCATCTATACCATACACTTCGTAGCTCAGGTCGCTGATGGTAGCCTTCGTAGCTACATTTACCGCACCACTGGTCACAGTAGGGTATATGCTGATCGCATTAGTCAGGGTCACATCATAGACGCCGTTTGGACCTGCTACAGCCTCAGTGATAGTCAGTGGCGATGCCTGCTGTGATTTGTCTCCGCTCTGATTGCCGGTGGCGTTTACAGCCTGTATCACACCATAGATCATCACATCTCCTGTGCCTGCTGCGGGGGCTGTCCATGAGATGCTCTCAGTATATATAGTACCACTGCCGCCCGAGCCGGAGGCGGGTGACAGGAATCCCGACTGCTCGATCACAGGTATAGGGAGCCCGGATTGTGAGGTGGTCGTATTGCGCACACTGCCTGGCAGGCTGGCGCTCCATGTGCCTGCCTGGACATTATTATTGCCTCCGGCACTACCGCTGTGATACTGACCAGCTGAAATCCAAACTTAGGCAGCGTAGAGCCGGTGGCGTTTGTAGCGGTGATCTTCACGGTGTAGGAGCCGCCTGGCACATAGCTCGTGACAGGCGTACCGGCAGAGTCAAACTCCAGCGTGGTACCGAGCGATGAAGAGAGGCTGCTGGTGTGGCAGCCAGCGCCACCGCAGGCGGTAGTGCCGCCATCAGATCCGGTACAGTTAGCACCGGCATCATGAGCCGGGCCGGGGCGATAGCTACAGAGCAGGACAGCTACGAATGCAGAAAAGGTCAGTAGGGTAATTTTGTGCTTCATTGACGTAAATGTTTCGGTAAATATTTTTTTTGTTTACCTGAAAATATGACAATGGAATGACACAAAAGGAAAAATCTCTGTCCCAACAAGTATTTAACAATTTCAGGTTATATGAAATGATAACCTGTACTGCTCTATTTTGCTAGTTAGCGGCTACGATGGGGGCATCCAGATCCACCTCGTATTGGCGGTTTACTTCGTTCTGTATGCCGGGTACAGTGCGCAGGTACTGCCAGATGGCATGTACTTCATTATCGGTCAGTGCATTATACGGCAACATCGGGAAGCGCAGCGCATGGCCATCCTTATTCTTGTTCTCATGCATAGCCCGGCGAAAGTCATCTTCTGTCCATCTCCCTATACCTGTCTTCTCATCCAGCGTGATATTGGCGGTATAGATCTTATTGCTGGCCAGGTTTAGCATGGTGTTGCCTCCCCCACAGTAGCCGGGAGATTTTTCAGGGTTTGCCATATCCAGCGTCTTGAAATCTGCCGAGTGGCAGGTGTAGCAGTCATAGCGACCGGTCACGAGATATTTGCCATAGGCTACCACATCTGTAGTATCCGGATGGGATATCGGAGCCGCCGGGTATGGCAGTGGTTTAAATGCTACGAGGCAGAGAAACTTGACCAGCAGGCTAGGCTCTGATGGCACGGTGGCCTGCTCGGTGGCTGCCAGCTGAGGGTCGTCAGAGCGCAGCCAGACGATCACAGACTTCAGATCCTCATCACTCAGGTGGCCAAACTTGGGCATATATATAGGTGCATACTGGCCGTTTTTCCGCACACCGGTACGGAGAAAATACGCCAGCTCCGCATCCGTCCAGCCGCCTATACCGTGGTCTTTGCTGTGGGTGATATTGGCAGAGAAGATAGTACCAAACTCCTTTGGCAGCTCGGTCAGCTGCCTGCCTACCAGCTTATTGTCTTTGCCCCGGTGGCAGACCATGCACTGTACACTGGCTATCTTGGTGCCCTGCACCAGGCGCTCGGGAGTGACTTCTGCCTTAAACTCGGGGATCGTTGGGGCATCATACTTAGGCACGCCACGCACCTGGAGGAAAGTGACAAAACCGCCGGCTAACACAATGACCAGCACAAGAGTATACAAGAGTATACGAACTATCTTTTTCATGGATTTGGGTTTTGGATTTCAAAGCTATGACAATAGTCACGTATACCAAATTTTTGTTATTGATTGATTTAACAGTTTTGCCTAAACTTTTTTACCTACCAATCGTTTGGTAAGTCAGAAAAAGCTTTTTAGCTTCGTTATCCAATTAATCATTATGCCTAAGCAAAAAGTAGACGAGCAGCTGATCATCATCGAGTCGCTCAAGCTATTTCGCAAGCAGAGCTACTACCATACCTCTATGGCAGATATAGCAGCAGCCTGTGGCCTGCAGAAGGGCTCCCTCTACCATTACTTTCCCAGCAAGGAGGACCTGATGAAAAAGGTCATCCGCACCGTGCACGAATACTTCAAGAGCAAGGTCTTCTCCTACGCCTATGACAAAAGCCTAAGCCCTAACGAACGTTTGGAAAAACTCTTTGAAGCCGCACAGGAGATCTTTCTCAATGAAGAGACCGGCTCACTCATGGGCAATGTAGGTGTAGAGAGTGCGCTCATGGTGCCGGAGTTTGCAGAGCTGGTGCGCCACTTCTTCACTGACTTCTTCCACGCTATCAAGACCATCTACCTGGACAAGTACCCTGAGGATATAGCAGATGAGCTGGCCGAGCGCAGTGTGGCCGAGATAGAGGGCAGCCTGATGTTCTCACGTGTGTTCAATGACCATTCATATCTAAAGAACACTACGAAGAGGATACTGAACCGACTGGAGAAAAACAATGTGAACAAGCGTGTAGAAATGATAAATGGCTAATGTGCCGGTAACGCTGAAAGACTAATATCAAAGGAAATTTTCAATCAAGTATAAAACCAAAAAAAATTCAAATAACACCAACATGGATGCTGTAGCAACAGAAAAGAAGGCCGTGCAAGTCACGCCGGCCAAGACCAGGAAGATCAAGAAGGTAGCCGTACTCGGCTCGGGTGTGATGGGATCGCGTATCGCCATGCACTTTGCCAATATCGGCCTGCCGGTAGTACTCCTCGATATCGTACCGCGCGACGCGAGCGAAGAGGACCTGAAGAAACCAGCCGTGCGCAATAAGATCGCCAACGACTCCCTGGCTTTTGCACTCAAGTCTAATCCATCTCCTATATATGACAAGGCTTTCGCGAGCCGCGTCACTACGGGCAACTTTGACGACAACATGTCATGGATCAAGGACTGCGACTGGGTGATAGAAGTGGTGGTAGAAAACCTCGACATCAAGAAGAAGGTATTTGAGCAAGTGGAGAAATACCGCAAGCCGGGCACCCTCATCACATCCAATACATCCGGCATACCTATCCACCTCATGGCAGAGGGCAGGAGCGCAGACTTCCAGGCGCACTTCTGCGGTACGCACTTCTTCAACCCGCCTCGCTACCTGAGGTTGCTCGAAGTGATCCCTACAGCTACTACTAATCCTGAGGTGATCGACTTCCTGATGAATTACGGTGACGTATTCCTCGGCAAGCAAACCGTACTCTGCAAGGATACACCGGCTTTCATCGCAAACCGTGTAGGTGTCTTCTCTATCGCAGCGGTGATCAAGCTGATGCAGGAGATGGACATGACGGTAGATGAGGTAGACGCTATCACCGGCACGCTGATCGGCAAGCCTAAGTCTGCTACCTTCCGTACTACTGACGTAGTAGGCCTCGATACCATGATCAAAGTAATGAAGGGCGCATACGACAACCTGCCAAACGACGAAATGCGCGATGTGATGCAGGTACCAGCCTGGATCATGACCATGAACGAGAACAAATGGTGGGGCGACAAGTCCGGCCAGGGTTTCTTCAAAAAGACCAAGTCTCCTGAAGGCAAGAAATCATTCAGCACACTGGACTGGAAGACACTGGAGTACAAGCCATCTGCCAAGACCAAGTCAGCTACCACTGAGCTGAAGAGCATAGAAGACCTCAAGAAGCGCCTCGTAGCTGTGTCTAAGTCTACTGACAAGCACGGCGAATTTCTCAAGAAGCTGACGGCGTATGTATCAGCCTACGTGTCTAACCGTATCCCCGAGATCTCTGATGAGCTGTACCGTCTCGATGACGCGATGCGTGCCGGCTTCGGCTGGGAGCTAGGCCCATTTGAGCAGTGGGATGTGATAGGCGTGGAGAAGATAATAGCTGATGTAAAGGCGATGGGCTTCAAGCTCGGCGCATGGGTAGAGGAGATGCTGGCTGGTGGCTTCAAGACTTTCTACACCGTAGAGAATGGCGTACGCAAGTACTATGATGTGAAGTCTAAGAGCTACAAGGCTATCCCGGGCCGTGAGGCATTCATCATCATGGACAATGTGTTTACACAAAAGCCAGTATGGAAGAACCAGGATGCACGTATCGATGACATAGGTGACGGCGTGCTGAACATCAGCTGGAATACCAAGATGAACTCTCTGGGCGGTGGCGTACTGGAAGGTATCAATAAGGCGATCGACATCGCAGAAGCGCAAGGCTGGAAGGGTGTCGTACTCGGCCATGACAATCCTAACTTCTCCGCAGGTGCTAACCTCGCTATGATATTTATGATGGCTATCGAGCAGGACTATGATGAGCTGGACTTCGCTATCCGCGCGTTCCAGCATACTACTGGTCGCTGCCGTTATTCTTCTATCCCTGTCGTGGCGGCTCCTCACGGGCTGACCCTCGGTGGTGGCTGCGAGTTTACCATGCACGCTGATGCTGCTGCGGTAGCGGCTGAGACATACATCGGCCTCGTAGAGGTAGGTGTGGGCCTCATCCCGGGCGGTGGTGGTACTAAGGAGATGGCTGTGCGCGCATCTGACGCCTACTTCGCCGGTGACCCGCAGATACCTACTCTCGCTGAGAAGTTCAGCGCTATCGCTACTGCAAAGGTGGCTACCTCTGGCTACGAGGGCTACTCAGTAGGCGTACTGGATAAGAAGAAAGACTTTATCGTAGTAAACCAATCCCGCGTACTGGCTGAGGCTAAGGCCAAGGTACTCGAACTCTACAATGACGGCTACGTGCAGAAGCCTATGCGCAATGATGTGACTGTCCTCGGCCGCGCCGGCCTGGCGGCCCTCTACGCAGGTGCAGCAGCATTCAACGTGGGCAAGTATGCCAGCGATCACGATATGCTCATAGCCAAGAAGATCGCCTACGTACTCTGCGGTGGTGACCTGTCTGCAGAGACCAAGGTGACTGAGCAGTACCTGCTCGATCTGGAAAGGGAAGCGTTCCTGAGCCTTTGTGGCGAAAAGAAAACGCTGGAAAGGATCCAGTCTATTCTTACTTCAGGAAAGCCATTGAGAAACTAATTTGTATTCGTCTAAATACTTAATACTAACTACTAAATACTAATCATATGCAAGAGGCTTATATAGTTGCTGGTTCCAGGACCGCAATAGGAAAATCTAAAAGAGGTGGCTTCCGTTTTACCTCACCAGTTGATCTGGCTTATTATGCTATCACTGACCTGCTCACCAAGGTGCCAGGACTCGATCCAAAGCGCGTAGACGACCTGATAGTAGGCAACGCCGTACCAGAGGCTGAGCAAGGCCTCCAGATGGCACGCTGGGTAGCTGTACGCTCCCTGCCTATCGAGGTGCCGGGTGTGACCGTAAACCGCTATTGCGGTTCCGGTATCGAGACCATCGCGCTCGCTACCGCTAAGATACGCAGCGGCATGGCCGACTGTATCATAGCTGGTGGTACCGAGTCTATGTCACTCGTACCGACAGTAGGCTACAAGACCGTACCTAACTATGAGATAGCTAAGAAGAACCCTGAGTACTACATCGGCATGGGCCTCACTGGAGAGCTGGTAGCTGAGAAGTACGGCATCACCCGCGAGGCGATGGACGAGTTCTCCTACAACTCTCACGTCAAGGCTTTCGCTGCTATCGAGGCGGGCAAGTTCAAGGATGAGATCGTACCGGTAGAGGTAGAGGAAACTTACTTTGACGGTGCGAAGAAGAAGACACGCAAGATCACTGTAGCGGCTGACGAAGGTCCGCGTAAGGATACCTCAAAGGAGGGCCTCGCTGCGCTGAAGCCAGTATTCAAGGTAGGTGGCACCATCACCGCGGGCAACTCCTCTCAGACATCTGACGGAGCGGCATTCGTAGTAGTGATGAGCGAGAAGATGGTAAACGAACTGGGCCTCAAGCCTATCGCCCGTCTGATCACTGCTGCCTCTGTAGGTGTAGATCCTACCATCATGGGTATCGGCCCGGTAGCCGCAGTGCCTAAGGCGCTGAAGCAAGCTGGCCTGAAGCAAGACGACATCGACCTGATCGAGCTGAACGAGGCTTTCGCATCACAGTCTCTCGCCGTGATCAATGAGCTCGGCCTGAACCCTGCCAAGATCAACGTAAACGGTGGCGCTATCGCTCTCGGTCACCCACTGGGCTGTACCGGCGCATGGCTCACTCAGAAGCTCTACAACGAAGCCCGCCGCACCGGCGCCAAGTACGGCATGGCTACAGCCTGTATCGGCGGTGGCCAGGGTATCGCAGGCATCTACGAGTTTATCAGCTAATTGAAGATACGTTAGGGGAAACATCAGCTAAGATGTTTCCCCTAGCTTTTTAAGAAAGCGGCTACCGCAGCAAGCAATCGGCCGAAGGCATAAAAAAGCGAACATTTGCGAGAGAAAGTCATTAATAAAATATTAGCGTGGTTTCCCGAAGCAATCTTCTACTTAAGTAAAGAGAAACTAAGAAAACAAGAACTGAATGAACCCGTACTACGCCTACATCTTCACCAATGCAGGCAACAACGTTCTTTACACCGGTAGCACGGATAGTTTACATCGCAGATGGGAAGAGCATGTCATCAAGTTCTTCCCCAAATCCTTTACCGCAAGGTATAATGTAAACAAGCTCGTCTGGTACGAAGCGTTTCAAACGGCTGAAGAAGCAGTAGCCCGTGAATATCAGATCAAAGCTGGTTCACGTGCGAAAAAGATAAAACTGATCGAAGCAATGAACCCTCTATGGAATGATCTGGCCGAAAGAGATTTTGGCTGGATAGCATCAGAGATTAAAAAGTGAACATTTGCGACCTGCCTGACAGTAGGCAGGGAGAAATTCAACTGATAAATATTAGCGTGATTTCTCGAAGCAATCTTCAACTTAAGTAAAACTGAACCACGAAATCGAGCCTATGACATCAGAGATTCAAAGTTGAAGATTGCTTCGGCTTTATATCGCTGTTGATTTTTAAAAATGGAATAAAGTCTCGCAAAGGACACTATTATAAAACGAAGTAAACATAACAAACCATGAAACTGAAAAACATACTCATCGCACTCCTGATGATCATCGGCACTACGCTGATGGCACAGGAGAAATATGAGCAGGCGATAGTAACTCAAAATGGTTATCTAACAAGTGTATCTATTGAGGGCAAATTGACACAGGAGGAAAAGTCAAAATCTGGTTCAGATTATACAGGCGTTCTATTGAATAAATTAGCAGAATTGAGGAATGGTGGTTGGGAAATATGGAATTCAACTGCACAGCCGGGATGGACTATCTACTTTCTTCGTCGCAAACTCAAATAAACTATGAAACTGAAAAACGTATTAATAGCATTCCTGATGCTCATCGGCACTACGCTGATGGCGCAGGAGAAGTATGAGCAGGCTACCGTTTCCCAATTCGACGTGAACACTGGAGCATCGATCTTATTAGTCTCAGTGGAAGGACAGCCCTTCAAAAGGACAAAATTATCAGGAAGTGACTTCGAAAGTCCTTATGATATATCTCCGCTTCTGAAGCAGGTCGCTACTTTAAGAAACGATGGATGGGAGGTATGGAACTCTTCTTCTTCAGTGGTGGGATTTGGAGCCAATGTAACTTATTTTCTCCGTCGTAAACTCAAATAATCTAAATACAAACAACTAAAAACATAACAACAACCATGTCTACATTGACCGAACAAAAGACAGACCTCAAGGGAGGGGAGTTCCTGATCAAGGAATCTAATGCTGCTGATACCTACATCAAGGAGCAGATCACCGAGGAGCAATCCATGATCGCGCAGTCTACATCAGACTTTATCGCTAATCGTGTACACCCTGTGATCAAGGAGATAGACAAGCAGCAACCGGGCCTCGTAGTGGGCCTGCTGCACGAGATAGCCGAGCTCGGCCTGCTGGGCGCTGCCATCCCTGAGGAGTATGGTGGCATGGGCGTTGACTTTGCTACAGACACTTTCATCAATATCGAGATGGGCAAGGGCCACTCTTTCTCTGCGGCGTATGCGGCGCACACCGGTATTGGTACGCTGCCTATCCTCTACTTCGGTACAGAGGAGCAGAAGAAGAAGTACCTGCCAGGCCTGGGCGATAGCAGCATCAAGGCTTCCTACTGCCTCACTGAGCCGGGCTCTGGCTCTGACGCACTGGGTGCCAAGACAAAGGCTGTACTCAGCGAAGACGGCAAGCACTATATCATCAATGGTCAGAAGATGTGGATCACCAATGCGGGATTTGCAGACCTCTTCACCGTATTTGCCAAGATAGATGGCGAGAAGTTCACCGGCTTTATCATCGACGCAAAGACAGAGGGTATCTCTCTGGGTGCTGAAGAGGACAAGCTCGGTATCAAGGGCTCCTCTACCCGTCAGGTATTCTTCAACAATGTGAAGGTGCCGGTAGAGAACGTCCTCGGCGAGATAGGCAAGGGCCACAAGATCGCCTTCAACGTGCTGAACATAGGCCGCTACAAGCTGGGTGTACTCGCACTCGGTGGCGCTAAAGAAACTACAACGACTGCTATCAAGTACGCTAACGAGCGTATCCAGTTCAATGTGCCGATCTCTTCTTTCGGAGCGATCAAGCACAAGCTGGCTGAGATGGCTATCAAGACCTACGCGGCTGACGCAGCTACTTTCCGCACAGCGGGTCTGATACAAGACTACATCGATGCGGCAGTAGCCAAGGGCGTAGACAAAGTACAGGCCAAGCTGCAGGCTGCAGAAGAGTTCTCTGTAGAGTGCGCTATCCTGAAGGTATTCGGCTCTGAGGTACTCGACTATGTAGTAGACGAGGCTGTACAGGTATTCGGTGGTACTGGCTTCTCTGAGGAGTATCCGGTAGCACGTGCCTACAGGGACTCTCGTATCAACCGTATCTTTGAAGGTACCAATGAGATCAATCGCCTCCTCTCTGTAGGTATGCTGGTGAAGAAAGCCATGAAGGGCGAACTCGACCTCTTCACACCTGCTATGGCTGTGCAGAAAGAACTCATGTCTGTGCCTGATTTCTCTACGCCTGATGCAGACGATGTATTTGGCAATGAGCGCAAGGCCCTGCTGAATGCCAAGAAGGCGATCCTCATGACTGCCGGCGCTGCCGTGCAGAAGTTCATGCAGAACCTGGAGAAGGAGCAAGAGGTGATGATGGATATCGCAGACATGCTCATCGAGCTTTTCGTATGCGAGTCTACCCTTCTCAAGACTGAGAAGCTGATCAGCATCCGCGGTCAGGAAGCTTGCGCCCTGCAGATCGACATCACGAAGGTGTATATCTCTGACGCTCTCGAGCGCATCAACCTCTCCGGCAAGCATGCTATCGTTTCCTTCAACGAAGGTGATGTACTGCGTGTGATGCTGATGGGCCTGAAGAGGTTCACCAAGCTGGAGCCGGTGAATACGGTGGCTGCACGCAGGCGCATCGCGGACAAATTGATCGCAGAGAATCAGTTTTGCTTCTAAGGAGCCGGGTATTTAGTAGTTAGTATTTAGTATTAAGATAAAGGCCAATACAAATACAATAGGTATGCACGATTATAAACAACTAAAAGTTTGGAGCAAGGCCATAGACCTTGTCGTGGATATCTATAGAGCTACTAGTGCTTTCCCGACAGAGGAAAAATATGGATTGATCTCTCAGATGAGAAGATGTGCTGTGTCCATTCCTTCCAATATAGCAGAGGGAGCAGGCCGGAATTTCGATAAAGAATTCTGCCACTTTCTTTCAATTGCTCATGGGTCATCCTATGAATTGGAGACACAGCTTATCGTGTCAGAGCGGTTGGAGCTTTTGAGCAAAGAGACGACTGAAACTCTTTGCAACAAGATAAATGAAGTTCAAAAGATGAATTACAATCTTCAATCAAAACTGATAGGCCAGAATTAACTGCATTATCTAAATACTTAATACTAACTACTAAATACCAAAAGCACAAAAAGACAAAATGAGCACTTCAGCAGAAACTACAAACAAGACCACCCTCAAGGGAGGTGAGTTCCTGATCAAGGACAGCAGCTGGGAGGATTGCTATATCCCCGAGCAGATCAACGAAGACCAGCAGATGATGCGCGACATGGTCAAGGACTTTCTCAAGACAGAGATAGATCCGGAGCTGGAGAAGCTCGACCATGACCCGATGCTCAGCGCCGGCAAGATCGAGAAAGCCGGCGAACTCGGCCTCCTCTCCCTCGCTATACCTGAGGAGTACGAAGGCCTCGGCAAGGACCTTAACACCATCTCTTATGTCACTGAGGTGATGGGTGGCGGCCATGGTTTCTCTGTAGCGTATGGTGCGCATACCGGTATCGGCACACTGCCTATCGTGTACTTTGGCAATGAGGAGCAGCGCAAGAAGTACCTGCCTAAGCTGGGTACCGGCGAACTCAAAGCAGCCTACTGCCTCACTGAGCCGTGGTCCGGCTCTGACGCACTCGGCGCACGTACCAAGGCGGTACTGAGCGAGGACGGCAAGTACTATGTACTGAATGGCCAGAAGATGTGGATCACCAACGCTGGCTTTGCAGACATCTTCATCGTGTTTGCCAAAATAGATGGCGATGACAAGAAGTTCACAGGCTTTATCGTAGAGAAAGGCTACGAGGGACTAAGCCTCGGTGCTGAGGAGAAGAAGATGGGTATCAAGGCCTCTTCTACCCGTCAGGTGTTTTTCAATAATGTGAAGGTGCCTGTAGAGAACCTCCTCGGTGAGGCCGGCAAGGGCCACAAGATAGCATTCCAGATCCTGAACATAGGCCGCTACAAGCTCTGCAACGGCGTACTCGGCGGCAGCAAGCGTGCCCTGGACCAGGCAGTGAAGTATGCTAACGAGCGTCAGCAGTTCAAGACGCCTATCGCCAACTTTGGTGCTATCAAGCACAAGCTGGGTGAGATGGCTATCCGCCTGTGGGTGGCTGAGTCTGCCTCATGGCGCGTGTGCGACATGATCGCTCAGAAAGAACACGACCTCAAGGCATCCGGTGCCTCTATGACCGAGTACCTGACAGGTGGTGCTGAGGAGTACCAGATCGAGTGCGCCCTCCTGAAGTTCGTAGGCTCTGAGGTGCTGGACTTCGTAGTAGACGAGGCCCTGCAGATACATGGCGGCTATGGCTTCTCTGAGGAGTATCCTATGGCCCGCGCCTATCGCGATGCTCGTATCAACCGTATCTTTGAAGGTACGAATGAGATCAACCGCATGCTCTCTATCGACGCACTCCTGAAGTTTGCGATGAAGGGCAAGATCGACCTCTTCACACCGGCTATGGCTATCCAGAAGGAGCTGATGTCTGTGCCTGATTTCTCTACACCTGACGCTGATGATATCTTCGGCGCAGAGCGCAAGGCGCTGAAGAATGCCAAGAAGGCATTCCTGCTGGTAGCAGGTGGCGCAGTGCAGAAGCTCATGCAGAAGCTGGAAAGCGAGCAGGAGATCCTGATGCATGCCGCTGATGTACTGGCCGATATTCTCCAGATGGAGTCTGCCCTGCTCCGCGCTGAGAAGCTCGTCAATCTGCACGGTCTCGAAGCTTCGCAGATCTACGTGGATATGGTGAAGTGCTTCTTCTTTGACGCGATGGACCGTATCAATGTAGCAGGCAAGTCCGGCCTCGCTGCTTTCGCCGAAGGCGATGAGCTGCGTATGATGGCTATGGGCCTGAAGAGGTTCACCAAGGTGGACTTCCTCAATACCAAGAATATCCGCCGCGCGGTAGCAGACAAGCTGATCGCTGAAAATGGCTACTGCTTCTGGGACTAACTCCCGGCGGCAATCGTATACAAAGGCGCACTATCCGGTGCGCCTTTTTTGTTGATCGGCAAATACGATGCATTGGCTTTATGACGTTTTTGTTTTTATAAAAACCATACTACCTTAGTATCACTACTAAAACTAATATCATGAAGAGTATCCATCAGTGGCTCGACGAGTATGCCGTGAGCCATCAGAATCCCACAAATAAAATGGTACACTTCGTTTGTGTGCCTGTCATCTATTTTACCGTAGTAGGCCTGCTGTATAGCATCGCACTGCCTGTACAGATCACGCCTGATATTAAGCTCACGGTAGCTGATATCGTGACGGTGCTCGTGGCTATCTACTACTTCACGCTTTCTGTGCCGCTGGCTATAGGCATGGTGCTGTATAGCGCACTCTGCCTCGTACTCTGTGAGGTGATACAGCGTGCCACAGGCGGCTACCTCTGGGCGGTATCCATCAGCCTCTTTGTAGCGGCATGGATCGCACAGTTCTGGGGCCATAAGGTAGAGGGCAAGAAGCCATCCTTTATTAAAGACCTCCAGTTTCTGATGATCGGGCCAGCCTGGATCATGAGCTTTATCTACAGGAAGATAGGCCTGTCTATCTGAGTAAGATGACAACAGAATACATAACGTCAGGTCTGGTGCCTGACGTTTTTGTTTTACATTGGCCTCTCTACAAATACATCTCATGTCAAACATAGATCTCATCATAGAAGAGCGCCCTCGTGACATCGGCAATTTCCTCGTAGGCCGCCTGCTACCGTTTCGTACACGACGAATGGTCGGACCGTTCATCTTCATAGACCATATGGGGCCTGCGGCCATGGCCTCTACTGAGAATATGGACATCCCGCCTCACCCGCATATCGGGCTGTCTACGCTGACCTATCTCTTTGATGGCAATATCATCCACAAGGATAGCCTCGGCACGGAGATAGAGATCAAAGCAGGCCAGGTCAACTGGATGACAGCTGGCAAGGGCATAGTCCATTCGGAGCGTACACCACAGTACCTGCGTGGTAAAGAGAAGTCCCTGCACGGCCTGCAGATATGGGTGGCACTCCCCAAGGAGCAAGAGCAAATGGAGCCGACCTTCTACCATGCCGATGCGGAGCAGCTGCCTGCGTGGGAGGAGGGTGGCATCAGCTACAGGCTGATAGCAGGTGCCTTTGATCAAAGAGTATCTCCGGTGCCGGTATATAGCCCGCTCTACTTTCTGGAGCTGAGGAGTAAGGAAAGAACGCAGGTCTCTATCGGTGCAAAGCTCTATGGCGAGTCCGGTCTCTATATCCTCAGCGGCGGTGTAGAGAGTGATGGCAATATCTACGGACCAAAAGAACTACTAGTAGCTAAGGATAGCAGCATCTGTGAGTTTACCATGCTGCCGGAGACGACGGTTTATTTCTTTGGCGGAGATGCACTACCGGAGCCGCGGCTGATCTATTGGAACTTTGTAGCCTCTGACCAGAGCCTGATAGATAATGCGAAGGCCAAGTGGCTGGCTCAGGAGTTTCCCCGTGTGCCGGGCGAGACAGAGTTTGTGCCGCTGCCCTTGCAGCACTAGTGATCAATTAGTCTCCACTATAAAAATGTAATTCTTCCAAGCGGAAGTCTTTTCTGACAGGGATTTATCCTTGATGGTATTGGTCAGATTGGGCACATCGAAGTTCTCAATATTCTTCAGGAAAGTCTCCAGATATCCTGCCTTGATAGCATAGCCTGCGCTCTCGGCCACTGTACTCTTGGCATATATGACACCGATCAGATTGCCCTGCTCGTCTATGAGCGGTCCTCCACTATTGCCGGGATTGACTGCTGCGGATATCTGAAACTTGCTGATATCGCCCTGCACACCGCTGCGGGCGCTGATGATACCCTCAGTGATCTTGACCTCCGCACCCATAGCTGTGGCATTCGGGAAACCCAGTGCGTATACTTTCTCGGCCTGCGCCACACCGCTACTACGTATAGCCGTAGGAGGATTGTCAAACTTGAGGTTCTTATTACCAAACTTCAGCAGGGCGAGATCATTGCTGGCATCAGTCGCAATCACAGTGACGCCGTATTTAGTTGTGAAATCACCATCCACTCCTTTGACTGTGATCTCCTTTGCATTTTTGATACAGTGATTATTAGTGACCAAATACCCTGCAGAGGATATCAGGAAGCAAGTGCCCTGCCCCTTGTCGGACTTATTGGCATTCTCCAGCGCTGTACTATTGATAGGGTTTCGCAGGTCCTCCTCATGGGGAATCACTTTAGATGTATCTAGCATTTCCTTTGCCAGTTCTGCATTCTCGAGGATGATAAATGCTTTGTTCCTAATATCCAGTCTGACATAATAATTTTTGCCTGATTCGATGGTAAGATTCAGCTCCCGGCCAGCCGCCGCGATATTCATTCTCCCTGTAGAATATAATTTAAATGAGGATCCATCCAGGCTCACACTAAAGAACTCCTGATTGCCGACACGGGTTTGAATAGGGGAACTATTAGTGCCAGCGTATATGCCGTTCAGTTTGGGCCTGTAAAAATAGATTGTACTGTACACGCCATCATCTCCGGCACGGAGTCCGGGCGCTATCAGCAGTAGAAGGAACAGGAGGTAGAGGTTAGATTTCATAGTTATAGTCGTGAATTTTTATCCCTTTATGATCTTGTCGTACTTCGTCCCGTTGGCGGGGTCGAGTCGCTTCAGGATGTTGATCGCCTCCGTCTTTTCGCCGGCCTCGGCGCCCTGGAAGATGCTGACCAGTTCATCGCCTTTGGCCTGCAGGAAGAGGATCACGAGTACGTTGTTTGGATAGTCTTTGAAAGTCTTGTCCAGGTCGCGCAGCGCAGTGAGGATGCGGGCACGGGCTACTATAGGATCGTCAAAGAAATTGTCTATGCCCAGTCGGTGGTATTCATAGATCACCTTCTTGAACCCTTCAAACTTGGCACCCTGCAGGAAGCTGATAATGTTGTATCGGTTCTTATTGCCACTGACCGGATTATTGTCAAATGGCTTCCAGCCTTTGGATTCATTGCCGCCCTGCGGTACGGAATTCATGATCTGCTCGGCCATAGCAAAGTACTTGGTCCCGCCACCCTTGGCCATACTCTCATAGTCCAGCCCGATGATGAGGTAAGCATAGTAAGCGAGAACCGAAGTAAGGTTGGATTGGTACTGATTGATATTAAAGTCGAGTGGCGTATTGGGCGAGTAGGTAAAGACAAAGTCCAGATCGCGAAAGTTGAGCATCGGCGAGTTGTAGGTGCTATTAAACGCCGGGCGCGCTGCCTGCACGGTGATAGAGCCGGTGTACTGATCCTGGTTTTCCACGCCATCCAGCTGTATGTAGAGAGAGCAATCAATGCGCTCCTCAGGAGAGAATACATCCTGCGTCCATGCGCGCTGATTCATAAAGTCTGTCATAGCGCCCTGCAGTGTCTGAAATACAGAGGGGTCTACACCGGTTATCTTCTGAGAATTGAGCTGGATGGTACACTTCAGCTCCTGGGCAGTGAGATGCCAGGATAGCAGCAGAAGCGCCATCAAAAAGCTTAAAGGTCTTGCCATTCGCATTATAGCTGTGTTTCTATATAGTCTAAGATATCAGAGGCTACGTCTGATTTTGCCTTCAGATCAAATGTAACCACATTTCCTTTTTTATCCACTATCGTGATCTTATTGGTATCGTGCTGGAATCCTGCGCCTTCATCCTTGAGAGAATTTAACACGATCATGTCGAGGTTCTTCTTCTCCAGCTTGGATGTGGCATTGGCCAGCTCATTATCTGTCTCGAGCGCGAAGCCTACACACACCTGACCGGGTTTCTTCACTCGTCCCAGCTCATAGGCTATATCCTTTGTCTTGACCAGCTCAAGGGTAAACTCGCTCTCCTGCTTCTTGATCTTGGTCGTGGCGGGATGCCTGGGTGTGTAGTCTGCCACTGCCGCTGCGAATATGATAACATCGCTGGCGGCGAAATATTGTGTGCAGGCAGCATACATGTCTGCCGCTGAGACCACGTCTACCACACTGATACCGGCAGCTGAGACGCGCGACTGCGTAGGGCCTTTCACCAGTGTGACAGAGGCACCGCGGGCCACGCAGGCCTCGGCGAGGGCGATGCCCATCTTGCCTGTAGAGAAATTGCTAATGTACCTGACAGGATCTATAGGCTCTCGTGTAGGACCTGCTGTGATCAGGATCTTTTTATTGGCGATCTTCAATGTACGATGTGCTATGTAGGGCTACAAATATCCTATAAATTCTACAATTGCGCCGATACGTGTGGATGCCGGACTATAAATAAAAATGCCACAATGTTTTTAAAAACCAAAACCATTTTTAGTTTTACACCATTAACTAACCCCTTTAACTCAAAAGAACAATGAAAAAGTTCATTTTTGCTGCTGCCGTTCTCGGCGTTTTCACACTTTCATCATGTAAGAAGGACTACACTTGCGAGTGTACTTATTCTGTAGCCGGTATGTCACAAACTGTGTCTACAACCGTACATGGTACTAAGTCAGATGCTCAGGCTGCCTGCAACAATGTAGCAACAGCCGGTGGCTCTAGCTACTCTTGCTCACTGAAATAAGTTTGAAAAACCTTATTCGTAAAAGGGGCACTGGTTGCCCCTTTTACTTTTTATGCCTTTCTTCGTGCTATGCCTCTGCCTAAGTTTACGATCTGGACGATCCTGTCCATACTGCTTTCTATCTTTCTGGGAGGTATCTTTATCTTCTCCGGCTATACTAAGCTCTATCCTATAGAGCCTTTTGAGTACACCTTTGTAGACCTGGGTATAGCCACCTGGGATACGGCTCCCTTTGTAGCCCGGCTGCTGATAGGGCTGGAGTTTTGCTGCGGAGCGCTGCTCATCATAAACTTCCGCCTGAGGCGCCTGACCCTGCCGCTGGTAGCGGGCCTGCTGGTGGTCTTTTGCATCTACCTGACGGGCATCCTGCTCACCAAGGGGAACAATGGCAACTGCGGGTGTTTTGGCGAGTACCTGACCATGACACCGCTGGCCGCCATAGCCAAGAATATAGGTATGCTGCTGCTCTGCGGCCTGATCTATGCGATGACCGTGCCGATGAAAGACCGCTATATGCGGTTTCTGGCGGGGGCGCTGTGTATAGCCGGGCTGGCGCTGCCATTCATACTGAATGTGGTGAATCTGGACGACGCCAGGAATATGCAGCCGCAGGCAGTGAACTATAAAGTACCACTGGACCTGCTCTATACCTCTGCCAATCCTACCAATATCCCTCCGGCCATAGAGCTGCGCCGGGGCAAACATATCATAGCCTACCTGAGCCTCACCTGTCC
Source organism: Bacteroidota bacterium (assembly GCA_018267365.1). Classification (GTDB taxonomy): domain Bacteria; phylum Bacteroidota; class Bacteroidia; order Chitinophagales; family LD1; genus UBA1941. Next base: position 3,093 of record JAFDYQ010000043.1, on the reverse strand, counting down.
ACACTGCAGGATAGCAGCACAAAAGATACATGTGCTGCACAAAGAAAATCCAGCCATCCCGTTTTACCTCGTCCTGAACGGTAAGAAAGAACTATACGAGCCCTACCTGCGCGACTATGGGCTGACCGATATACCGCATCAGCTCTTCCTCGGGCCTGACGAGTTTATCAAGATGGCTGGCGCTACACTACCCCAGATACTCTGGGTCAATAACAGTATAGTAGAGAAGAAGGGCAACTACTTTCAGCTGACGCGCTCTGCGGTGGAGGCCTGGATGGCACAGCCTTGACACCTCTCCTATCTGCCCTGCCCTCCGGCAGGCAGGCTTCGGCATCTTTCCTCTACAAAGGAGAGGAAAGAACCTATAGTCTTAAGTCCGCTTTATCCGTGACCTTTGTAAGGAACATTACTTGATTCAAATGGATCCTACGAGCATCGCTACGATGGCCTCCGGCTCTGCCATGCGGCCATCACCTACCAGGCCGCTGGCCAGCTCACCATTGTCTACGGGGATCAGTGTATTGCCATAGGACTGTAGCTGCCCGACATTCCTCCTCGTGGCGGGGTGCTGCCACATATCCAGGTCCATAGCCGGGGCAAAGTACACGGGACATTTAGCAGAAAGATAGGTAGCCAGGAGCATATTATCACACTGGCCGGTGGCCATCTTGGCCAGCGTATTGGCAGAGGCCGGGGCTATGAGCATGAGGTCTGCCCAGAGGCCCAGCTCTACGTGGTTATTCCAGGTATGGGAGTCATTCTGCAGGTGGCTGATCACAGGGTTTTTGCTGAGCACTGAGAGCGTCAGGGGCGTGATGAAGTCAGCGGCGGCAGCGGTCATGATGACCCGTACCTCTGCGCCAGCCTTGACGAGGAGCCTGACCAGAGTGGCACTCTTGTAGGCAGCTATACTGCCCGTGACGCCGAGTATGATCTTTTTGCCTTTGAGACTCATGTGATTAGATGGGGATGGTTAGATACTGGATACTAGATGCTGGATACTAGATACTGGTAGCCGGATGAATGTAAATACAAAACTGCATAAGAGCAAAAAGCGCAAGTACCGGTTTTTGACTGCGGTATTTGCGCTTTGCTATATCTGTACAGGAGGCTGACTACTGCTGATCGGCGTAGCGATAGCTGATCTGGTCATCCTGAAATTCCTTCATAGCCAGGATAGTAGGGTGAGGCAGCTTCTCATAAAACTTTGATATCTCGATCTGCTCCCTATTCTCATGGATCTCCTCCAGTGTGTCAGTATGAGAGGCAAAGTCCTCCAGCTTGCTATGCAGCTCCATCTTGAGGTCTGCTCCGATCTGATTGGCACGCTTAGCTATGACTGCTATAGACTCATAAGTGTTTTGAGTCTTTTTAGCCAGTTTTTCGAGGTTTTGGGTCTCGATCAGCGGGCTGATCTGTGTCATTTTGATCTTCTTACTTTTGTCCATCTGTTGTTGCTTTTCCTATTTTTTCGGAGGCGAGGGCATAGAGCCTTTCCGCTTCCTTGATGTATTTACCGTCTTTGTATTTATCCACAAAGGTATAATAACTTTTGATAGTGCGGTCATAATAGTCCCGCTTTTTGGCCTCCCGCTTTACGGCATTGGTATCTCCCACCTCCTCGGCCAGGTCGTAGTTTGTCCTGACGATACCCAGGTAGCACCGCTGGATAGTCTCGTTGGTCTTTTTGATACGGTCGGGATCCTTGATGAATGGTAGCTGCTCGTTGCACTCCTTGATAGCCTCATTGAGGTGTTTCTCCCGCTCCTCTGGTACGTAGGCATAGGCCTTGTCATAGGCGGCCTCGGTAGAGTAATAGTGGGCATCCGTCTCATATTTTGTGGCTTCCTGCAGGTATTTGCTGTTTGGAAATTTATACACAAAATTCTTGTAGGATGATATGACAGAGTGATAGCGGTCCACCTTCTTGAGTACTACGCTATTAGAGGCATATTTGTCGTATGATTTCACGACCATAAAGAGGATGCGCTCCGTATTTTCTATATCAGGAAACTGCACGAGGAGGTTTTCAAAAGACACTGCAGCGGCCTTGTAGTTTTCCGTTTTGTAGTACAGCTCGGCATTGGACCAGGCTTTTTTCTCCAGCTTGCGGCGGAGGGTGGTGATCATCTGATTGGCCGTATCGAGGCGGGGGCTCTGCGGGTACTGATTGATAAAAGACTGGAAGGCGTCTATAGCTTTGGTCGTGTAGGTCTGGTCCAGCTCATAGCGCGGAGAGAGTTTCTCATTGCTCATAGCAGTCATAAAAGACGCCTCCTCGGCCTTGTCTGACAGAGGGTAGGTGACCACAAAGTTGTGAAAGTGATAGGCCGCTATCATGTAGTCTGCCTGCTTATAGTTGGCCATGCAGTACATGAAGTAGATATCCTCTGTAGAGCGCTGGCCCTTCATGAGGCCCATGAGTTCCTCAAATACAGGGATACACTTAAAGTACTGCTTCTTATTGTACCAGTCGGTGGCTACTTTGAGTTTGTAGTTGATATCCGGGCTTTTCATCACCTTCTCCGGGGTCTCGCAGGAGGTGAGGCCCAGGTACAGCACAGCCGGTAGCAGCCACAGCAGGTAGCGGCGGCCGGAAAGTGACAGGCGGATATGGTACAGCAACTGAGTGGTCGACTTCATTAGCGGGAGGGCAAATATAAGGTTTTGGACTGCTTTGGACGGACAATAAATGCAAAATCAGGGCTTTTATTGTCATGGCACCTTACCGAACTCTCACTGAAGGAGAGGGATAATACAAAAACAGCCACCTCTCCCAATCCTGCCTGACGGGCAGGCAGGCCTCTCCGAAGGAGAGGGCTTTAATACAAATACAACCCTCCAAACCTCCCTAAAGAGAGGCTTTAATACAAACAGCCACCTCTCCCAACCCTCCGCCGCGGCGGACAAGTTCTCCAAAGGAGAGGGCTAGTGCAGAAACAGTCGACCTTATAAATAAGGAAGACTTCAATCTAAGGCTTGAGCACTACAGGGGTGAAAACAGGTCCTCGGCGATCTTTACATAGTTGCCACGGACTGGGACCTTGGCGGTGTAGAGGTGCGGGTGCTTGCGCGCGTCGGCGCGAAACCATT
>JAFDYQ010000042.1 GCA_018267365.1 Bacteroidota bacterium | reverse complement strand
CCTCCCTATTTTAGGGAGCCTGCCTGACGGTAGGCAGGGTTTGGAGGGTAAAAAAAACTCACCTAAAAAGGTACCCCCTCCGGTTCAAAAACAAAAAACCTGTATTTCTATTTCTCTATGTTTTTTATGCGACCAAAACGTATTCTGTATTAAAGCCTCCCTTCAGGGAGCCTGCCTGACGGTAGGCAGGGTTTGGAGGGTAAAAACACTCGCCTAAACGTCCTCTCCGGTTCAAAAACAAAAACTGGCATACTTGTAGCATCTATTGACACATTTTCACAGCGGAGCATTGAGGGTTCATTACCTTTGCCCACGGATCAAAGAAAGATACACATGAGCACACCGGCTATCACCATAGGCAGCACACACATTCCCCGCATAGGCCTCGGCACCTACAAAATAACAGGCCCTGATGCCGCCGGCGATATCGCTGCGGCCATAGGTATAGGCTATCGCCACATAGATACTGCCCGCATGTATGAGAATGAAGCTGAGGTAGGCAAAGGTATCCGCAATAGCGGTGTGGACCGCAGTGAGATATTTGTCACTACCAAGGTCTGGCCGAGTGACTTTCACGATCTGCTGCCCGCCGTAGAGGATAGCCTGCGCAAGCTGCAGATGGACCGCGTAGACCTGCTGCTGCTGCACTGGCCATCCGACCCCGAGAGCAATAAGACAGCCGTAGCCCAACTAAATGAGGTGATCAACAAAGGCTATGCGAAAAGCGTAGGCGTGAGCAACTTTACCATAGCACAACTGGAGGAGGCGCGCAAAGAGGCACCGATCATCTGCGACCAGGTGGAGTACCACCCCTATCTCTCGCAGGCCAAGCTGCTGGCCTATCTGCGCTCCTACGATATGGCCCTGACTGCCTACCGCCCGCTGGCCCTGGGCAAAGTGACCAAAGACCCTGTGCTGATGGATATAGCGTCAAAACACCATAAGACCGCCGGGCAGGTGACGCTCCGCTGGCTGGTACAGCAGGACGATGTAGCTGTGATACCCAAAACCACACACCGCGAGCGCATGGCAGAGAACTTCAACATCTTTGACTTTGAGCTGACTCAGCAGGAGATGGATGCCATCTTTGCGCTGAATAAAGACGAGCGTCTGACCAATCCATCTACCGCGCCCGACTGGGACTAAGCAAGAAGCAAACGTGGCTTTACTCTACCGGCCTATCCGCTCTACCAGGTCCACCAGTCTGGATGAGTAGCCATATTCATTATCATACCAGCCGAGCACTTTTACCATATTGCCCACTACTGATGTGAGCTGCGCATCAAAGATGCACGACGCACCATTGCCCACTATGTCTGCAGATACGATCGGGTCCTCTGTATACTCCAGGTAGCCCTTCAGCGCGCCATCGGCAGCTTGTTTAAATGCTGCATTGATCTCCTCTATCGTGGCAGGGCGGTCGAGCAGGCAGGTGATCTCAGTGATAGAACCATCCAGCACCGGCACGCGCATACCGCTGCCACCTATCTTGCCCTCCAGATCCGGAAAGATCTTTGTGATCGCCTTGGCCGCACCTGTGGTGGTAGGTATGATAGAGTGCGCTGCCGCGCGGGCCCGGCGCAGGTCTTTGTGTGGTGCATCATGCAGGCGCTGGTCGCCTGTGTACGCGTGTACTGTATTGATATAGGCATCTACTATCTGCCACTTGTCGTGCAGCACCTTGATCATAGGGGCCGCACAGTTGGTCGTGCAGGAGGCGTTTGAGAGCAGCGTCTCGGTGCCGTCCAGTATGGCATCATTCACGCCCAGCACTACGGTCTTGATATCACTGCTCTTTGGCGGTGCGCTCAGGATCACTTTCCGGGCACCGGCCTTGAGGTGCAGCTCTGCACTCTCGCGGTCCAGAAAGTGCCCCGTACTCTCCAGCACTACATCTATGCCGTATTCATGCCAGGTCAGCTTGTCGGGAGACTTCTCCGCATGTACGCGTATCTCTTTGCCATCTATGATGATGCCATTGTCCGTGTGAGACACCGCAGGCTTTGATACACCGTGTACCGAGTCATACTTGTACAGGTGTGCGAGTGTCCTGGTGTCCGTCAGGTCGTTTATCGCTACGATGTCTATGTTGTCATTGCCCTGTGCGATGCGGGTAAATACGCGGCCTATCCGGCCAAATCCATTGATCGCTACTTTGATCTTTGCCATGTGAGGTGGTTTTTATGTTGCAGAAGGATGATGTCAATATTGGTGCCACGAAATTAAGAGATAGCATATTATCAGTGGGTAAAGATTTATCTTAGTGTGTACAAACTTTTGTCATGCTCAAAGCCACCGACATAGACGACTACATAGCCCTCGCAGCATCCGAAGCGCTGGAGAAACTGCACGAGATAAGAGCTATCATAGCCAAAGCCGCACCCAAAGCCTCAGAGTGCATCAGCTACAGCATCCCCGCCTTCCGGCAAAACCGCGTATTGGTATATTTCGCAGGGTATAAGAAGCACATCGGTTTCTATCCCACCTCATCGGGCATCAGAGTTTTTGCGAAGCAACTGGCGAAATATAAAAGCTCCAAAGGAGCAGTACAGTTTCCGCTAGATGAGCCGCTGCCAGCGAAACTCATCAGCGACATCGTAAAGCATCGCGTGAAAGAAGACGCAGCAGAGAAGGAGCTGTTAGCTTCACCTAAAGTAGACTGGACTGCCGGCCTCAGCGCACCGGCTCGCCGTGCCCTCAGCGCCGCTGGTATCAAGACTGCAAAGCAACTCGCTAAATACTCGGAGGCAGATATCCTCAAACTACACGGCATCGGCCCGACTGCTATACCCAGGCTAAAGGCTGCACTGAAAGAAGAGGGGCTGACTTTCAAAAAGTGATTGATAAGTATGATCGGGCACCCGACAGTAGGGACAGGTCGCGACCTGTCCCTACCAGCATGATGCCGTTTTTCGCAGCATCACGCGCTCGCCTCTGGGGAGTGTGCGCTGCCCCCGGCCTCCGGCTGAAAACCAGCGCCTCATGCTAAACCCGCTGCTCACTACGGCTACCCTGCGATGTCTTTAGACCCGGATTGCCACGTCGCTATCGCTCCTTGCAATGACAGAGCCACAAAAAAGAAGAGCGAAGCATCTGCTCCGCTCTTCTTTGTATCAGGTTAATCAGTTTTTATTCTTTCACGATCTTGTAGGATGTGCCGCCTATCTGTAGCATATATACGCCCTCTGTCAGCCCGCCGGTAGAGATGGTAGTGGTACGCTCGGTAATGGTGCCGCGCTGTACGGTGCGGCCGGTCAGGTCTGTGAGTGTGTAGGCGCTGTTGAGCTCCGCAGGTGTCACGCGCAGTGTCAATTGGTTTTGCACAGGGTTAGGATAGATCGCTATCCGGTCTGCTGTGGCATCATTGATACCGGTAGCACCGTTTTTGTAATAGGCGTGCTCTCTGGTCAGCTGGCCATCTATACTATTCAGCACATACAGGTCATACCAGCCACCGGGAGATCCTACAGGAAACTGGAAAGTAGCCTCCAGTGTATTGCTATTGATAATGGTCATGCTGCTGGCCAGTGCATTTGGCACTGAGCCCCGGTGCGTCTGGCCCAGCCATACCACAGTGGTACTGCCGGGGTAGCCAAAGCTCGTACCGCTGCCCATGATGCGCAGTGTGGTACTATCATTGCCAGTGGTATCCACAGGGCTGACTACTACTATACCAGCCGCAGTATCTGTCACTACAAAGGCATTGGGCAGTGTGATGTATCCATCCCAGTCATTATATACGTCCAGATCGTAGAATCCGAGTGGCTGATTACCTTGCAGAGAGATATTGGCCAGGATAGTGGTAGGGTTCAGCGCGTTCCAGGAGTTGACCTGTATGTAGGAGCTGCTACCTTGATAAAAGTAAAGATAGGTGCCTGTACCCTGGTCAAAATGGGTGTCAGCACCGCTGATAGTCACATCGAGTGTAGTGCCGGGAGAGGCATAGTTGGTATCTACAGATACGATATGCGGTACCTGACCTGCCAGTACCGTAAAGGCTGCCTGCGCGAACGCACCTGCGCCATTATAGTCTGTCACAGATACATCGTAGATCCCCGTAGGCGCCGTAGCCGGTATCTGCACTATCGCAGAGAGGCTGGTGCTGCTCTGTACATTGGCAGTGTACGCGCTAAAGTAGCTGTAGCTGCCCTGCACAAAATTGATGTAGGTAGAGCTGCCGGGGCTGAAGCTGCCGGTAGTGCCGGATATCTGTACTGTGAGCTGCGTGTTTTGCGCGCCGGAGTTGGGCGTGATACTGGTGATGGTGCCCTGCGCACTGAGTGCCAGGGTGACGGCTGTCATGACCAGCGAGAGGAGAAGTGTTTTCATTTTGTCAGATCGTTGTTTTGATTTTCAAATTTTGCAGCTGCAGATGTATCATGGTCCTGATACCTGATCACGTAGTCCAGATCCTGGTATATCTGTAGCTGCAATGGTCGGTGGTAAAGATAAGCTTTTCTCAGTATGCTGCGCTCCCAGTCCGGTCTTTTTTCGATTTCCGAGAGGCGTAGTGTCACGATACTGTCATATTTGCCTGCTGCCTCCTGCTGTATCCCCTTCAGCGCCGCGCCTACCACCACCTTTACAAAGCCAACATAGCGCTGGTCTGCCATCGTATCCTCTGCCATACCCAGGTACCAGGCGGCAGAGTCTGTCTGGTGCTCGTTGTACTTGATGGCGCAGAGGTTCAGCGCGGCATCGGGGAAGCCCGGCACATACGCCAGCGCCTCGCGAAAATAGCGCTCTGCTGCTGCTTTGTCGCCGGCCATGCTGCGGCAGGTAGCTACATTGCACAGTGAGTAGGGGTGATAAGGATTGGCGCGTATCGCTGCGCGAAAATCCCTCTCCGCGCCATCAAGGTCGTTTTGCGCGAAGCGCAACATGCCGCTATAAAAAGCTACCGGCGTAGCTGTGCCATCCAGCAGGAAGTAGCACGGGTCTATAGCATCCAGCTCGGCCCGCTGCGCCGCCATATCGCGCTGCTCACGCGCAGCAAAGAAACGCCGCAGGTGTACCTCCCCCCACATTTTTTGCCAGGAGTACCAGCCTCCCGTCAGCACCACGGCGGCCAGCAGGAGCGGCGCATAGCGGGGCAGTGGCAGGACCGCCTCCCCGCCCCCGCGCAGGATAAAGAAGACTATAAAGGCGAGAATGATACCGTGCTCTGCACGCTCCCGCGGGAAAGCAAAGGCCGCATATACCGCATACCCCACCATACCAAAAACCAGGCAGTACAGAAAGAGGTCTCGCGGCTGCGCCACTATCCGCTGCAGCAGTCTGCGCCCTGCATACCACCATGCGGCTGCTGCGGCTGCAAAGGCAAAGACACCCTGCTCACTCAGTACCCACAGGTAGTCATTGTGCGGCTGCTGAAAGAAGGTGGCATAGTCCCGCAGGCCCACTATGCCGTAGCGCATATTCATCACACGCCAGCTGCCCGTACCGCTGCCCAGTGGTATATACTGTGTGAATAGCCGCCACGTCGCGGCCCACAGGTGCCGCCGCTCGCGGATAGTGTTGCGTTTATTGTAAAAATATGCGATGTAGTCCCCTACATCAGTATGCCTCACGAACCATCTGAAGCCTGCATAGGCCACCACGATACCCAGCACCAGCACGCCTGCGTGGTACCAGCGGGGCTGCCACCGTCCGGTGGCATACAGATAGATGCAGAGGGTAGTGAGCGTGGCCACCGTACCCGCAGCCCATACTGCACGGGAAAAGGTGATGACCAGTACCCCAGCCGTAGCCACCAGAGAGAGCATAGCCGGCAGCCGCCATCTGCCACCGTGGGCAGCGGCATACAGGCTGAAGGGGAGTGTGAGCAGCATTACCTCCGCCAGTATATTTTTATTGGTAAAAGTAGCCTTGGCGGCGTCGCCGGCCTCGAGCTGCCAGGCACCCAGGGCCATGATCTGCTCATAGTACTGTGCCGCGGCTGTGCCGCAGGCCAGACCGGCCATCACACTGATAGCCACTGCCACCTGGCGGGGCGCTATGTCTATATGCCTGTCTGCCAGTAGCAGCACGGCGACCATAGCGGGCAGGGTGAAGAAATGCAGCCAGACGAAGATGCCGTCCGGCAGGTCTGTCTGGTAGATGCCCATGCTCACCACCGAGAGGAGGATATATAGGGCATACGGCACAAAAAAACGCCCGGTCTGTGCCGCTACTACCAGACCGCCACGCAGGGAGAGCCACAGCAGTGCCGCAGCCAGAGAGATATCCAGCAGCAGAAACTTAGTGTAAAGAGCCGGGTCCAGCGTCCAGAAATTGTAAGATAGCGGTATGACCAGCAGCCAAAACCAGATGAGTGCAGATATGATACGGCGGGACATGATACGTTTCCTGTGAGTGCGGAAGGTAGGAAATTATTGCGATGCTTGGTACTGTCTCCTAAGCGCGATCACCACACAGAGCGCGGTGAGATCACACCGAGGATAAGAGGATTATCTGTGTGTCTTCTGTATGGCTGTTTCTCATTTCCCGGTGCCTCTCCGTGTAGTGATGTATTTCACTATTCCTTATTCTCTATTCCGCATTCCCTGAATAAGCCCTATTTTCAATCGCTATGATAAAAACGAGGTTAGCGCTTTTGTTGTTTCTATGTATGATCTTAGACTTCGCTCAGGCGCAGATATCAGATACTATACCTATGTATTTCCCCTTGAAGGGTTTTCCTAATTTGGGCTTTGCTGAGGAGCATGACTCGGGTGCAGTACTTTTATCCTCCCTCATTGTTCAGCGTATTAATGGCAGATGGGATACCTCAAAAGTTTTTGGTAAGATATCCCCATACTCTTATGATACATCCAGAATCCGTTGGTTTTCGCGCGACCTATGGCGGCTACAGGAGCCGATCATATACAATGTGCCAATAGCGCCTAATGATGAGATATACCGATTCACCTGGCTCCGTAGCTTTCATAGGCGGATAGCTGTGCGTCTCTCTAAAATCGGTAACCACTATATGCTTTCGTGGAAGGTAGCATCTATACCGATACACAGTGGTGTGCGCACTGTACCGCCGGATAAAAGCAGCAAACATCTCAGCCGCAAGGCCAGAGTCATTAAAGCCCGCTATGGCAATGGCGCACTGCAGCAGGCGGGCTCCCAGCTGGTGTCCCGCCGCACCTGGCTTCACTTCAAGAAAATGATGGAGGTTGGTGGCATTGATACGATAAGCAATGTAAATCAGAGTGAGATAATAATGAACGATGGGTCAGAGTGGATACTAGAGCACAGGCAGGCCGTCAGCTATCATGTAGTAGCGAAGCAATCTCCGGGCGAGAGTGCATTCAAGCGCTGCTGCCTGTATCTCCTGCGCCGTACGCGCATATCCCTCCGCTGGGAAAAGATATACTGATCCGGACTTTCTGATTATCTTTTAACAAGTCAGCCTCTGCGGTAAAATTGCATTCCGCATTCCCTGAATAAACCCTATTTTCCACATCGCAAAAAATCACGCAATGCTCGTTTACATAGAGGACATCATCACACGCTTTGGCGGCAGGTACTTTGGCAGTGAGCAGGAAAAGGGGGCGCAGCTCCATACTGCGGAGATACTAAAGAAGTATTGCGACAAAGTGGACGTAGAGGAATTCCTATCTCCACTAGAGGCGCACTTTCACTCGCTGAAGGGTTTCTGTATCGTGTACGTGATCGTACTCGGCCTCATGTTTGTCAATCCGCTCATAGCTGCTATCGTAGGCGCTATCAACTCTATACTCTTTGTGGGCCACTTCGTCACCTATCGTCACTGGCTCGATTTCCTGTACAAGAAGAAGCCATCGTGGAATGTGATAGGCGATATAGAGCCGACCGGCGAGGCCAAGACTACGCTCATCGTTGCTGGCCATATAGATAGCGTGAAGGAATTCAAATACTGGTACCGCTTCAAGCAGAATGGTGCCGTCATGACCATCGTGGCCAGTTTCTCTATCGTGCTGCTCGGGGTATACGCTGTGCTGAATGCTGCCATCGCCGCGCCGTGGATCGGCTACGGCTGGTGGGTCTTTGCAGCACTCACCCCGCTGCTGATAGTGCTATTTGATATGCATGGCGAGGAGGTAGTGCATGGCGCCTCAGACAACCTCACCGGCGTAGCGGTCTCCGTAGAGATGGCCAAAGTCTTCTCTCAGGACAGGCTGAAAAATACCCGCCTGCGCGTGATCAGTTTTGGCTCTGAGGAGGCCTGCCTGCGCGGTGCCTGGGCCTATGCCAAGGCGCACAAGGAACAACTGATCCGGGAGAAAGCTTTCCTCTTTAACCTCGATACGATCAAGGACACCGAGCACCTCACCATCGGCACCAGCGAGGTCAATACTTTGGTGTTTTACAAAAAAGAACACATAGACCTGGTAGAGCAGGCCTTCATCGCGGAGAATGTCCCTGTCAAGAAGCTACCGCTGATGGTCGGTGCGTCTGATGGATCGGCCTTTCATATACAGGGCCTGCCGGCTATCTGCGTGATCGCTATGGACTCCGGCAGCCTGGACCCGAGCTACCACACCCGCCTCGACACCATAGACTGCATCAATCCCGAAGCCCTCGAAGCGATGAAGCGCGTATCCATCCGTTTCATTAAGGATTGGGACAAGAGGAATGCGTAATTCAGTTTAACCGCAGAAACGCAAAAGGGAAAGAACTCTCATTTCGGAAAGGACTTCTTAAAATAGCTTTCTGCCTTTAATGAAATTGCTCCGATTTTTCTCTCATCTTTTCTTTCATTTTGCGATTTAGGGCTTTTGCGGTAAACACCTGTATCTGGGGAAGTCATTCCCCTTGGCATGGTTTCTGCCCTATCCCAGCAGACCAAATCATCCATCATGAAAAAAATACTGATAGCAATGGCAATGATGTGTGCGAGCACGTACGCCTTTTGCCAGACGCCGGCGCAGAAAGTGATGAAGGCCGAGCGCAAAGTAGATACCGCTGAGGCTCGCCTCGAGAGGGCCAAAGAAGAACAACGCAAGGCCAGCGATGCCTATCGTGCAGATGTGAAAAGGCAAATGGACGCCAACGACCGCACTATAGACAGCCTGAAGGGGAAAATGGTAAAGCCTATCACCTCACCTGAAAACGACGGACGTAAAAAGAAAATAGACGAGCTGGGAGAAAGAAATGCCGACCTCAGAAATAAGATCGGCCAGTAAAATATAGTTTTTGGTAATAGGTAAGACAGCATCCTGTCTCTCCGATATAAAGCGCCACACAGCTTACGGGCAGTGAGGCGCTTTTATTTTCTTTCAGTAAATTGCCTGATATGAATTGGAAGCTCCGACTCGTTTTATTCTTTACCAACTTCAATAATCCGACAGAGGGCGAAGGCATCAGTGTACCCGCCTGGCGGCGCAAGGCCAATATGTCTGCCCGCCTCGGTGCGTTGCTGTATGACCGCCGCACGCCTGTAGCATTTGTACAAGATGCTAATGCCGATGGTGTGCCGGTGCGCATCTATCGCAATAGTGCCAAAGAAAACCAGCGCGTGGTGATCTACTATCACGGCGGGGGCTTTGCGCTGTATGGGCTGGACTCGCATGACTGTGTGTGCCGCCGCATCTGCGCTATGAATGACTGCATCGTAGTATCTGTGGACTACCGGCTCGCGCCGGAGCACTACTTCCCGGCGGCGCATGAGGATGCCTTCACCGCTATCCAATGGGTACGCGCGCACATAGCACACTATCAGGGCGATCCTGAAAACCTAGTAGTCATGGGCGATAGCGCCGGTGGCAATCTCTCTGCCTGCATGGCGCATAAATGCAAGAAAGAAGGTATACCGCTGCGTGCGCAGGTACTCATCTACCCGTGGATAGATGGCAAGCTGCAGCACCCCTCTATGGAGCGCAATGGCAAAGGATATATGCTCACCGCTCACGCGGTGCGATGGTTTCAGCAGCAGTACACGCCCGACCCGTCACTGTACTGCATGCCGGAGGTCAGCCCCTGCTATGAGGCAGACCACACCGGACTCGCACCGGCCTTTATCCTCACGGCAGAATTTGATCCTCTGCTGGACGATGGCCGCTACTACTACGAGCAACTGAAAGCAGCTGGCAATAAGGCCAGCTACAAAGAATACAAAGGACTCATCCACGGCTTCTTTAATATCCCCCGCGTAGCGCCCGAGGGCATGGAGGCATTCAGAGATATCAGAGAATTTTTAAAAAGGGTGTAGATAAGGTCTGTTTATTGTCAGGATCAATCTTCCAGTCCTTTGCCGGCCAGTATGAGCGGTATGGATTTTTCTATTCTCGCTTCGCGTGTCTTTGCTTGTTTGGCGCCGGTGAAAAACAGATGGTAGCCGCGCTGCCGGCCCGGGGTGAGTGACTCAAAGGCCTTGCGGAGTTTGGCGCTCTTGTCCAGTTGTTTCTGAAACTCCTCGGGGTAGACGAGCGTTGTACTCTTCTTCATGTCCACTTTCAGACCGGCCTTCCCTATTTCTATCGCTTCATAGATATATGCTTTGATCGTAGCCTTCAGCTTGGTGATCTCTTTGCTATCTGTGAACCGTATCTGGCGAGCAGACTGCACATTCTCCGTCTGCTGTATCAGGATGTGAGCGTCATCTTTCAGCAGCGCTCCCTTCAAAAATAGCAGTGCACAATATTCTTTGAAGCCATGCATTAGTACCACATTGGCCCCTTGCCAGGTGTAGCAGGGCTTGCCCCACTTTAGCTCCTCGTCCAGCCCGCAGTCCAGTATGATAGTGCGCAGCTTCCTATAGGCATCCTGCCATTGGCTTTCTTTCTCAAAGAAGAACCCGGCAGAGTGGTTTTGCTTGGATTTCATGTGTCGGCGTATTGAGACCATACAAGATAACAAATGAAGGAGAGGTTGTGGGACAAACGTAGTCTCTTTTTTACCCCCATATCTTATCGCCCGCCTTGATGATACGCTTGTGCAGTTTGTCAGCACGGTGGCGGAGAGCGGTATGCAGGTGGTGCGCATCGCTGATGCCTGAGTACACATGTGCATCCATATGTATGTCATCGTGCCACTGGCCTATGAGGTCCTGCAGCTTCTCCAGGTGCCGGGTATCTTTGGCAGAGAGGAGTGCCTTGCGGTCGGCCTCCGGCAGCATCTCGCAGGCATAGATGAAGTGCTTCAGGTGCTTGCGCAGCGTGTGGTAGTGGCCTGAGCGGTTCACTTTGCGCCAGCGCTTTTTTAGCTTTTTGTGCAGATGATGGCAGTAAGCAGGCATATCCAGCCGGCTGCAGCGTATCTCGGCCACTACGTCTTCTACCTGATGGTCTATATCTTTGAGATAGGCGGGTACAGCATCGCGAAAACGGCGCGACAGCGTGGCGGCCATGCGCCGGTGGTGGGTAGCTGCGGTGCGGTCGCGGCTCTCTGCACTGATCCGGTCGCGCATGAGTGCTGCATCTCTCAGCCGGCCTGCCTCGCGAAAGATATACCTATAGCAGCCAAAATGCCCCTCCAGGTCCAGGCCGCAGCTATCATGCAGGATGGTCATCACGGCCTTGATCCGCTTGATAGCTACGCGCACCTGGTGTATATCCTCATCTCTGGCAGAGCGAGCATAGCTCATCAGCCCCTTGCGGCATCTCTCATGCTGCTGCTGATAGTAATCCTCTGTAGTAGCGGTAGGCATCGTACACGTGTCACAAAGATATGGTGCATTCATCTTAACCCAGGGTTAAATCTATCAATGCGCGAGAGGATATTTATCATGCACAAATCGCCTGCCAAATGAGGAGGAAAAATATGCCCCTGTGATCAAGGTATTTTGCTATAGATTTGCAGCATGAAAAGAATAGCAGGCATACTGGCACTGCTCGCAGTGCTGCTGCTGATATCGCATCCCGCCTGGTCTCAGTGCGCTATGTGTACTGCGGTGGCTGATGAGGCACAGGCCAATGGCTCCTCTGCCGCAGATGGTGTCAATAAAGGTGTGCTTTTCCTCTTTGTATCTCCGTATCTGATAGTGGGTACGATCGGCTTTCTCTGGTGGCGGGCACGCAGGCGCGCGCAGCAGGAGCTGATGCCGGCAGATGTGCAGGCCTAGTATCTGTTGTTTCCTACAAAGCCCTGATAGATTAGGTTTTGCACGGTCATGGTATCTGCGGTAGCAGCACATACCAGCTGTCCGCTATAGGTCACGCGGAATAGCTGAGGCCGAAAGCTATTGCTGGACTGCGGGAAATAGTGGCTATTCACCAGCGCATACCAATCATAATCCTCACCCACATAGGTGACCACCGGAGAGGCGGCGGCGCCATCGGGAGCATCGGCCAGCCTGTAGAGATCATTGCTGCCCGGCGGTATCAGGCTTATGTTTATCGTATTATTTTGTAGCACGCCATGACGCATCGGCGTGAGCGGTCCACGCAGCACATTGATCACGTCATTAAGATTATAGAAATCCCAAAATTCATCACTGCATGTCACCGCGCTGCGCGCAAAGACATGATCGAAATCAATCTTCACCTGCACATAATTTTGCACTGGGCCATTGCTGGTCAAGCTGGAATGGAGTACAAGATTGATGCTATCTGACGCGGGGTAGGCAGTAGAGTCTATAAATGTAAATATGTGCAGCGGGGTGTATGAGCTACCCACGGTGTCAGAGACCGATGTATTTCCTTCGCTGCTGGTCAGCTGGACGGATACCACAGCCGGAGGGAGGTAGACTGGCTTTTTGCAAGAGGCCAGTGCCATGACAGCAGCCAGTAGTAGGAGGATGTGTTTTCTGCGCATCGGTTCTGTGTTTTCACCAAAGGTAGTTTATTTATGATGGGCTGAGCGCGCGCGGTCATTCCGCAGGGCCCTCTGCTGCTATCATCCACTGTATGCCGTACCTGTCTGTCAGCATGCCAAACCACGGCGACCAGAAGGTCTTTTGCATAGGCATGGTCACTTTGCCGCCGGCACTCAGCGCAGCAAAGATACGGTCGGCCTCTGCCTGAGACGGCGCTTCATAGCTCAGCGAGAAATTGTCTCCTATCGTAGCCTTGGGCAGGTAGCCCGGCATATCACTGCCCATCAGATGGCCGGTGCCTATAGGTAGGGACACGTGCATGATCTTGCCCTTGTCAGCGTCGCTCACGGGCTGGTCTCCCGGCACATCGCCAAAGGTCATGAAGGTAGTATACTCACCGCCAAAGATCTCTTTGTATTGGGCGAAGGCTTCGGCGCAGTTGCCGTTAAAGTTGAGGTAGGTATTCAGTGCCATGTGTATTGTGTCTTAGAGCAGTCAAAATAAGAAAGATTTACCTGCGGTAATATGAAGTAATTGCAAAAAAACATCTTCACCTGAGGCAATATCGCACGCCGCGCTCCATGCGTGTACAAACACCGATTTTTTTTGTGCCTGACCTATAGCTATTTAGCGTCATCGCTCAAAATGTGTTGAACTAAATTAGAAATTAAACATTCCCTTTATATATTAACTGTAACTTGCATCAGCAATGAAGCAAGATCTACTATATTACCGTGAGCAGATCATCCACCGCGTGGCCTCAGCGGCCGGTGATCATGCGATGCGAAAAAATACAGATAGACGGCTCACTAATCATCTCTCCTCACAGCCCATATACAAAATACAGGAAGCAATACAAGGGCGCATCCGTAGTATGAAGGCAGGGCATTGATATAAAAAAAGCAGCGCAGGTAAACCCAACCCACGCTGCATGAGAAAAACACTAACCACTCTGTATTCTTATTGTATCACTATCTGTGCGGTGAAGCTTTCATTGGTAGTAGTGAGCACGGTGACGATATAGGTGCCGGCGCTGAATGTGAGGCCGGGCAGTGTGTAGCCCTCGCCTGCCTCGGGATCATTGCGGTAGACCTGCTGGCCCAGCGCGGTGTGTATGAGCACTGTCTTGATCTGGTCTGACGGACCGGCCAGCGCTATGTGCAGTGGCTTGCCGGCAGGCAGTGGATTGGGATAGATGGTCATCACGGTAGCGCTGTGCATTCCTTCCTCGCCGCTGAATTCTACCTCGGCTATATCTGAGTACTCATACTGGCCGTCATAGTCTACCTGCTTGAGGCGGTAGTAGTTGATACCCGGCAGCGGATCATTGTCATCGAGGCTGTAGTCCAGGTGGTCATTGCTATTTCCTGCTCCTTTCACAGTGCCTATTTTGGTCCACTCCTGCGCATCTGCAGAGCGCTCCACCTCAAAGTGGTCATTGTTGATCTCCGAGGCTGTAGCCCATCTGACTGTGGCACTGCGCTCGTCTTTTTTCTCTGCGGTAAAGTATTCCAGCTTGACCGGCAGTGCACCGTTGGTCCACTGTATCTTGTAGACAGAGGTGCTTGGATTTACCTTGCCTGCAGAGTCCATATAGCCAAAGGAGAACTGCGCATTGATCGAGGCCACCCCTTCAAACCTGACCTTCAATCTGGAGTTTACAAAGTTGTGTATCACCTTGTAGCCGCTGATCGCTTCAGTAGTATCGTAGGCATTGTTGCCATCACCATCATAGAAGAGGATGTTGTTGTGCATCACATTGACAGAAGAGACTATAAAGGAGCCTTTGTTTACGCCATCTTCCGGGTCGCTCCATGTGATGTCTCCCAGGCCCGCCGCTGCAGAGAGGGTCTTGATAGAGTGGCGCGGAGGGCGCTGTATGGTATATGCCTGGCTCACAGCAGGCATCAGCCTGTCAAAGCCCACGTAGATACCGGTGATATTGCTACTGCCCGTGCGGAGCGGTATGATCTCATCGGTGCCACTGTAGACGCCGGTACCAGCCAGGTTATTGACCCCATACTGGCCCAGTGTGCCGAGATAGTTGGCCGGCCATGATGGTGCTGCTACGCTATCTCCTGCCGCAGGCTGTGTGGTGCTGATGCGCAGCCTCAGCCCGCCTGTAGATGGTGTCAGGCCCGATACGGTGAAGGAGCCATTGGCACTCACCGGGCCGCTGCTGACCACACGGCCATTGGTATCAGAGACCACTGCATACAGCGTCTGGCCAAATGCGCTGACCGTATCGCGCGGACCTACCAGGCCATTGCCATTGCCATCGTCAAAGACGTAGCCGCTCACGGAGAGGCAGGCAGAGACACTCACTGCTGTAGAGCCTGAGGCGGTACAGGTATGATTGTCTGTCACGGTCACAGTGTAGGTGCCGCTATTGGCTACTGCTGCGCTGCTGATAGATGGCGTGGCAGACGCAGATGTGAAGCCATTAGGTCCGGTCCACGCATAGGTATAGGAGGTAGCTCCGCTCGCCGTCACAGAGAGGCTCACTGTAGAGCCGATACATGCAGGCGAGGTAGAGGATATGCTCAGTGTAGGTAGCGCATAGCTGCTCAGTGTACCAGCTGCTGTAGCTGTACAGCCGGTGGCGCCGGTCACTGTGACAGTATAGCTGCCGGCTGTGCTGGCAGAGATGCCGGCTGTGGTAGCGCCTGTACTCCAGAGATAGGTGCCGCCACCCGATGCGGTGAGCGTAGCAGCACTGCCCGCACAGGCGGTGGCGCTGGTAGCAGTAGCGGTAGGGGCGCTGGCTGAGGTCACAGTTCTGCCGGCGGTAGCAGTACAGCCGGAGGCGCTGGTCACGGTGACAGTATAGCTGCCTGCGGCAGAAACAGAGATAGCCGCCGTAGTAGCGCCGGTACTCCAACTATACGATGTACCGCCGCCGGCAGTCAGCGTAGTGCTGCCACCCGGGCAGAAAGAAGCAGTACCGGATATAGATGCTGTAGGATTTGTATTGAGGGTCACCGCCTTGCTGGCTGTGGCGCTACAGCCGGAGGTGGTCACCGTGATGGTATAGGTGGCTGCCGTGCTCACTGTGATCGCTGCGGTGGTAGCCCCTGTGCTCCAGGCATAGGTGCCGCCGCCTGATGCAGTGAGCGTAGTACTGCTACCGGAGCAGATACCAGTGGTACCTGATATGGCGGCAGATGGCAGTGGCGTGATAGTGACCGTACTGGTAGCTGTAGCTGTACAGCCGCTGGCATTGGTCACTGTGACCGTGTAGGCACCCGCAGCAGAGGCTGTAATCGCTGCGGTGGTGGCACCCGTGCTCCAGCTG
Source organism: Bacteroidota bacterium (assembly GCA_018267365.1). Taxonomy (GTDB): domain Bacteria; phylum Bacteroidota; class Bacteroidia; order Chitinophagales; family LD1; genus UBA1941. The sequence continues at coordinate 23,187 of JAFDYQ010000042.1, read as the reverse complement.
TACGCTGTACCGCCAGATGCGGTGAGTGTAGTGCTACTACCCGCGCAGATGGCAGTAGTACCGGAGATAGTAGCTGTAGGCGCGCTCACGGCTGTGACCGTGCGGCTGGCTGTAGCCGTACAGCCCGAGGCGCTGGTCACAGTCACGGTATAGGTGCCGGCTGTGCTCACCGTGAGTGCAGCAGTACTGGCACCGGTGCTCCAGGCATAGGTGCTGCCACCCGATGCTGTCAATGTAGTGCTGCCACCCGGGCAGAATGTAGCACTGCCAAATATCGAAGCGATAGGTTTGGGATTGACTGTGATAGTCACCGTGTAGCCCTGGCCGCTGCAGTTATTAGACGGTACGACCGTATAGGTAGCCGTAGCAACACTGAGGCCTGTATTGACCAGTGTCTGGCCTACTGTAGCGGTGGGGGTGTTTTGCGCGGTAGCGCCTGTGAGGCTGCCCGCAGGTGATACGATCGGAGCAGCCCAGGTGTAGGTAGTACCCGCCGGCAGGTTGGTCGCATTGGCATTGAAACTACTGCCGCTGCAGATAGTCAGCGCTGATGGCGCCTGTACCGGATTGGACACGCCCATGGCAAAGCCCTGCAGGCCGCCTGCTACGGTAGAGAAGGTGAAGCTCGTAGGATTATTGGTAGAGACGAGGCGGGCGCGCGCATTGCTCGGGCCTGTGCCCGCCCACACCAGTGTGCTGAGGCCGATACCCGTCTCTGATGGCACAGAGCCTACAGATGGCGGTGTGATCGTATCATAGTCATACCAGAAGGTGCCATTGCTCACCAGCGTGTCGCGCTCGGCACCGTCTGTACTCTCGGCGTCTATACCGATCAGGGTAAAGTTATTGATCGCATTGCCTGCGGAGTCTGTCATCTGGATATTGCTAAAGGCTATTTTGCTGTAGCCACTGGCGGTGGTATAGAGCACCGTCTTGCCGCGCAGGCCTGTATAGCCACTCTGGCCAAACGCTGCACCGGACCATGTAGGTGCATTCACAGATGTAAATCCTCCTGCTGTGCGTGTGATGGTCATGCTCAGCCGGTTGCCGTTGTTGAGTATCCAGGTGTGGTTTTGCCCGCCACTACCGGAGGCCAGGGCATCACTGTAGTGGTCAAAGCGGAGGATCTGCGTGCAGGGTGCATCGCTGGATCCGCCTCCGTTCACACCGGTGGTGGTAGAGTCTACACAGGTAGCCTCTACAGATACTATGGTGCCGGCTGTGGCGGTGCAGGAGTGATTGTCCGTCACAGTGATGGTATACGCGCCGGCATCAGAGACCGCAGCACTGCTCAATGTGGCAGCAGCTGTACCCGCACTGAAGCTGCCGGGGCCGCTCCAGGAGTAGGTATATGATACAGAGCCTGCGGCAGTGGCCGACAGGGTCAGAGCGCTGCCCGCACATACGGGACTATTAGACGTAGCTGTCACAGTAGGCAGGCTGTATACGGTCACAGCCTTGCTGGCTGTGGCTGTGCAGCCCAGCGCACTGGTGGCTGTCACAGTATAGGTGCCGGTAGCTGCAGGAGAGATCGCCGCTGTGCTCTCTCCGCTGCTCCATGCGTAGGTCGCTGCCGCCCCCGCAGTGAGTGTCACAGTGCTACCCGCACACAGCGTGGTAGACCCGCCCGCAGTCACCGACGTGGTAAAAGAGGCCATGGTCACATAGCCGGTGAGCGGCGACGTGGTGCGGTACTGTGTACAGGCACCGCTGCCGCTGTAGGAGAAGATGCGATAGTAAGCCTTCTTGCCACAGTTGGTCGTGGCGGGGTCTATGGTATCGGTAAAGTATTTCGTACCCGTGCTGCCACCGGCCACGATAGCCGCTACAGTACAGGTACCTATAGCATCTCCCGTATTGTAGGCTGTGTTATTGCTCGGTGAGCAGCTCGGGGCGCTGGTGCCTATATAGCGCAGCACAAGGTATGAGCCGATAGCCGCAGATGGTGCGGTGAAGCTGCCGCTGACCACATTATCTGTCAGGGTAGCGGAGAATGATGTGGGAGAGGATGTAGGCGTGGTGGCCACAGCTGTAGCACCATTGCTCATGCAGCAGGATGGCGTAGGGCTGACGGTCATGCTATTGCCGCCGCCATTGAAACTGCCGCTGCCGGATATGCTACCGGAGACGGTCACCGCATTGCATCCCGTAGTGCCGGTAGCGGTGATAGAGGCGCCACTGTTTGATGTATAGCTGCCTCCTACGGAGAAAGAGCCATTGAGGTGGATCGTACCGTTATTGCTCACGCTGCCTGTCACGGTCACGCCATCGATAAAGGATGACGCCGCACCACTATTCTGAGCGAAAGCCCCGCTGATAGTAGCAGGACCGTCTATAGTGAGCGTCCCGTTATTGGTCACGCTACTGCTGATGGTGGTAGAGGTGCCGCTGATATTGACTGTCGCACCGCTATTGAGCGTAAAGCCGGCTATACTCAGCGATCCGTAATCATTGAATACATAGCCTCCGGGAAAACTCGGTGTACCCAGTGTGGCGCTGCCGCCCGAGCTGACCGTCAGTGTACCGCCATTGACATTGAAAGACGAGGGGCGGAAATTGCCGCCGCTATACACCGTGATGTCGCCTCCATTCTGGCTCATGCTGCCGCTATAGGTACCATAGATATTCAGCGCTCCGCCGCCAGGCATATTGATACCCGAGCTCACCGTGGTGTAGGGACCGATACAGATCGTACCGCCATTAAAGGTGATGGATTTCGTAAAAGTGCCGAAATAGTTGATACATACTACCTGCCCGCTGTTTACGGTCACACCGGATGAATTGCTGGTGATGGTAGAGGTGCAGCCTGTGCACTGTGCCTTCAGGCCGGTATCAGGTACCGCCAGCAGTGCCAGCAGTATGATAGCTATATGGGTGTATAGCTTTGGGCAAAAGGTAGGGGTAGAAATAATGTTGCGCATAAAGGTCTTGGTTTGTGACCTTTGCGTTTACGGCATGTTGGCAGATTGTTTGCGTAAAGCACTTTGTAGATTACAAGTATGGTCTTGTACCTTTCAAGCGCACATTTGTGACTGACTGGTATCAGTAGTGAGAAGGGCATAAATCTCTCGGTGAATCCGGATGAGCGACCAGATGGATCAGCCACACTCCGGCAGCGTGAAATAGAATGTAGCCCCCTCATCTATGCGGGCCTCTGCCCAGATGCGGCCCCCGTGGCGCACGATGATATTGCGCACCAGCGCGAGCCCTATGCCGGTCCCCTCAAACTCCTCACCTGAGTGTAGCCGCGCAAATACCTCAAAGAGCTTTGGCGCCAGCGCCATACTGAATCCGGCCCCATTATCCTTGATATAGTACACAGTACCTGTGGCTGTGTGGTCACAGCCTATCTCCACTACCGGCTTGTCTTTTTTGGCGGAGTATTTCAGCGCATTGGAGATCAGATTGGTCCATACCTGCTGTATGAGGCTGCGGTCACAAGATGCTGTGCCCAGACTGTGCAGGCGTATGTTCGTGCGCACCATATCGTAGCCGGCCATAGCCATGCCATCTATGATCGCGCCTACCATCTTATCCAGGTCTACCGGCGTGCGCTGCATCACGGAGTGGCTGGCACGGGAGAAAGCCAGCAGGTCGCGCACCATCTGGCTGGATTGTTTAGTTTTCTGCTGGATGATCTCTACCATCTGGCGTCCCTCAGCATTCAGCTCATGACTGTATTCCCTGGCCAGTATGCCCGCATAGCTGCCCAGTATGCGCAGCGGGGCCTGCAGGTCATGCGCTGCTATATAGCTGAATGACTGCAGCGCCTTATTGGACTCCAGCAGCTCGTGTGTGCGCTCCTCTATCTTGCGCTCCAGAGATTGATTGAGCAGCTCGAGCTTTTCCTCAGCCTCTTTGCGCTCTGTGATATCTCGAAAGTTAGTCACCATAGCGCCCACGGCAGGGTCCCCCAGCTGATTGGTAGCTGTAGCCTCTATCCAGCGCCACTGGCCGTCTTTGCGCCGCACGCGAAACAGCCGCGTAGCATGTGTGCTCTGACCTGTAGCCAGCTCCATGAGGAGCGGCAGGTGGGTCTCCAGATCGTCGGGGTGCAGCAGCCCGGCGGCATTGGTATCCTGCAGCTCCTCCGGTGTGTAGCCCAGTATGTCATAGATAGCGGGACTGAGGTAGGTTATTTCCCAGTTTTCATTGGTGATGGCTATGCCATCCCTGCTATTCTCTATCAGTGCACGAAACTTGCGCTCGCTCTCCTGCAGGGAGCGCTCCGCCTTGAGCTTCTCCGTGATATCGCGTATGGACATATAGGAGCGGTTTTCCATATTCTCATCCTGATAGACAGCCGTGGAGATCTCTGTATCCATCACGCTACCATCGCTGCGGCGAAACTGTAGCCGGCCTGTATAGCTGCCCTCTCTGAGCAGCCTGTCCGTAGCCACCGGCAGCAGGGGATCTGAGTCTACAGTGATCTGAGGAGTGGTGAGGCGCATCAGCTCCTCATGGGTATAGCCCAGCATATCGCAGCAGGCCTGATTGACCTCTACAAAGGTGCAGTCCGGACGGGCTATGAGCAGGCCCTCGCGGCTGTGGTCAAACAGGAGCCGGTATTTCAGCTCTTTCCTCTCTTTGCGCGCTGTGATGTCGTGGCGCAGCGAGACATAGCTCTCTATGTGACCGTACTCATCCCTAAAGGGGATAATAGTACTCTCTACCCAGTAGAATGAGCCGTCCCTGGCACGGTTTCGTATCTCGCCCTGCCATATTTCTCCCGAGGTGATAGTCTGCCAGAGATCTGCAAAGAACTCGCGGGAATGGTAGCCGGAGTTGACCACGCTGTGGGTGCGGCCTATCAGCTCCTCTTTGCTATAGCCGGATATACGGCAGAAATTATCATTGACATAGGTAATGATACCATGCCTGTCTGTGATAGCCGCTATGCTGGCGGCATCCAGCGCCCGGCGGTAGGTAGATATGAGGTCTTTCTGTCGCCTGAGCTGATTTTCCATGGGGTGGAGTGTGTGTATGGCCAAAAAAGAATGACAGGGTCCAATAAATATACTGCATGGCTTATATATAAATCGGTTTTTGCTGATAATCAAGACATAACAAGGTCTAATTTCGGCTATTGGCATCATTTTACCTGTCAATATTCACTCATGAAAATTTGTATCAGCCCAGGCGTTAGCCTGTGTGCTAACGCTTTGGTAAACATGGTATAGAAAGGAATAAATAGATCTATAGAAACTTACTGATCTCTTCGTCAGGCTTTATGGTGCCTACGCGAAAGCGATAGACGTTTCGCCGCTGTTCATTGTAGATATAGCTCAGGCACACCAGTATGCCAAAGCGCTCGTCTACCTCCATACCCGTGATGTGAAATCCTGACCGCAACTTGAGCGTGAGGATGGCATTGTTAGACGCGAGATGCCTGCTGGTCAGCCTTTGGAAACCCCTGGTGCGGAGATACTCTATGAGCGCCACTATCAGCTCGCTATACACACCTCGTCCACGATATTCGGGCAGTATTGCCGTATTGGCCATGTAGTAGGTCTCCGCATCTACCTGCCGGCCGGTATGCCAGCCTATTATCGTATCACCCTGCATGATGAAAGCACGCAGCGCATAGGTGTCTTTCAGTAGCCGGGCCAGCGCCTGCTGGTCAGTTTTCTCCTCCTCGCTCATCCATTGCTCTATCTGCATCGTAGTACCTTCGGCAAAGAGCTGCGGGCGGTGCTCGCGAAAGAAAGGAGAGAATTCCTCTGCTGTCACCTCGCGCAGTACATAGTCGTCAAAGAGTTTGATCTCCATCATAGGTACTTTCTGATCTCCTCGTCAGGGCGCAGCGCACCGGTGCGGAATCTATAAACATTTCTCCGCTGCTCATTAAAGTAATAGGTCAGGCTGACAAACAGTCCATACCGCTCGTCTATCTCAAAGCCCGTGATCTGAAACCCCGCCCGGAGCTTGGGTATCAGCACGGCATTGTTAGACGCATGATGCTTGCTCACTACTCTGCCGAATCCCTGCGCGCGGTAGTGCTCCAGCGCAGCGCGGATGATGGCCGTATACACACCGCGGCCACGGTGCGCTGCAAAGAGAGCCGTATTGCTCATATTGGCAGCGTCGCGCTGTGCCTGGCGGCCTATGTGCCAGCCTATCACCTCATCTCGGTACAAAATAAAAAGCCTCAGCTCGTACATAGCAGTCACCATGTCGTCGTATTGCTTTCGGCGCTGCAGCTCGGCGCCGCTCATGTAGGGCTCTATAGGTATGCCTGTCAGATGCTCAAACATACGCCGGTGGTGGGCGGTATAAAAAGCCCCAAACTCCTCGGGTGAGGCCTCGCGGTAGTAGTAGTCGTCAAAAAGGTGGATAGGTGCCATAGAACTAATATAAGTATTTTTTGACATAGATCATAACGGGGTAAATGCTGTAGTGCCTGAAAACATTGCTGCGTGCATGGAGAGGCAAGAGCCGAGAAGCGAGAAACAAGGGGCAACATCGAGAGGCAAGAACCAAGAGCCGAGAGTCAAGAAGTAAAAGCGAGGAGACAAGGGCAAAGTATCCCGTATCCGCCATCCAGTTTCCCCGCCTCCAGGTCGCTTCCGGCTTCACGTTCTGAGGATATTCTTTCTCAAAGATATGCTGGCAGGATTTATGAAGGAGACCGGTACGGACAGGTATGTCCGCCATTTCCAAACCATAAACCATACAAAATGAAAAAATCATTTCTGATCACCGCCATAGCCGCGGCCTGCCTGACCGGCACAGCGCTCACCTCCTGTGAGTCAAAACAAGACAAAGTGCAGGACGCACAGGAAAACGTAAATGACGCCAAGCAGGACCTCAAGGAGGCCACGCAAGACGCTGCCAATGACCTGAACGCAGAGTATCCAGCCTACAAAAATGACATGCAGGCCCGCATAGATGACAATGAGCGCGAGATAGCCTCACTACAGGAGAAACTATCCAAGTCTGGCGGCAACCGCCCGCTGGACCCTGCCCGCCAGCGTAAGATAGACGACCTGAAGCAACGCAATGCTGACCTGCGCGCACGCCTCTATGGCTATGAAAAAGAAAAGAGCGACTGGGAAACCTTCAAGCGCGAATTTAACCATGACATGGATGAGCTGGGCACCTCTATCAAAGACATAGGTAAAGACAATGTAAAATAAGGAAGACGTTAGTTAATTGACAACAGGCGGCACTCAGGTAGAAACCGGGTGCCGCTTTTTTATTAAAATTATTTTCATTTGTTGGTTTCGCAGGCAACGGTATTGCCGTAATAGTAGTATACCTTTGACGTACACTAAGTTTAACCCCCGTACATGAAATGGATCCTCGCGCAGATGCTGGAGATGGATGCTGATCAGCTCTCTATCACTACGGAGCTGGCAGGTCCGCCCGATAGGCCGGAGACGGTCTACATGGTGCGATATCCCGGTGGTGAGCGCCGTGTGGTACTGCGTGATGTACTGGAGTATGTAGAGAAACACCTCAAGGACGATCCCATAGCCGCTCAGCTACCAAGAAAATAATAGCACTGTTAGTTTTCAAGGGAACACTTGTCTCATGTTAATGCGCTAGCTTCGCGCATTAATATGAAGTGGATCTTTGAACAAATGCTCCGGGTGAAGGCCGGCGAGATCTCTGTGATAGAGAAAGAAGATTCACAATCCGGAGATGAGACGACTTTTATCGTCACTACTACGGAGGGTCGGCACAGGTTCAGCATGACAGAGGTATTGGATTTTGTGCAAAATGAACTCCATGATGAGTCTTTGGCGCGTCGCCTCAGGGAGCGTTGATTCTCTCGCATTCTCCTGTTTGGGCATGCCCCTTGCTACATGTATCCTGCTATGCCACAGCTCAGCCTCTCAGATGATATGGATATGCCCCGCGCGCTCAGTACGGATATATTTGACTATCGCGCGGGTGTATTCACTCCGGAGGAGTGTGCGCGCTATCTCGATGTATTCATACGCTCCGTGCCGTGGGAGCACCGCCGGGTCATGATGTATGGCCGCGAGGTGCTCACGCCGCGCCTCACTGCCTGGTATGGGGAGGGAGCGGACTATCCCGCACATGACAGGCCATCGGCACACGCCTGGACTGCCGAGCTGCTGGAGATCAGGGCACGCATAGAGCCGCTGGCAGGGGCCACCTTTGACGCCGTACTGCTCAACTACTACCGCGACGGGCGCGACTCTGTGAGCTGGCATGATGATGAGGACCGCATACCCGGCAAAAATATGATCGTAGCCTCCGTGAGCCTGGGCCAGGAGCGGGTCTTTGATATCCGGCTCAAGGCAGACCATAGTATCAAGACCAGCCTGCTGCTGCAAAACGGCAGTTTCCTGCTGATGAAAGGAGACTTTCAGCGTAAATATGACCACCGCATAGCCAAAAGTAAGAAGCCCATGGGACCGAGGATCAATCTCACCTTTCGCAGGCTGCTGCGCTAGCAGGATAGTGTCAGATACAGGAAAGCGCTGAGACCGTCAGCGAGAAAACCATGAGGCGGCTGCTACGCCACCATGGGGAAGCGCAGGTCTACCTTCAGCCCGTCGTGAAAACCGGGGTCAAGAGAGATCTCGCCCTCGTGGTTCTCCATAATCTTGCGGCAGACTGCCAGGCCCATGCCCAGCCCGTCATAGTCGCCCGAGGCGTTCAGCCTTTTGAACATCTGGAAGAGCTGCGACCTGTGGTGGTCCTCCACTCCTATTCCGTTATCCCGTATAGAGATCAGGTGGCCGCCATGTGCCGGCTGGTACTCTATCTCGATCCGCGGCGACTCACCACTGCGAAACTTGATAGAGTTCTGCATCAGGTTCTGGAAGAGCTGTATGAGCTGGTATTTATCACCCTTTATGCGCGGTAGTGCCGTACGCTGGATGATAGCGTGCGTCTCGTGTATGGCCTCGTTCAGATTCTCACAGCTACTGTCAAAGATAGTATTCAGATCTACTGACATAAATGCTTTGCGGTTTTCCAGCTGAGAGTAGTTGAGCACGGCCTCCAGCATACCCTTCATACGCTTCACCCCACTCACAGAGTAGTTGATAAACTCGCGGGCCTCGCCGTCCATACGGTCGCCCATGCGCAGCTCTATGAGCTGCAGATAGCTCGATATGGTACGCAGCGGCTCCTTCAGATCATGCGATACGATATAGGCATAGCGGCGCAGGGCATCATTGGAGGTCTGTATCTCTTGTTTCTTTTGCTCCAGGCGCAGGTAGGTATCCTTCATCTCCTCGCTGCTCAGGTCCAGTGATCGCTCTACCATCTTGATATCGCGGTCATACTGCTCATAGGTGCGGCTCACGGTGTCCAGCAGCTCGCGCATCTCCGGCGGCAGGGAGTTTATATCGCCATACTTTTTGGCTATCTGCTTTTGCAGCAGTTTGTGGTATTCCTGTTCCGTTTTCATATTTCTCTCATCGTAGTGATAGTCATGGTTTGATTGTGCAGGTCACAGCCCGGAGTCATGCTCAGCGGAGATATTTCTCCGTAGGAGTAGAATCCCGTCAGCACGGCCTCCGGCCCCAGCACCTCGCGCACGCGCTCTATCTCCTCGTCTATGCGCTGGTCCAGCACTATTTTGCGGCCCACGCAGCTCACCAGCAGCGCCAGCTCCGGCTGTGGCACACCCGGCAGGCTCGACCCCGCAGCCTCTCCGGCAGCCTCTATCAGGCTGTCAAAGTTGCCCCGCATCAGGCGTGCATAGGAGCCCTCCGGTATATTGCCGGCAAAGGTCATGCTCTGCTTACCCTCGTCTATAGACAGTATAGTACGTACCAGTGGTTGCCCGTGTTCCTCTACGGTGATAGAAAGTGGGAATAAAAGCGCCGATCCCGGCAGCTGGTCAGCCAGGTCTCCGAGGTACTGCTTGTAGAGGCCGAGGGCAGACTTGCCGTCGAGCTCGTAGAGCACATTGGCCTGAGAGCGGGTCACCCTGCGCTCCGGGCCAAAGCTGCTCCAGCCGCCCACACTGCCATAGCCTATAGAGAGACTATCGCCATAGAGGCCTACGGCTACTATCTGTCCGTGCTGAGCGGGACCATTCAGGCCCACCAGTGTCTGCTCAAAGCGCGCCCCATCTCCTGCCAGGCCGCCGCTCAGGGTCACGCCCGCCGGCAGGGCCAGGTTCATACCCTTGGTCAGGTCGCTGCCATTGACCAGAGAGCCATCGGCAAAGACCAGCACATGGCGCAGCCCTGCGGGCGGCAGCTGGCCTATCAGTACACGACCGGCGGTGATGCTGTCGGGGTAGTCTGTGATAGCTACCTGCGCTGTCTGCAGGGTTGTTTTGTGAAAGTCTATGGCGGTGATGGCCAGGCCGGCGTCATAGACACTATCCTGCAGTATCTCCCCTGCCGTAGACACACTGACTATGATGCCCTGCGGGAATGCACCCGACAAAGCTGTGTAGTCCATAGCTGCCAGCGCCTCGCGCCCGGCAAATACGAGTACCAGGTCTGCCTCAGGGAAAGGCGCTCTGATAGCGTCTGTAGATCGGTATTGTTTTATCTGCATGATTCAGCTCAGGGTTAAGCTGTTATACTGATAAAAATAGTATTAAGATTCACTCAGGCATGAACATTATACAAAAAACAACTTGTTTCCGATGAAAATAACTACTGTACCGCACCCAAAGGCTCATTGACCGAAGGATCAGAGGGTAGGTAGCGCACCCATACGGAGTCTCCGGTCTGTAGTGGCCGGTGGATGGCCGCAGCGCCGTGCACCCTATGCCCTCCTGCCCTAAAAGTATAGTCTATGTGGTAGAGCTGCTGCCCATCGTCATAGTCGGTCACTATGCCGCGCACCATGATACCCTCCTGCACCATACGGCGGCGCTCCAGATAGCCAGTCAGAAGCGCATAACCCAGCAGCACCACGCAGACCAGCGTCAGCAGCCACTCCATGCGAAAGTCTAACCTGCGTGCAGCATCCATACAAGGCTGTAAGATACGTCAGATATGCCTCTGAGGAAATTTTTCTATTTGAGGGGTGCCGGAGGCGGCAGCTAAGTTTTTTGGGCGTTTCACTGCTCCATATCCTTTATCTTAGCACGAAACATATACACTATGAAACACGCCCTGCTCCTGCTCGCCTGCCTGCCGCTATGGCTCTCTGCTCAGAAGCACACCTGTACGCTCACCGGCCATCTGGAGGGCATAGGCACGGGAACGCTCAAACTGTACCATGCCTATGATACCACCGGCAAGGAACCGCACCACTACAAGCTAAAGGTAAAGGACGGCCAAATCAGCATCACGACGCGTGAGAATGGGCCACGCCTATACAGCCTCAGCTACAGCCGCGAACCTAAAGACACCACACAGAAATATGTATGGTCCTCTACGCGCATCTGGCTGGATAGCGGCACTGTGACCATCACCGGCAGGGCAGACTCTCTGGAGTACGCCACGGTGAGTGGCTCTGCGCTGCAAAACGAATGGCGCGTAGTAGACGGCAAGATACAGGCCTGGAATAAATCCTACCAGTGGGGCAAGGGCGACTCTGCCAGGCAGGCCCGTATGAAAGCCCACAACGACACGGTGTGGAAGGCGCAAAATGCCTATCGCGACGGATACATCAAGGCGCATCCCGGCAGTATCATCAGTGCGGAGCTCGTGCTGGATCCGCACCACTACGGCACCGACCCACAAAAGGCACAGCCCATGTATGACATGCTCGACCCTGCTGGCAAAAGCACCCTGCCCGCCCGACTGCTGCTCAAGAAGATCAACTTTGCCATGCAGTATGACAGTGGGCATGCGGTCACGGATATCGTGCTGCCGGATGTGCATGGACACAAGATCGCCCTGTCGGCAGTGTGCAAAGCGCACAAGGTGGTCCTGCTGGACTTCTGGGCCTCGTGGTGCGGCCCCTGCCGCCATGAGAATCCTAATGTAGTAAAGGCGTACAGGGAGTATAAGGACAAAGGCTTTGAGATCTACTCCGTCTCTCTGGACGATGATAAAAAGAGCTGGCAGGCTGCTATAGCCAAAGACAGCCTAACCTGGACCAATCATGTCTCTCAGCTCAAAGGCTGGAAAGATGCGGGTGCTGTCAAATACGGTGTGCAATCCATACCCACGAGCTACCTGATATACGACGGCGTGATCGTGGCGCGCGAGCTACGCGGCGAGGAGCTGAAGAAGCGGCTGGCTGCCCTGCTGAAGTGAGGCTATACGATCTTACCGCACCATCAGCAGCGTAGCTACAGAGATCACTACCCAGAGGATCACACCCTGTAGCAGCGGCCGCACTCCTATGCGGCGCAGTACCTGTAGCGGCAGGCCACAGCCTATCAGGTAGAGCGTGAGCGTCAGCCCTGCACGCGCAGCCAGCGTGAGCCAGGGTGCAGCTATACGCACGGCGGGCACAAAAGTATTCAGCAGCATGGCGAAGCAAAAGAGCAATATAAACCAGGGCTTCGATACCTTCGCGCCTGGCCGGCGAAAGAGATAAGCACTGCCAAAGGCCACGGGGATGATCCAGAGAGCGCGGGCCAGCTTGACCGTAGTGGCTATCTGGAGGGCGGTATCGCCGTAGCGTGCTGCTGCCCCTACCACAGAGCTGGTATCGTGTATAGCGATGGCCGCCCACAGGCCAAAGTGTTCCTGTGACATACCCAGATAGTACCCGATCAGCGGGAAGAGCACCAGCGCCAGACTATTCAGCACAAAGATGACGCCGAGGCTCAGCGCGGTCTCATCTTCATCTGCACCTATCACCGGTGACACGGCAGCTATGGCGCTGCCACCGCAGATGGCAGTACCGGCAGAGATGAGCCAGGCAGCGCGGCGGTCTATGCGCAGCAAGCGGCCCAACAGGTAGCCCAGCAGCAGCGTGCCGCAGATAGAGACCACCGTATAGCCTACACCCCGCATGCCTGCCTCGAGTGCCGTATAGATATTGATGCCAAAGCCGAGGCCGACCACGGATACTTTCAGCAGGGTCTGTGATACTTTATGCAGCTGGCGGAAGGGCTGGCCCAGCACCTGCGCTACGATGATGCCCATGAGCAGCGCCAATGGTGGCGATATGAGTGGTGTGAGGCAGAGTGCCGCGAGTATCAGGAAGCCTACCTGCCTGCCTGTCAGCTGTGTGACAGATAATTTACCATCTGTGTGTTGCGTTTCGTTTTGTGGTTGATGTGTGTCCATGTGCTGCGTTTTGCTACCGCAAAGCTGCATCAACGACTATTACCAAACCAATCACAAATACATATAAGCTATAACATATGGTTATAGCTGAGTGCAAACTGCTGGAAGGTGCCTGCCAGCCGCTCCGGCTCTCCATGCGGGTGTATGAGGTGAAACTGGCGCTCGATAGAGAGGCCTTTCACATCTACCACGCTCAGCTCATCGCGCTCCAGCTCGCGCAGTACCGTGTGTATAGAGAGGAAGGCCATAGCATCAGACTGAAGGAGATAAGACTTGATAGCCTCAGAGCTATTCATGCGCACGGGTGCCTGTAGCTGTGAGAGGCGCAGGCCCGCTTTGCGGAGGGCGTGGGCTATGACCTCCAGGCTGCCGGAGCCGGGCTCGCGCAGTACGAGAGGCACGGCAGGCAACTCTGTGAGGCGGAGGCTACCTTTCCTGGCCTGCTTATTCCGCGTAGCGGCTACCAGTACTATCTCATCCCGTATCAGCGGTGTATAGCGTAGGGCCTTGTTCTTCGTCTTGCCCTCTATGATGCCTATGCCTATCTTGCGGTCCTGCAGCGCCTGCTCTATGCGCTCGGTGTTTTCGGCATAGACGTTCACCTTTACATCTGGATAGCGGCTATGAAACCGCGCCAGCATCTGTGGCAGTATATACTGCGCGAAGGTAGTGCTAGCACCGATGGTCAGTGTGCCTGAGGTCTGATGCTGCAAGGCACTGACCTCAATGGCGGCCTCGCTATACAGCTCTATGATGCGTGTGGCATATACCAGCAGTGAGCGCCCGGCAGGCGTGAGGCTCACGCGGCTGCCGCTGCGGTCTATGAGCGTAGCCTGGTACTGCTGCTCCAGTTCGCGGATATGCTTGGTCACGGCGGGCTGGGAGAGGTATAGTTCCTGTGCAGCCTTGGTGAAACTAAGCCGCTGCGCTACGGTGTAGAAGACCTTTAACCGGAAGTCGGACATGATATATTATTATCCCGCAAAGCTACGTGGAAATGCAATGAGATATGGAGGAAATGAATGGGGCGATCCCCTTTCAGTGACGGAGCCTTTTCTATAGCAGCTTCCTGTATTCTGTCAGCCTGCCGCCTTTGATGATCGTATTGAGGCCGCCGGTCAGGTCGGGGTACTGATTGCGCTCGCCCAGGTCATACATCTCTGTGAAGGGCGCACGGTCTATCACCAGCTTATTGAGTTCCTTGACGCTGGGTACCTCCTTCAGCTTTGCATAGTCCTCATACGTGATCCTGATAAAGGCGCTATGCGGTGTCAGTCCCCTATTGTCCAGCAGGTAGCCGTCTGCCAGGAGTGTAGGCGTAGCTATTTTGCCCTGGTAGTAGACATCAGACGGATCCGGGTAGGAGGCTATGGAGGTGCCATCGTCTGTGAGTGTCACGGGTACGTACTGCGTGTAGTCGCCTTTGGTCTTGTAGACTATGGCGTGTGCCGTAGGGCGGTAGGTAGCGGGCCGGGGCGGTACGGGGGCCGTATGTGTATCAGCGGTGGCGGTGGTGGTAGTGTGTTGCTTTGCCTTGCAGCCTGCTGCTGCCAGCGCTATGATCAGGGTGATGATGGTGAGTAGCCTCATGGTGTCTGGTTTAGGATGAAAAAAAGGGCCGCCCGTGTGGACAGCCCTGGTATATCATTTTTCGTGCCGTGTTTATTGCTTTACAAAGCGGCTGGTGGCCCGGCTGCTGCCATTGTGCAGAGCGACAGTATAGACGCCTGCGGCATAGCCTGCTACCTCCTGTGTGAAGCTATTGGCGCCGATATTGACACGTACGGGCGTTTCTGCCACTACATTGCCTATCATATCGTATACTGTCAGCTGCATGTCTGCTGCCTGAGCGGCGGTCACTTTCAGCTGCAGCTGGTCGCGTACAGGATTGGGCTGTGCGGTCATGCTCTCCACCACAGCTATCTCCTGTATGCCTGTAGAGCCCTGTACGGAGCTGATAGTGCCGGACACCTGGTCAGAGCAGACTCCGTTAGACACGTCGAGCGTCACCACATAGTTGCCTGTAGTGCTGTAGGTGTGTACGGGGTTCTGGTCGGTAGAGGTGCTGCCATCGCCAAAGTTCCACATATAGGTCAGGCCATTGGCCGCAGCACCTGCGGTGAAGTTTACCACATTGGCCGCTGCAGCGGAGTAGGAGAATGAATTGGCCCCCTGGCCCAGCACAAATGCTGTGACCGGTACGCGGGCGCTGACACACTGCGTAGACTGCAGTATCCAGTTGTAGAAAAAGTTATAGTAGCCTCCATTGCCGCTGGAGATGCGTATCGTACTATCCTGCGAGAAGAACGGGAAGGTAAAGCCCGTACGTGTGCGGTAGAGCGGCGTACTATTGGTACCTGCGGCGGTGAGGATGAGGCCATTGGCTACCGGCAGGTCCATGTCGAGCTCTACCGTGTTTTGCCCGGCAGAGAGCTGCACCTGGCGGGAGTCCAGCTGACCGCCTGAGGAGTTGCTCAGGGTCACGGTCACTGCGCCGTCATTTTGAGCATACATATCTACAAAGGTGAGCCGCTGCGGTATGATATTGCTGAATGTCAGACCATAGCTCAGTGCATTATTGTAGTAGCTGCCAGAGCCCAGCGTATTGCTCAGCATACCGGCAGAGATCATAGGGCCCAGTACGGTGGCCTGTGCGTAGTAGGTGGTAGTGGTACTGATGGCGGGTGTGGTATAGCCGGTGCCTGTAGCGAGCGGTGTGCCGCCTGTAGGGCTGCTGTACCAGCTGATATCTCCCGATGCCACACCGTCAAAGGTGGCGCTGCTGCCGCTGCATATGGACTGATCGGCCACTACGGGTGCCGTATTGAGCAGGGCTATATACTGCGACTGTACAGCGGTATCTGAGCCGCACTGGCCGGAGGTGATCAGAGATACATCATAGACGCCATAGCTGGCATAGGTGTGCGCCGGGGCGGAGTCATTGGACGTAGTACCATCGCCAAAGTCCCAGTGATAGGTAGAGCCGTAGGCGCTCCTATTGGCAAACTGGAAGGTGGCAGGCTCGGAGCAGGCCTGTGTAGACGGCACGGAGAAAGAAGCCGTGACAGCAGGCACTACCTCTACATAGACGCTCTTTTGCGCATGTACGCCCGCACTGTCAGCATTGAGGATATAGACCGTGCTGGTAGTAGGTGTGAGCGTAGTAGTAGCGCAGGTAGGGCAGGCTACGCCTGTGGTAGGGTACCAGCTGTAGGTAGCCCCTGCAGGGCCGGTAGCCGTGAGCTGTGTAGAGGTGCCCAGGCATACATGTGCTGTGCCTGCCTGTGCCGTGAGGCGGTATGGATAGAGCGGCTGTATGCCTATGAGTGCACCCTCGCGGGTGGTAAAGGTGGCCCCGCCGGCGGTCAGGTTGGTAGTGGCAAAGTAGCCGTCATAGCTACCGCCCCAGCCCCAGTTCATATGCATCAGGTTATTGGCATCATAGCCGTCCATGACCCAGGTGTGGCCGCCCTGTGTAGGGTCAGCGCCCTCATATTGCACCGGGCGTCCGGCCTGTATCTCAGCCTTCAGCAGCTGAAACCACTGGTCGGGCGTATAGGTATTAAAGTTGACCCCACGCAGTGTAGAGGGATCGTAGTAAAAATGGTTCTTGTACGAAGACTCTGCGCAGGGCCAGTTGCCCCAGACCTCAGACTGCTGTACGTAGGCACCGCTGCCGCCCTGAGAGCCTATATCGTAGCCCATAGCCACGCTCACGCCGCAGTCATACATCAGCTGGGCCACATCTGTATAGTTGGTACTATTGACTAGGTTGGGCATGCTGGCCCAGTTGTAGGCATGGTTAAAGGAGGCAGACAGCTGCGGGTAGACAAATCCATTGCCCGATGCGGGCGGCGTGTAGGTATAGGAGCCGGTGCCCTGAGCAGGGTAGTTCCAGTACTTCATGATCTGGGCCATGGTAGTGGCTACGCAGCCTGTGACCGCGCGGTCATTGGCGGTGGTATTCATAGGGCAGAGGGCATTGTAGTAGGGGCTCTGGTCCCAGCGGGTGCGCACCAGCGGGCCTACTACCGCTACGCGGCTCGGGGCGTGGTAGGGGCCGCTCTGGCAGGCCTGCCACTCCCGGCTGATGGCTACACTGGCTGCTATATGCTGCGTCACGGCTGCGCGCATATGGGTGGCAGTATTGCTCATCCAGTCGCTCAGGCCGGTCCGGTCAAAGTGCATGTCAAAATTGGACTCGGTAGAGTAGCCGATCACAGGGTGGGCCACATCATCTGCAGAGACGATCACAAAGCCCGTCTGAGGGGCCATGTCAAACACGTAGAAATCTGCCGTGCCATCCGCCTCGGTGCGGGTGTAGAGCAGCGTGGGGTTCACACCGGCAGCAGAGGGTACGGTGCCCTGGTAGAAGTTTGCCGCTACAGTACGGGCCGTGGCTACAGACACTGTAGATGCCATAGCCGGGGCGAGGATCATACAGACTCCTGCGAGCAGGAGGAGTACCTTTTTCTTCATTCTGAAATTTTGTTTAAGTCAGTAAAAATACCTGTTTGGACGCATATCCCAAAGCCTTGATTTATTAATGTTTATAAGATGAGGCAAAAGCGGGCATTTGAGCGGTTTTGTCTGATACAAATGACTGATAGATAGCTGTCTGTGCTTTTTAACAAAGCCGGATATTTAACATGCCCTCCGGCACTTTTAACACGTGTCTAACTGCCTGATTGGTCGGACGAAAGGTAGGAAGCTTACAGGGCTGAGCAAACCAGCTGGCAAAACTACCCACCGGTCAGGGCCAGTTGGATCATTTCCTATTTATTGATCTTGGTCACGCGCACTGCGCCTGTACCCGTCAGTAGTGTATACTGTCCGGCAGGTAGTGATGACAGGCCAACCGCTCCGGCAGAGCTATACACCTCCTGTCCCAGCATATCATACAGGCGGTAAGGCGATCGCTCAGATACATCAAGGTGATCGGTAAAGGGATTGGGGTATACAGACAGGGCTGTAGCCTCTACCTCCCTTATACCGGCAGCGGTACACTCATGATAGTAAGTACTTTTTTTGTGGTTTCTCCAGCCTGAGCCGGTGTACCACTCTGTCAGCATTTCATTGTGAAATCCACTCGCGTTATTAGCAAAGGTTTCACGGTATTGATTTTGAAACTGAGTGCCATCCCATCTGTCTATAGCTACGCTTGTCTCATATCCACTCCCATCATAGCTGTAGGTATATCTGCTATAGTTAGTCCACTGTCCACTGCTATAAACCTCTATCAATAGCAAGGTGGGCAGGCCATTAGCATTATTGGTGTATGTGTACCTGATATTGCTGATCCACTGAGAGGCGCTCCACACTTGTGTCTCCTGGCCAGTGAGATAGCCATTGGCATCATAGCTGTAGGTGTTTTGCTGTAGATTGTCCCAGCCCGTGCCGTTCCAGCTCTGATATACCATGCCTGTGCGGTGTGCCGCAGCATCATAGCTATAGGTGGCCTGATAGGTGGTCCATACGGTACCATTCCATATCCGTGTCACGTCATTTACAAAATTGCCATCTACATCGTAGGAGAAAGAATCTACCTGGCTGGCTGCCGGCCATGCGCTACCATCCCACCGCTGCACCTCTGATCTGATGAGATACCTATCCGCATCGTGCGTGCGGTGTATCAGCGTCAGAGGGACCCAGATGCCGGCTGTAGTATCCCAGGCTTGCTCATAGATACTGTCCAGCCTGCATATCTGCCACCGCCCGCCGTCTCCCTGCTGGGCATAGGACCGCCCACAGAAAAGTAGCATAACCATTACTATCAGTACATATATTCTCATAGCAGTAAAATTTATGTACTGCTATTATATAAAAATATGTTCTGTTTTAAATATCTGACAGACTACAAAATGTCTATCACCCTATCTCTCAGTGATATAAAATAGCGCTTTTTATATGCGTACTCGTTCCTTCGGTTTTGTATATAAATCCGAACGAACAGGCCTCTCCTACTCCTTCACCAGCTTTTGCGTATAGCGGCCCTGAGGACTATCGCCCGTCAGGATGTACATGCCCTGTGGCCAGGCCTTGGTGTCTATGTGTAGTGCGGTACCCGTTTGTAGCGTGCCATCGTAGCTATAGACTACGCGGCCCATCAGGTCGGTGACCTGTAGTGTGGCGGTAGCTGCATGGTCTGCCAGGGTCACAGTGACCTGATCAGTGGCCGGATTGGGATAGACGTGCAGGGCGGCTGGGGCACTGAGGTCGCGGATGCCATTAGGCGCTGTGCTGTCTATGCCCCATGCGTAGCTGATAGAGATTGTATCAAAGGTGATCTGCGCCTGATAGACAGAGAGATGATTGACAGAGTCATAGTAGCGGCTATCGCTAAAGCGCGAATTGTGCACCAGCGTCTGGAAGTTCTGAAAGCTGCCGTACATGGTAGAGTCTCCCACTACGATCACATAGGCAGAGCCATCTGTGGTATAGTGGCAGGCGGCCTGGCTGTCTATCTGGCCTATGCAGTACATACGCGCTGCAGCATAGCTGCTACCCTGACGGCCTACGAACCACAGGCTGTCATTGACCGACTGGTCAAAGTCCGCTACATTCCAGTGCAGGGCTACATCGGTATTGTGATATGGTATGAGGTCAGGCACAGGCTGCGGGCGGTACATGAGCAGGGCCACATTGTGATGCTGCTCTACGTATGGCAGGTGGTAGTTGGCGTTGTCTTCTGAGTGGTCCTCCCAGTTGGCATAGACCGGGCCGGAGGCTGTGTAGACCGCTGTGGTGCCCACATTGGCCACGCACGGCCACTGCTGAAATCCCACCTTGCCCTTAAAGAAATCCTGCGTGGAGGAGAGTGTCACAGAGTTGTGCTTGTACTCTGCCAGGCGCGCATCCATGATCAGCGAACTGTAGGATATGACATTCAGGCTTTGTGACAGCTGAGGGTACAGCGACAGGGGCAAGCCGGATAGCTGGCGGAAGGACTGGAAGGTGTAGTTATTCCACAGGCCGGAGTCGGCTATCATAGCCCCTGAGCCCAGCACTACCGATGGCATGAAGTAGCCGCCGCCGCTCCAGCGAAAGATGATGCGCGCGATGGTATCCTGGCTCTCATTGATAGCAAAGCTGGCCGCGAGCGAGTGCCCGTTTTGAAACACTGTATCCAGCGTAGGCCGCCAGCTATTACTCACGGTATCTACCGGTATATCTGATGTAGCGAGAAAGGCCCCGCAGTGAGAGGCATTGTCCGGCATGGGGCCCATGCCGGTGAGCAGCCATATCAGGTTATTGTGGTTTTGCCCGTAGGGCGTCTCATATTTGCCATAGTAGTTTCGCCCGGCTGTAGGAAAGAAGGTCCCCTTGTCATTGGTCATGCGCAGCAGGTAGTCAGACATGAGTTTCTGCGCAGCAGAGGTGGCCAGCGCTTTGATCTGCGGGTCAGTGGCAAAGTCGGCCAGATTCAGTATACCGCTCAGGCAGTAGGGCAGGTATACGGATGAGTTAAACTCATAGAAGCCGTATTGATTTTTCAGCTGGAGGTAGTGCAGCACACGGCTGCGCACCAGGGTATCTACCGGGCGGCCGTAGCTCTGCTGCAGCAGGTAGTCAGAGCCCATCCACATGGCCATGTGGTTTTCAGACCAGTAGACGTGTATGGAGTCGCCATAGTTGATCCAGTACTTCACACTATTCACCGAGGCCAGGATGACAGAGTCGTACTGATGGGTAGCCTGCGTCAGAAAGAGCACGCGCACCATCTGCACGATGCGAAAGTCGGCATCGCCATCTGTGCGGATATGATCGAGGATATAGTAGAGGCCGGCGGTATCCAGCGGCAGGCCGCGGTAGGCCTGTATAGGCAGCGCATCTGTATCAAAGTGAGCGAGGCTCGTATCTATATAGTCCGTACGGCGCTGCTCATAGGCAGGACTATTAGACGCATGGGCAGAGATGGCTGTGAGCAGTACAGCACAGAGCAGTAGCAGACGATTCATTGAGTTTATGTTTTGTATAAGGCTATGAAGAAAAGATTTTTTGGGGAAAGTAGGATGCGAGGGCCGTTAACTTAGGTGAATGGAGCGAATGGGCGAGTAAACAGCGCTATGAAAGATGATAACGATCATTGTTAAAAAAACGAGGCTACCCTTTGACAAAAGAAATAACTATCGTAATATTGCGATAGAAATGGGAGCAAGCAAGAAAGAAGAGTTTACGGTCAAGGACAACAGGCTGGCCCGCTATGCCAAGGCACTGGCGCACCCCGCCCGTGTAGCCATACTGCGGCTCCTGCTGAAAAAACAAGCCTGCATCTGCGGAGATATAGTGGAGGATATACCTCTCTCTCAGAGCACCATATCTCAGCACCTCAAGGAGCTGAAAGAAGCAGGACTGATCAAAGGGGAGATAGACGGCGCCCGCGTGTGCTACTGTATAGATGAGACAGAGTGGGCCAGGGCACAGGAGGAAATGAACATCCTCTTTGATGCTTTGGTGCCGGTAAGGTGCTGCTGATTTTTTTGCCCTAGGCTATCGGTATATTACGATTATATCACCATCTACATAAAAAACATGACAACTGACCAGGAAATAAAAGAAGCCGTAAGGCAAAAATACAGCGAGATAGCTACGCAAGACAAAGCTACCAACCAGTCCTCCTGCTGCGGATCGGGTGGCTGCTCTACCGAGGTGTACAATATCATGAGTGATGACTACACCGCGCTGGAGGGCTATCAGTCAGATGCCGATCTGGGGCTGGGCTGCGGACTACCCACACGATACGCAAAGATAAAGAAGGGCGACACCGTGATAGACCTCGGCAGCGGCGCGGGCAATGACTGCTTTGTAGCGCGGGCAGAGACGGGTGAGACGGGCCGTGTGATAGGCATAGACTTCACCCCCGCCATGATAAACCTGGCGCGGCAGAATGCAGAGAAACTGGGATACGTGAATGTAGAGTTTCGCCAGGGAGATATAGAGCAAATGCCTGTGACCAGCGGCATAGCAGACGTGATAGTGAGCAACTGTGTGCTGAACCTCGTGCCCAATAAGGCCGGCGTACTGCGCGAGATCTACCGCGTGCTGAAGCCGGGCGGCCACTTCAGCATATCTGATGTAGTACTGGTGGGCCAGCTGCCAGAGGAGCTGCGCCACGATGCAGAGATGTATGCAGGCTGCATATCCGGGGCGATACAGCGGCAGGACTACCTGGGCCTGATAGCCGAGGCGGGCTTCACACAGGTCACGGTGCAAAAGGAAAAACCCATCACCATACCTCATGATATACTGAGCCGCTATATGAATGCTGAGGCTATAGAGGCCTTTGGCAGCGGAGATACGGGTATCTACAGCGTGACTGTCTATGCCGAAAAACCCGCCGTCAGTAGCTGCTGCGGCCCGGACTGCTGCTCATGAAAAAGAACATCCTCTTCGTATGCATAGAGAATAGTAACCGCAGCCAGATGGCGCAGGCCTTTGCCACGATGGATGGCGGCAGCCTGGTGGTGGCCTACAGCGCAGGATCGCGACCCAGCGGGCGTATCAACCCCAGGGCCATAGCAGCCATGCAGGAGCTGGGCTACGACCTGACCCGACATGACTCCAGGTCGCTCTCAGAGATACCGGATATAGTCTATGACTATGTGGTCACCATGGGCTGCGGCGATGCCTGCCCGCATGTACGCGCCCTGCACCGCGTGGACTGGAGCATACCCGATCCGCGCGATATGGAGCCGGCAGATTTCACCCGTGTGCGTGACCAGATACGCCGCCAGGTGGGCGAGCTGCTGGCGCAGATCGGCAGGGAGTGATGTTTACGGCGTGCCGTGAGCAGCACCCTGCAGCCTGTAGACATGCGTGAGGCTGCACCGGGTATCTACACCATAGCGGTGAAAGGTGCCGCACCATTGCGCTTTACAGTAGTGAAATAGGAAGGCGCTTTGTTGTTCGTTCGTTCGTTGTCACCGGCGTGCAACGAACGAACGAACAACAAACCTCCACTCAAAAAAATAGTCCGGCGAGAGCGACGTACCCGTTCACAGTTTCCCAGCCTGCGAAGGTGGGACAACGGTGAACGGGTACAAGCCGA
>JAFDYQ010000041.1 GCA_018267365.1 Bacteroidota bacterium | reverse complement strand
TAAGCTTCCAGCTTAGACCTACCAATAAGTTAAGCTTTCAGCTTAACAAAATAACCGGCAGCAAACCCATACCACCACAATAATCCCGACAGCTACTATACAAATAATGTTGCGGCTCATCCACCGCCCCGGAGACAACTGGATTATTATGCAAATAGTCCAGCCGTTGCTTCCGCATTTCGTTAGTAGAGAGTTCTATGGGCTGATTATGTTGCTGCCAGAATTGATAATGCTCATTATTACTATTCCTTTCAGCCGCACGCTCAAACATCCATAACATCCAGTACCTTCTTGACTCCTGCGCGTCGTCTGCTATCAATTCCAATATCTTCTTAGCAGTATGGCGCTTCATATCCCGGAATATATCAGCCAGGTTGCCATCCGGCGCACTTACGATCAGATGCACATGACTAGACATGATACACCATGCATAAAGCTCCAGTTTCTTATGTTCAATACAGTAACGCAGGCTATCTACTACAATATCACTATACTGCCTTCTCACGAAAACATCTATCCAGTTGACTGTAGCAAAGCTGACAAAATATAATTGTGCGGAATCTCGAAATGCATATTTTCTCGCCATACATGAAGATAAGTTTTTACGTTAAGCTGGAAGCTTAACTGATAGGTTAGTCTAAGCTAAAAGCTTAGACTAGTGGGGGAATGAAGTGCAGCCTGTATATGTTGTTCTTGCCCACAACCAGACAGTGCATCATCTATCCGTAGCTCGCCGCGCCCGTATCACAGTTTGCTGTCGCAGCTTACATAGATCCTCTACATAGTTGCCATACACTGCTGTGGCTTTCCCATTATTTAAATTGTAGTAGGGAGAAGGATACACATGCTGGATCCAATCCGGCCTGTCACTTTCCAGAGTATAAACCGGAGGTGTTTTAAATTTGATCCGCTCCGGTTTGACAGTCACATGCTCGTATCCACCATCGTAGTCACGGCTGGAGTACGCACCCGCCCAGCGGCTATCATCGGTCCTGTAGACATCAAAGTACTGATAGTTCTCTTGGTAAAAAGTATCTTGTCTGCTATAGACAAAAAGCAGTACATTCTCATACCCAAACATAGGCCCGGGCTGACCATTATGACTGAAAACTAAAAAATCTATCGTATCGGACTTGAGTTTCCCCTGTACCACTTGTAGCACCTTATACCTGGCTAGGTACTTCTCCTGAGGGAGCCCATACGCTATATTATAAGTGGTGTCTTTGCTGTCTATGATAGTGTCCACGTGCATACCACCTACACCACCTTTCGGTATCACACTTATCTTTTGGCCCACAAAGACGATCAAATCCTGATATCCCTTTTGACTAAAAATATCGGGCAGGCACACTAGCATTATTACAAAAAGACATAATAGTGTTTTCATACCTCAATATACTATAAAGCACCAATCTCTATCGGAACTAAGTTCCGCACCATATAGTAAATATTCATCTTTGCCTCCCCATCCACACCACCACCAGGTTGATCACCACCAGTATGGCCAGTATAGCGGCGTAGATGTAGAGCTGGCGGCGCATGTTTATATTGCCATACAGGGCGCCGGAGGCATCCCAGCCATGCCGGTAGAGTAAGATCAGGCGGCGGATATACACCGCCACCATCAGCACCCACAGACCCGCTACGAAGTATATCCTTCGATCATGCTGCACCAGGCGGTCATATGTAGTGATGCTGAGCCAGACGATAAAGATGAGTGGCGCAGCATTGGCCACAATGGTGTAGAGGCGTTTTACAGTAGTATCATTCATAGCGTTATTTCGTATGCTCAAATATAGCCCGCTGCGCTTACTTCTCCTACCCTTCATCTGCATGATGGTCTTGCTACTCCCGTTCATCCGGTTTATCCCGCCATACTCTGAATAGTACCTCTGCCACAGCACAACGCACTATCTTCGGTCAAAACTCATCTATGACCCGCAAAGAATACCTGCGCCTCTCTGCACTGCTCGGGCTGTATGCCGCCATGCCACGTGACCTGCGCGCTGCACTGGCTGCAGAGCCGCCGCTACGCCGCAGCGATTTTGGGGCAGACTTTGTCTGGGGCACAGCCACAGCCAGCTACCAGATAGAGGGTGCCTGGCGCGAGGATGGCAAGGGCGAGAGCAACTGGGACCACTTCACCCATCATCATCCATACAAGATCAAGCATCATGATACAGGAGATGTGGCCGATGATTTCTACCATCGCTATGAGAGTGATATTGAGCTGATGCACCGCATGCACATCCCTGCTTCGCGCTTCTCTATCTCCTGGCCCCGTGTACTGCCCGATGGCATAGGCCGGGTCAATGAAAAGGGTATAGACTTTTACAGCCGCGTCATAGACAAATGCCTGAAGGAAGGTATAGAGCCGTGGGTCACCTGCTATCATTGGGACCTGCCGCAGCGACTCCAGGATAAAGGCGGCTGGCTAAACCGTGATATCATTCATTGGTTTGAAGATTACACTGATCTGGTCTCACGCCGCTTTGGCGACCGCGTCAAAAACTGGATGGTCTTCAATGAGCCTCTGTCATTCACCCTCGCGGGCTATATGGCAGGTGTGCACCCGCCGGGGCATATCAGCTTTCATGAGTTTTACCGCTCCATACATCACACCACCATGTGCCATGCCGCCGGTGGCCGCGTGATACGCCGCAATGTGAAGAATGGCAACGTGGGCACTACTTTCTCCTGTGGCATGGTAGACCCGCGCCGCGATACCCTTGGCGACCATGAAGCCGCTACACGACTCGATGTGATCATAAACAGGCTCTTCATAGAGCCAGTGCTGGGCATGGGCTACCCCGTGCGAGACCTCCCTGCCCTGCGCCATGTGCAGGACCAGATGCTACCCGGAGATGAGGTCCTCATGCCATTCGACTTTGACTTCATAGGCATACAAAACTATACCCGCTATGTGGCAAAGCACTGCGGTATCATACCTGTGATACACGCGCTGCAGGTGCCACCACATAAGCTGACCACAGACCTGACCCAGATGGGCTGGGAGGTCAATGCCGAAGGCATGTACCGCATCCTGAAAAAATTTGGCGCCTACCCGGGTGTGAAAAATATGATCATCACTGAGAATGGAGAGGCAGTAGCAGACACTGTAGTGAATGGCCAGATCAATGACCCGCAGCGGCTCAAGTATATACAGGACTACCTGCGCCAGGTACTCCGCGCACGGCGCGAAGGACTACCGGTCAATGGCTACTTCATTTGGAGCTTTCTGGACAACTTTGAGTGGGCCTATGGATACGAGCCGCGCCTGGGTATAGTAGGCGTAGACTACCAGACGCAGCAGCGCATAGTCAAGGCCAGCGGCAAATGGTACAGTGAGTTTCTGGCAGGCCAGTGACTGGTGGAGGGCCGATGCTGATTTTTGCACTGACTTCATTATATTTATCTATCTAGTATAATGATATGAAAGTAACGCTGGCCCTGGCCCCTGTCTGGCAGTCTGTGACCCCGCACCTCGCGCTGGCCTTTCTCAAGGGCAGCCTGCAGCATGCAGGGTATGAGTGTACCACCATAGACTTCTCTATACAGTTTCGCCCCTTTATGGTGTCTGTGATGGGAGACAAAGGTGCTGAGGAGTATATCTCATCTCACCCCAGGCTATACCAGGGCTGGGCAAAACAGATCACTGATACCAAACCTGACATCGTAGGCTTCAGCATACTCGGCTCTAACCTGGCCAACTCGGGCCTCATAGCCCGCGAGGTGCGCCGCCAGCTGCCGGGTGTGATGATCGTGGCGGGTGGCCCGAGCATGACGCGGGAGAATCTCGGAGCGGTACAAGAGGTACTGACCTTTGCAGACTATGTGATAGAGGGCGAGGGCGAGCAAGCCCTCACCGACTTTGTGCACTGCTACGAGCAGAAGGGAGATTTCGCGCAGCTCAAACAACTGTGGATGAATGATGCCGGAGGCAAAGCCATCTATACCGGCCATACCAATCTGCAGGATATAGACGCCATCCCATATCCAGACTTTACAGACTTTGACAGGAGCGCCTTCCCCAATCCGCGCAAGCTGCCGATGCTATTCTCCCGCGGCTGTATACTAAACTGCAACTACTGTGAGAATAAATGGAACCACCTGACCCAGCGCTCGCGCTCCGGTCGCAATGTCTTTGACGAGCTGAAGCATATCGTAAAGACCTATGATATCAATGAGTACATGTTTAACGACGACTCGCTGATCTCCTCCAAGACGATGCGCCAGCTGGACGAGTATGCCGATCTGGTACTCGCAGAGGGGCTGGCCATGCCGTGGAATGTCTACGGTACGCGCGTAGAGCGCCTGCTCACGCAGCCCTTTGTCAATAAACTGCGCCGCTCCGGGCTGAACCGGCTCTCACTGGGTATCGAGAGTTTCTCCTCACGGGTGCAGAAGGAGATGGGCAAATCATCGCGCTATGATGATGCAGATAAGATGGTGCGTATGCTGGCCGGAGAGGGAGTGGCCGCTGAGACCTGGATCATATATGGCTACCCTACAGAGACGGATGCAGACTTTGATGAGACGCTGCAGTGGTTTGTACAAAATCCCGGCCTGCTACGGCACGTCACTGCCAATTCTTTTGGCCCCAATGTGAAATATATGACTGACCGCCCCGGCATGGTCACCTTCTATGGAGACAGACCCGGACTCTGGACCAGCGCAGAGAGTACCATGGCCAAAAGAAAAGAGCGCTTCCTGGCGCTCATGGATGTACTAGAGCAGACGCGGCGCACCCATAGGGATTTCACCTTCCACTGTGGTGACCCTCTCTATGTCAAATACTTTAACTCGTGGACGGCCAGGGACAAAAAGTTTCTGCTGGATAGCTGGGAGCGCATAGAGGATCCTGCCGGCTACAAGGCGCGCCATTCATCGCTCTTTACCCGTGTGCTAGACACCTTTGGCAGGCGGGACAAAGCTGTAGATATGCTGCAAGCTGCTGTGGTACCCACATTTGCAGAAAAACAGGAAAAGAAAGCAAAAACTGTGCTGCAGATAGGTGATCTGAATACGATGAAAAGTGACCTGTATGCACGTATTGACACCTACCTGAAGGGTCTGCCCGGCATCACGCCGGACCAGCAGCAGCAGCGGCTGCATGACTATATCACAGCTATAGAGAATGTGAAAGTACACCTCATGGACAATATCACTGAGGATATCTTTTTTGCGCTGTCGGGCCAGGGGCCT
Source organism: Bacteroidota bacterium (assembly GCA_018267365.1). Classification (GTDB taxonomy): domain Bacteria; phylum Bacteroidota; class Bacteroidia; order Chitinophagales; family LD1; genus UBA1941. The sequence continues at coordinate 34,402 of JAFDYQ010000041.1, read as the reverse complement.
CTCCACCTCGTATTACAGGATCTGGATACTCATGCCCCAGAGTATCTCGCACAGCGCACACTGGAGTTTGCGGCAGAGTTTGATATACCGCAGTGGTCACCTGCCACTGCCTGAAACAGCAGCATAAAAAAACCACTCTATACGGAGTGGCCTCTCTTCATATCAATGGCTGATTTTTATTGCTTGACAAACTTTTGAGTGTACCTGTCATCCAGAGATACATAGTATACACCCGGCGTGAGCCGGCTCACATCTATCCGGCTGGTGGTCTGAGATACAGTATAGGTAGCTACCTGATGGCCCAGTACATCATGCACGATCAGCGTGCCGGTGCGGGCAGCATCAGGTATGGTCACCGTCAGCACACTAGCAGCCGGATTAGGATATGCGGCCAAAGTAGCAGTAGCCGATACATCCCGCACCCCATTAGGTCCTGAGCTAAATACTGCAAAAGGGCTGAACGAGGTCACACCTGTGCGCGTAGCAGACCACATCCCTGCAGACGCTGATACGGCAGCCATACTGCTTAAAGTATCCCAGGTACCATTAGCATAGTGGCTCAGGTATACATTATTTCTGTCAAACTGGCTGGTCTCCATGTCTTGTGACCAGTAGGCCTGTATAGAGGCATTGGCATTGCTGCCCATATTCGTAGTTATATTCCAGCTGGTATTGACACCATAGTTGGTAGCAGAGATATCTGCGCCGCTGTTGCCATTGGCATAGATGCCTGTATGGGCGCTGGCGCCAAAGCCGCCATTTGCACCTGCGTTATTGGTGATGCGCACCGGAGCGTAGAAGCTCTGGCTACCTATATGCAGCGTACCCGCTCTGCGCATACCGCTACTATCGCTCAGGTTTACCCACACCATACCCGAGCCTGCTGTCATCACATAGCTGGAGTCAGAGCCACCGGCTATACTGTCTGTACCCATCAGGTGCAGGCTGCTCAGTCCTATCAGGTTCAGATTGCCATGCGTCAGTCGCAGTTTGCCATATACCTTGACATCAGATGCCAGTGATATCCAGCTCTGATTGGTAGTATTCAGCTCCAGGTCTCTTACCATATTGCCGGCTGTGTCAAATCTCATCATGCCCATACCCGTAAGCAGACTGCCAGATATGGTGAGGTCGGTGGTCGTATCAGCCCAGATACCGGCAGCTGCAGATGTAGCGCTGGTACCGCTCAGTGTCAGGTGGGTGCCCCTCACATCGAGTTTACCTGCGTTTAGCTGCAGATTGCCGGATACGTTCATGTCATTGCCTATTGTCAGCATACCGTTGGCACCGGTAGCGGTCAGGGTCAGCGTGCCTATGGTAGAGCCCGCACTATCCCACCATACTGTGCCCATGCTACCTACGCCTGTCACAGCCAGGCTAGAGCTGCTGTTAGCGCTCAGCATACCCGTACCTGTCACTGGTCCGCGCAGGTTGAGATGGTTAGCGCCTATCATCAGTGTACCGGCCTGGAGGTGGAGGCCGCCATAGCTGGCCAGGTCAGACATCAGCACTACTGATCCTCCGTTAGTCAGGTTTATATTCAGATCACCTATCGCCATTTCTCCGGGCCGCAGGCGTATACTATCAGCAGTACCGCTTCCATTTATATTGACTATACTATTGGTATCGCCCACCAGCCATCCGTTGCCATAGGCAGAGATGGTACCATTGATGGTCAGGTTATTGCCGTTCAGTCCCAGACCGCCATTGAGCAGAGAGAGCCTGCCGTAATAGGTCAGGTCCTGTCCCAGGTTTACCTTGTCGCCTGTGCTGGTCAGGTTTATCCAGATATTATGGATGTTGGATAGATTGGCCTCCTCACCGGTAGTCACTGTGCCGGAGCCTGTATAGAGCAGGTTTATATTGCCGGCCTGGTTCCAGTTGCCATGGTTGGTGTAGCTGCCTCCATCCAGGTGCAGTACAGCGTCCGCGTCCAGGCTCACGGTAGAGCCCGCTGCTATGGTCAGCACACCTCCATAGAGACCTAGCGTATCATGCACCGTCAGATCGCTCTGCAGTGACAGTAGGGACTGATAGTTATAAAAATTGTCCACGACCACTGACCCCGTAAATAAGGAAGTACTCGATGCGCCCAGTGTCAGATTGTGGAGATCTATGGTACCACTGCCATTTAATGTACCATTGCTCACGGTGAGACTATGTGTACCGCTCAGTGTACCATATACAGTCAGGATCAGCTGTGCTTGATTGAGCGTCTGCTCCTGATCCAGCGTCACTGTCACATTGTTATTGATTATGATAATATCATTGGTGGTCACATTGGCTATGGGAGCCACACCGCCGCTCCAGGTACTGGCCGTACTCCAGGCGCCGCTCTGGGTGGCTGTATAGGTAGTAGCGTGCATGTGCAGGCATAGAGCCATCATGACACAGAGTACTACCGATTTGATGAAAGTAAGTTTGTGATTCATGTTTGTGTATTTAAATTTTGGTGTACAATACATCCTAGCGTAAGCCATTGCCATGCCAAGCGCAATACAAGGTGTAAATACCATAAACAGAGGCATAACCGCACTTCTTTCCCAATCGAAATGGGGAGAGGCATTTGCACTCTGACGAGAATTTTGCTCAGTCGCCCTTATGCATTGTATAATAAACCAACGGCTACCTCCCCGCTTCATAGCACAAAAAAAGCCACCCTAAGGGGTGGCTTTATGAGGAGCATTGACAGTGCTTATTGCTTTACTATCTTCTGGGAGTATTTATCGTTTAGCGAGAGGACATACACACCGGAGGCCAGCTGGCTTAGGTCTATCTTATTGGTAGTCTGAGATACGGTATAGGTACCTACGTCATTGCCTATCATATCATGGAGGTGCAGTGTGCCTGTAGCATCGGGTGTGGTCACTGTGAGCACATTGCGTGCAGGATTAGGATAGGCTGAGAAGGCTACCCCACCGGCTGCATCGCTGATACCGCTAGGCCCGGTAGCCGTGCCGGTGCTCAGCACCGCAAAGGGACTGAATGAAGTGATGCCTGCGCGGCTAGTAGACCACATACTTCCCGACTGAGAAGTAGCAGCGGCAGCAGTATACGTATCCCACGTACCGCCTGTATAGTGGCTCAGGAAAACCTTAGCTCTATCAAACTGCGCAGACTCCATGGCCTGGCTCCAGTATGCTTCTACTGAGGCATTGGCACCGGTAGTCATATCAGACTCCAGCTCCCAGCTCACTATCACACCCTGCCTGCTGGCAGCTACATCTGAGCCGGTGGTACCATTGGCATAGATGCCACTGTGCGCCAGTGCGCTGAAATTGCCCGCCGCAGCCGCATTATTGCCCACGCGGAGCGGTGCGTAGTAGCTGGCAGTACCTATGGGCAGCATACCCGCACTCCCGGCACCTATATGGATCCGGAGGCTGCCGCTGCCTGATGTCAGGATATAGCTCGTGGCAGATCCACCTGTCACACCGCCCGTGCTCTGTACTGTCAGGTCGTTTCCGGCCAGGTCTATATTGCCGCTGGTCAGCATCAGTGTGCCCGATACGGTGAGTGGTGAGCCCAGTGTAGCCCAGCTATTATTAGTAGTATTGATCTCCAGGTTTTGCACTTTGTCTCCACCTGTTGCAAATTTTATAATGCCCATACCGGAGGCCGTACTACCCGCCAGAGTAATGTATGCAGCGCTATCACTGTAGATAGCGCCTGCACCTGCACTAGTAGTGCCGCTGAGAGTCAGGTGCCGGCCGTTGAGTGTCAGATAGCCGCCGGTCAGCGCGAGGGTACCGGCTACAGTCATATCACTGGCCATAGATACCATCCCGTTTGTACCATCTATATTGATAGTCAGATCACCTATGGTAGAGCCTCCGTTGGCCCATTTGATATTGCCCATATTACCTGTGCCGTTCACTATCAGGCCGGAGGCGCTGGTAGCACTCAGATATCCTGCCCCTGTGATAGCGCCCTGGAGTGTCAGGTGGCTGCTGCCCAGCATCAGCGTGCCTGAGAGGACATTCAGCGTGCCCAGGCAGGTCAGGTCAGAGGAGAGTGTCAGCGCTCCGCCGCCTGTGAGATTTACATTGAGGCTGGCTATAGAGTTATTGCCGGCAGCGAATGCTACACTATTAGCCACGCCACTGCCGTTTACATTTAGCACACTGGCACTGCTGCCCATCAGCACGCCGGTACCGCTGCTCGCTATAGTACCATTGGCGGTGATATTGTGGCCATTCATATTGAGCTGGCCACCCAGCAGCGAGAGGGCACCTGTCACCATCATATCACCCATCATATCCAGTCGGTCTGTAGCCGATGGCATATTTACACTCACATCATGTATATTCACAAAGGTCGTCTCTATACCCATGCTGGATATACCGGGGCGCGTATAGTATAGGTTGATCCGGCCATTCTGATGCCAGCTCTGGTAGCCGCTATATGTACCGGCTCCTATGTCCAGTACTGCATCATCTGCCAGCGTCAGGTTTGCACCCTGGCCCAGGCCTATATTGCCGGCTACAAATCCTATCGTATCCCCTACTACTACATTACCCTGCAGAGACAGTTGATTTTGCAGGTTGTATAGGTTATCCGTAGTGATCGTACCGGTAAATACCCAGCTGCTACCGGTACCCATACGCAGGGTATGCAGGATGATCGTCCCATTACCATTCAGTGTACCGCTGGTGATATCCATACTGTGCCAGCTGGTCAGGGTACCATACACGGTCACGATGGCCTGGGAGCTATTCAGTGTTTCGTCCTGATCCATGGTCACGGTCAGGCCACTATTGACTATCACAAAATCATTGCCGGTGAGAGTAGCAGGAGGAGCGACGCCGGCCTGCCATATGCTGCCGTCAGTCCAGTTGCCACTTTGGATGCAGGTGTAGCTAGTGGCATGCGCGTATAGCCCTAACGCCATCAGGCTGCATGTCACTAGTAAGCGGGGGAGCGTTGTAAAGAATTTCATTTTAATTTCCTTTTATGTCTAGAAATTGTATTCCATTCTTTTCTAGTACGATTACTATGCCATGAAAGATTCAAATAATCTTCATATTACTGATAATCAATAAACAAGTGCCTTATTGTGGATAAAGCTGCGTCTACATCCCGCCACAATCCGCAGCTATTTTTGCTCAGCCCCTACGAAAGGTAGAGACAGATGCCCCATCAGCGTAAACTACTGGAAGTCAATACTTATGGTAGAAACAAGGCATAGACCGATGCCTGCGGGTGCGGATCAGTATGTGCGGGACATACCTCAATGTGGATATAGCTGCCCTACCTTACTACCGGCAGATCTATATAAGAGGGATCTGCCATCCCGGACAAGATGCGAAACTCCGTAGGCAGTGGTGAGGGCAGGTTGAAGTGGCCCGTATCGGCCCCGGCTATAGACACACGGATGCTATGGCCCTTTTTAAACTGATAAGAGATAGGTAGCATATCAAAGGTCAGCCGCACTATCTCACCGGCATGGTAGGGGAGCGCATCTTCCTTGCGATAGGTGTGCTCCGGGTAGGCAGTCTTGTAGGGTCCTTCCTTTACCTGACGGTCTACTGGACGTATCATGCCCTCTGTCACATAGGTCACAGAGCTATCCGGCCCCACATCCTCCAGATAGCAGAATACAGTGGCATCATCTGCATCGGCAGCAAAGTTTAACCCCACTATCGGATGCCCGGTGATCTCTATCGTCTCCCCGAGTGGCACGCCGGTATAGCAGAGCAGCTTGCGGTCTTCTACACGGCGGTCAGCATAGTGTGTAGCGCCGTGGCGATAGAGGTCGGTCACACTATTCCACCGGGAGGTGCTGTCAGAGGTGGCGGTATAGTCTACCTTATACGTCGCCTGCCCGGAGGTGACAGGAGCTGCGCCGCCGGAGAGCCGCTGGTCTCCGGAGAGGAATATGCGCGTGGGGGTTACCGCGCGCAGAGGCCATACATCTGATGACTGCCACGTCTCCTCGCCCACTGTGTAGTAGCTATAGCGTGGCTCCAGGTCTATACCATTGTCTATGCCTTTCAGATAGTGATCAAAGAACCGCAGTATCTCCAGCTTTACATCAAATTTCACGTCATCAGACGTAGCGTACGGGCTCACGTCATCATGAGGGCCATGATCCCAGGGACCTATGAGCACCTTTTTGGTATTATCAGTATTGAGGCTCGCGTCCAGGCTGCCACGGGCCAGGCCACCATCATACCAGCCGCCTATACGGTAGATAGCTGTACCCGAGTGTGCTATCTGATCCAGCCGCTGGTGCACGCTGCAGTCATCTGCACAGAGTCCTGCAGTGCCGGCCTTGTCATCCCGAAACTTCACTTGCTGCAGCCCTACCGTGATATCAAAGTTCGTCTTGTGCTGTGCTATGGCTTTGTCCAGTATCTCTTTGCCATTGTCTGCCTTCACAGCGTGTATACCGGTTATGAGATTGGCATGTGGGGAGAAGGGGCTGAAGTCATTATTATCCAGGGAGCGCGTAGTATAGCCCCATATATCTACAAAGGGCCCCTGACATACGCCACCCGGGAAGATGATATTCTTGTACAGGTCAAAGATAGCTGAGCGTGGTACACAGGCCTTTACGGCAGGGTGCTGATTGGCCAGCAGCATCTCGGCGGTAGTGCCCAGGTAGGATACACCGGTAGTGCCTACCTTGCCATCGCACCATGGCTGTGCCACGATCCAGTCTACCACCTGGCGGCCATCTGCTATCTCCTCGGGGCTAAACTCCATCTTGCGCGCTCCCGGCGAGGCGCCCGTACCACGCACATCTACTACTACCACCGCATAGCCATAGGAGGTAAAAAACTTTACCTCGCTCTCCGGTATCATACCAAAGACGGGATCCCGTAGCATACTGAGTGGCCACTTGGCATGTATGGCGCGCACGTAGCGGGTCAGGTAGACTATGGCCGGCACCTTCCGGCCCGGCTCCAGATGTTTGGGCAGATAGACGTCTGTAGCCAGCGGCGTACTATCGCGCATATAGACATACTGCGTGGTATACTTGAAGCCGTCATAGTCAGGAGAGGTATAGCCGGAGTAGATGCCCGGCCTGCTGATGCGGCGCTGCGGCGTATCACTCTTTGGTTTGGCGGCGTAGGTGGCGAGCGCCAGCATGGAAAGTACGAGGAGGGTCAGATTCTTCACTGTGTGTATGATTACTGCCACAAAGCTACCGTATACTTACAAAGTCTGGGCGATTCAGCTATTATGCATACTGATAGAAAGGGTAAGTTGATTTAATACGGAAACTTTGCTGTATTCCGCACAGGAAAGGTATCAGTAAACGGTAAAACGAATGACAATAGCCCTTATCCAAAAACCTCTGACAACTTCAGCTGATCCTTTAGCTGCACACCCCGCTCTGTCTCTGCCAGACTGATCATCTCTACTGTAGGGTCATGCTCTAAGAATAGTAGATAATCATTCTTCGCCGCCTCAGGCAGCAGCGCTTCTTTCTCGGATAGCGTCAGCAGCGGTCTTGTATCATAAGCCATCACGTACGGCAGCGGCACATGCCACCGCGATGGGATCAGGTCAGCGGCATAGACTATGGTCTTGCCTTTGTAACTGATATGCGGCGTGATCATACTCTCGGTATGGCCGCTCACAGTTTTGACCAGGACATCCGGGTGTATCCCGCGCGAGCCATCATTTACAAATTTGAGCTGGCCGCTCTCTTGTATCGGCAGTATATTTTCTTTCAGGAAAGAAGCCTTCTCCCGCGCATTCGGTTTAGTAGCCCACTCCCAGTGCTTGTCATTACTCCAGTAGGTTGCATTCTTAAAAGCCGGCACCAGCTTCTCTCCTTCCCTTTTAATCGCTCCACCGCAGTGGTCAAAGTGCAGGTGCGTCAGCAATACATCAGTAATGTCATCAGCAGAGAAGCCCAGCTTCGCCAGCGACTTATCCAGCGTATCCTCCCCATGCGGCTCATAGCGGCTAAAGAACTTCTCATCCTGCTTGTCACCCAGTCCGGTGTCTATCAGGATCAGCTTCTTGCCATCCTCTATCAGCATACAGCGCATGGCCCAGGTACACATCCCATTGGGATCAGAGGGGTGCAGCTTTATCCACATACTCCGCGGCACCACGCCAAACATCGCACCGCCATCCAGTTTAAATAGGCCTGTATCTATCGTGTGAAGTTTCATTGTATTTCGGTCTTAGTTCAGATCCTCATCAAACTCATCACCAAACAGGTCGTCTATATCCTCGTCCTGTATGTGGCGCTCGCGCAGGGCTACCATCTTTAGCGCGGCTATGGCGCATTCGGTGCCCTTGTTGCCATGCTTGCCACCGGCGCGGTCTACTGCCTGCTGGTGGTCATTGGTAGTCAGCAGCCCGAAGATGAACGGCGCATTGGCATCCAGTGAGAGGTTCATCAGCGCCTGAGAGACGGCATTGTTGATATAGATATCGTGGTCCGTATCGCCTTTGATCACGCAGCCGAGTACGATCACCGCATCGCATTCCTCGCCCAGGTAGAGCGTCTGCGCGGCCAGCGGCAGCTCATAAGCGCCGGGAGCATAGTCTACTATGATGCTGTCCTCGCTCACATTGTGCGCCAGCAGGGTATTGATAGCCGCATCACGTAGCGCAAAGGTGATATCGCTATTGTACTCCGACACGATGATGCCGATAGTATAGGTCCTGCCATCAGGTATTTCTTTTGGATCGTAGCTCGATAAGTTTTTGAGATTGGTAGCCATGTATGTTTTATGATTGTTCTTTGAAATATACCCAATTCAAATGTAAAAGAGATTATCATTAACCGCAAAGAACGCCAGGAACGCGAAGATATTTTTAAAACCTCTTCGCGTTCCTGGCGTTCTTTGCGGTTCGCTTTGTATTCGGCCATCTTACTTCAATATCTATAAATAAAAAGAGGGATGTGTCGCCACTTCCCTCTCTGATTATCTGAGATTATATCTTTTAGCTCTCTACGCTGAGACGGGCGAGGTATTTCTCTACGTCGCGGCCTTCCGGCGTATTAGGGTACTTTTCTTTTACTTTGTTATAGGCTTCCTTAGCCTCGTTGTATTTCTTATTGTGCTCATAGTATTTGCCGAGCTTCAGCAGGTACATCGGGGCAAACTGCTCATTGTCGGAGAAGTCAGCCGCCTTGCTGTAGTACTTGGCCGCCTCATCGGCTTTGCCCTGATCTGCATAGGCATCACCTATCAGGTTCAGCTTGGCCGCGCCTAGTATCGGATCGCTGGTGCTGTAGCTGTTGAGTGCATCTATCGCATTTTTGTAGTCCTTCTTGGCCAGGTAGCAGGCACCTATGTAGTAGTTGGCCAGGTTTGCTGCCTTGGTAAAGTTGTAGCTCTTTCTTATCTCCAGAAAGCCCTTGAACGGAGCTGCACCACCTATAGCACCTTTGCTGCCATTCAGCGCCAGGTCTACAGAGTCACGAGCAAACATAGCCTCCGCCATAAACATCTCACGGCTGGCCTTCAGGTTGCGGTCCGGGAGCCACTTGGCAAATATAAAGATCACGACTATCAGCACTACCAGTGCTGCGCCGCCGCCTATCATGAGTTTCTGCCTGTTGCGCTCAAACCAGTCTTCTGATTCGTAGTAAAAACTACCCTCTTCCGGTTCTCCTACTACTGCTTCTGGTTCTATTTCTTCGATGTCTGCCATTGCTGTTTTTGTCTATTTTGGTTTTTAAGTTTTTGTCTGTTCTGTTTACTCTACCAGGAATGGATAATTCTCCTCTGCATAGATGTCCTTGAAGAGCTCACTGTCATCAGGGAATGGTGATTCTTCTGCAAATTTCACACACTCATCTATCTCGGCATCTATCCTGGCGCTGATCGCATCGAGGTCAGCCTGGGTAGCATATTTCTTCTTGAGTATCGTGGCCGCAGTGGTCTCTATCGGGTCCTGCTTGCGGTACTGCTCTACCTCCTCTTTGGTGCGGTACTTCTGAGGGTCGCTCATGGAGTGGCCCTTGTAGCGGTAGGTCATGATCTCGAGAAATGTCGGACCCTCACCCTTGCGGGCGCGCTCGGCAGCACGGGCTACAGCCTCATGCACCGTCTCAGCCTTCATGCCGTCTACTGTCTCAGACGGCATCTCATATGCCTTGCCCAGCTCTGCTATATTAGTCACATTGCTGGAGCGGCCTACTGAGGTCCCCATAGCGTAGCCGTTGTTTTCGCAAACGAATATCACCGGCAGCTTCCAGGTCATGGCCATATTATAGGTCTCATGCAGGATACCCTGGCGCGCCGCACCATCGCCAAAGAAGCAAATGGTCACGTTATCTTTGCCCAGGTACTGATCGGCAAAGGCGATACCCGCACCCAGTCCTATCTGCGCACCTACGATGCCGTGACCGCCGTAGAAGTTGTGTTCTTTGGAAAAGAAGTGCATCGAGCCTCCCTTGCCCTTGGTACAGCCGGTGGCTTTGCCGTAGAGCTCAGCCATGGCTTCATTGCAGGAGATGCCCTTGGCTATAGCCAGGCCGTGGTCGCGATAGGCCGTGATCACACGGTCATCGGCGCGCAGGCCTGTCATGGTACCGGCGGCTACTGCCTCCTGCCCTATATAGAGGTGGCAAAAGCCACGTATCTTCTGCTGGCCGTAAAGCATACCCGCACGCTCCTCAAAGCGGCGGAGCCTGAGCATCAGTTCATACCAGTAGAGGTATGTGTCTTTGTCAAGTTTTGCTGGCATTGTGATCCTATGAAGGTGGGCAAAACTACTCTAATTCGGCAAAAAGTCAAAAAAGGCGGTGGACGACGGACTACGGGCCACAGGCTACAGTAATACAAGTGCTTATGCAATACCGCCATTCGTGTTTGATAAGTGCCCCAAAACAAATAGCGATCACCCGACCAACAACGATCATTGTCTTTGTCCGTCATCGTCCATAATCTATTGTCCGCTGTCCGTCGTCTGTCGTCCATCATCCGTCGTCCGTCGTCTGTCGTCCGTCGTCTAATAGTAGCTATACGCCGTCGAGTCCCCCAGCTTCCCTTGATAATAAGTAGCCCGCACACTCACCCGCCCTTGTGCATCAAAGTGGTAGCGCTGGTAGGTGCGGGAGGTATCTCCCGGTCGCCATACCTGTATATGGCTCTGCACCAGCCCACGTGGGTTCCGGCCCTCAAAGCCCATCCCCATATTCTCATTGCCTATGGTATTACTGCCAGTTGTGTAGTAGGTGTAGAAGCTCCTTCCCATCCAGCTATCTCCGGTCAGCTGCTGTGTAGTAGACACGGGATTGCCGTCACGATTGGTATAAGTGGTGATAGACTGCATGGGGGTCCTGTTCACTGACCGTTCTTTTAGCAGCAGGCCTGTGCTGTCATACTCGCGCAGGTTGGTAGACCGCTCCGGCGCCGCGTAGCCCATGCGGTGCTGTGTCACCAGGCCTTTATCATTTAGCAGGAATGTATCTGTGAAAGCCTTCTTAGTCCTTTGGTCTGTGGTACGCCTGTATATCACTGTAGGCTTGTATTCATAGACAGAGGTCACGCCGTTAGAATTCTCTACCCGCGTCACACGGCTATCTTTATCATAAAAGAACTTAGTCACTCCCTTGCCCGTCAGGCTATCTGCGCCTTTGAGCTGGCGCATCTCCTTGATCATAGGCCGCGCCGGCGAGGCGGCAAAAGCCATCAGCAGTGCAGCCGCCAGGGCCAGTGCAGGTATCCATGTTTTTACAGTCATATCCCAGGTTTGGTTGGATGTTATCAGGCATTTGCGCACTATGCACAAAATAGCTGATAACTATATAATGAGCCATCTGTCTAAAAGTAACAAGGATAGAAAAAGCTCTTTCCGACAGTTTGGGCCTAATTTTTGCTAATATAGAATCCGATTTCAATTTATCAGGAGAACTAATACCAGCATTTGGGAATTTTGTCCAGATACCGTGTCTTTATCTTGCCTGCCATACTGGTAGTGCTGCTAGGCATTGCTTTCTCCCGCCCGCCGCAGGATAGCCTATCTACCTCGGCCCACCGACTCGAGAACCTGATCACTGATGCGCAGAACTCCTTTGATAAATTTTGTACAGAAGATACCACAGTACAGCGCGGTGACATACATGGCGATACACGGCTCAAGCTGTTTATTTTTACCCGGTCGGGAGACCTGGTCATGTACAATGACAATAGCGTATATCCCCCGTTTGAGCCTACGCAGTACCAGCCTGATGTATCTGTGGTCAAACTCAAAAACGGCTGGTATCTGCAGCTGCGCCGCGCTACCATAGATGGCCAGATAGCCATAGGCTATCTACTGCTAAAGCATGAATACCGGTTTGAAAACAGGTTTCTGAAAAATGAATACGATGTAGGATTCAAGATACCGGCCAACTATAATATCAGCGATGTCGCCATCAACGGCTCCATACAGATACGCAGCCGCGAGGGCCGGGTACTCTTTTCGCTTTATGCAGATGACACGCGTACAGACAATGATGCCAATATCGCCCTGGCGCTGGTATATCTGCTTATCATCATCATCATCGGCTACTACCTGAATGAGATAGCCACCTATCTGGCTCACTACCGCGGCAAACTGGTCGGCCTCTTCTTCATACTGACCATCGGCACTACTGTCCGCTACTGGATGGCGTACCTGCATTTTCCGGCAGAGTTTTACAAGCTGGACCTTTTCAATCCTACTCTCTATGGGTCTACTCTGCTGGCGGGCTCTCTGGGAGACCTGCTCATGACCTGTGGCTTGATCTTCTGGTTTACTGCTTTCTACTATTCACATGACGACCGCTTCAGCCTCTCCGTATGGCCGGCCAGCTGGCGTAGGGCAGAGCAGGTAGTGCTTATCCTCATACAGTATCTGGCCGTAGGTGCGATATACTGGCTCTTCCGCTCGCTGGTGGTAGACTCCGTCATCTCCTTTGAGGTGTACAATGTCCTCAGCCTCGATCAGTATAGCCTCTTTGGCCTCTTCTGTATCACGCTCGTCCTCATCTCCCACTTCCTTCTTAGTATCAATGCCTTTCGGCGCCTTATAGACCTGGGAGTATCTATGCCGGTACTGATCGGTGTCACACTCGCGGGAGGGGTGGCCTTTGTGGCCATAGCCTACGACGGGCAGTTTATAGAGTCTATCTTCTTCACAGTTGTGTGGAGTGTAGCGTTTACACTGATAGGCTATCGCCTGTTTGTGACTCAGGCAGAGCTGACCTCTGCTCGCTGTATAGTGATCTTCATTCTGCTCTATAGTATCTTGTCCATGTTTCTCATAGAGAACTGCTATGAGGTAAAGGAGCGCAGCAAGCGCGCCTTTGTAGCAGAGAAGCTCCTGTCCGGTCATGACTACGTAGCGGAGTTTACCTTTGACGATATAGCCCAGCGTATCACGGCAGACAAGGTGGTGAAGAATAGCTGGCAGCACCTCCGGCCTTTGCAGCCCGAGCTGCGTGACCGTATCGCGTCGCTCTATCTCAGCGGATATTTCAGCAAATATGACCTCAAGGTATTTGCATATGACTCTTTTGGTATAGCAGTCTCTCCGCGGGATACGGTACCCTATGCCGGTATGCGCGCCCTGCTCGATACCAGCAGGGTACTGCGGCTAAAGCCCGACTTCCTCTACCTCAATGACTCCACTACTGCCTCTGCCTATCTGGCCCTCATACCACTCTACGCAGAGTATAAGCTGAAAGGTATCCTCGCACTCTATCTCACACCTAAATCTTATAATGGGCAGAGTGTCTACCCGGAGCTGCTGCTGGGCCAGAATATCTCATCGTCACTAGACAAAAGCGAGTACGACTTTGCTATCTATCAGAATGGCCGGATGATCGTGCAGCACGGGGACTTCCCGTACTCTTACTACTGGGACAAAAAGTTTGACGTGCCGCTCAATAAGCCCACCTATGTAGAGGACAATGAGTGGGAGAGCCTCGTGCTGCGCACAGCCGGCGGCCAGAGCGTCATCATATCCATACGCCAGGAGGGCTTCTTTGAGCCTGTGGCTACTATATCCTATTTCTTTGTCATCTATGCCGTCATAGTGGGCGTCATCATGCTGAGCATACGCCTTTTCCGCATCATCGTGAGTGGTGGTTCGCTGGCTGATGAGATCGTACTCTCCTTTCGCACGCGGATCAACTACTCCATGCTGCTCATCATCATCGTCTCCTTTGTGGTGATCGGCTCTATCACCATCAGCTTTTTCCGCTCGCAGTATGATGCCTACTACAATGACCGCCTGGTGCGCAAGGAAAAAGCGATCCTGACCAATGTAGAGTACTATCTGCGCGAGTATGAGGAGCGCGCAGCTACAGACACCACCATGACCGATGAGGACCTGGGTGACATCCTCAGTATAGAGCTGGTCAAAATAGCTGATATACAGAATATAGATATAAATGTCTTTGACACGCTGGGAGACCTGGCCACCTCCTCTCAGATGTCGATCTTTGACAATGGCCTCACCTCTATCCGCATGAATCCTACCGCCTACCACCAGATGGCAGAGGAGCACGAGACCCAGTATACCCAGCAGGAGCGCATCGGTGGCCTGACCTACACCGCTGCTTACGCGCCTATACGCAATAAAGCAGGCAATACCATAGCCTATCTCAATGTGCCATACTTTGAGAAATCCAAAACGATAGAGTCAGAAGTTTCCTCCTTCCTCATCACGCTGATGAATGCTTATGTTTTTCTGCTGCTCTGCGCAGCTGTGATGGCCTACTTTATCTCAAACTCCATCACCAGGCCGCTACGCTTTATCAGTGAGAAGCTACGCATACTCAACCTCAATAAACGTAACGAACCGATAGAATGGCGCAGCCGCGATGAGGTGGGCGCACTCATCACAGAGTACAATAAAATGATAGCCGAGCTGGAAAACAGCGCTGCCAAGTTGGCCCGCAGCGAGCGGGAGTCGGCCTGGCGCGAGATGGCCCGTCAGATAGCTCACGAGATCAAAAACCCGCTCACTCCTATGAAGCTGAGTATACAGTATCTCCAGCGGGCCATAGACGAGGGCAAGGATGTGACCGAACTGGCCAAGAGGGTCAATAAGACCCTGGTGGAGCAGATAGACAATCTCTCTACCATCGCCACCGCTTTCTCCAGCTTTGCACAGATGCCGAAGGGACAGAATGAGGTATTTGACCTCAATGACCTGCTGCGCGGCATAGTAGGCTTGTTTGAGAAGGAAGACAACGTGCGCATACAGCTGACCACACACAAGGAGCAGGCTATGATCTATGCTGACAAAAACCAGATGGTGTCAGTCTTTAACAATCTGATCAAAAACGCCATACAGAGCATACCGGACGGCACCCGTGGCGATATCAATGTGATCACTATGGAGGAGATGGGCCATATCAAGACCATCGTGATGGACAATGGCAGCGGCATACCCAAGGATTCTTATGACAAGGTTTTCGTACCAAACTTTACTACCAAATCATCAGGCACGGGCCTTGGCCTGGCCATCTGCAAGCAGATCGTAGAGAGTGCCGGCGGCAAGATATGGTTTGAGTCCACAGTGGGCGAGGGTACCTCCTTTTTCGTCACACTGCCATACTATCAGGACCAGGCGCAGAGCCAGTCGGATCAGCTCTGACAGAGCTATTTGGCATGGTTTTGCGGCAGATCTGGTATCGATACAAGATGAAATGCGTATAACCATCTAAATCACTCATTATGAAGATCAAGATCATCCTCGCCGGTATCCTCACTATAGCCGCACTCATGGGCTGTAATAAGCTGAAGCATATCCCATTCGACTATAGCTATCACAAATACATAGAGGTACCTGCCGCTCCTGTACCCGGCACTACAGTGACTGTGCCTGTGATCGTAGCTACCAATATAGACTCCATACTGGAGGCCAATCATACCAATGCCGGCCTGCTGCAAAGCGCCAAACTGAAGTCACTCAACCTCAGCATCTCCTCTCCTGCCAGCAGCTCATTTGGTGTGATAAGGGATATAGATGTCTATGTAGTCACAGGCAGCGGTGATATCGCCATAGCGCAAAAGCACAATATAGATCCCTCTGCCAATACTCTCATGATGGATGTCAATGACGTAGAGCTAAAACCCTACCTCACCGCAGAGAATATGACCCTGAAAGTGACCGGCACCACCACCAGCGGCTACACACAGGACATGACCCTCTACTTCAACATGACCGTCCACTTCGAGGCCAATCTTCTGGCGGCGCTGTAGCTCAATCTGCATTAAGCCCCGAAGGGGCGTCATATCACCAGAGTAGGGCATCGCCCTACGGCCGCGCAGAGGGCATTCATTTGCATTAAAGCCCTCTCCATCGGACATGCTGGGAGAGGTGATTTTTCTTACCTTTACCCCGCTTTGTTTCTCCGCTCTATACACCTCACCAACTATAAGAATCACGCAGACCGGTCCCTCGCCTTCTCGCGCCGGATCAACTGCTTCATCGGTGCCAACGGCATGGGCAAGACCAATATTCTGGATGCCATCCACTACATAGCCCTGACCAAGAGTTACTTTAGCTCTACCGACCAGCAGAATATCCGCATCGGGGCAGACTTTATGCGCCTGACGGGAGACGTGAGCATCCAGGGCCATGACTACCGCATAGTGAGCCGCCAGCAGGTAGGCAAAAGGAAAGATTTCAGCATCAATGACCTGCCGTACCGCAAGATGAGCGACCACGTGGGCAGGATGCCTGTGGTGATGATCGCTCCTGATGATGGTGTGCTCATATCCGGCAGTAGCGAGGAGCGGCGCAAGTTTCTGGACAATACCCTCTCCCAGACCGACCACGAGTACCTGGAGCATCTAGTCCTTTACAATAAATACCTCGACCAGCGCAATGCCCTCCTGAAAAGCATGAACAATGGCGGCAGGCATGACACTGTGTTACTGGAAAGTTATGACGAGCAGCTGGTGCGCTATGGTGAGTCCGTCTATCGCCGCCGCAGGCAGGCGCTGTCAGACCTTGAGCCGCTGTTTGCACATTATCACAGACTGGTATCTCTGGAGCGTGAGCAGACCTCTTTTTCCTACGATAGTACGTTGAATGACACCCCCCTGGCCGAGCAGCTGCGCGACAATCTGCCCAAGCAGATACTACTGGAGCGGACCACGGCGGGGCCGCATAGAGATGACATCGCCTTTATGCTCGGAGATACCCGCCTGAAGCGCTTTGGCTCCCAGGGTCAGCAGAAGTCATTTCTCATAGCGCTGAAACTGGCGCAATATCACTATATCCGTGCGCATAAATCTTTCCATCCCTTTTTGCTTATTGACGATATTTTTGATAAAATTGATGGAGAAAGGAGCCGCCAGCTGGTACAGCTGCTCTCGGGAGAGGATTTCGGCCAGATATTCATCACTGATACCGACGAGAAGCACATCACTGACGAGCTCGGCACCGGTGCCGGCCTCTTTGATATATACAGGATACCATAGCATACCATGCGCAAAACAAATACAGTGACACTAGGAGCCGCCATACAGTCTGTGCTGGCCGAGCTGAACCTGCGCCATGGCGTCTATGAGGCCCGCGTAGAGGCTATGTGGGAGCGCGTGATGGGCAGGTCTGTAGCGCGCCATACTACTGCCATACGGCTAAAGGCAGACCGGCTCTACATCACTGTAGACTCTTCACCACTCCGTAGTGAGCTGTTCTACTCCCGTATGCAGATACGCGATGTGGTCAATCTGGAGCTGGGCGTAGAGGTGATCAAGAATGTTTTTATATACTGATAAATCAAAGATACCTGAGCTGACATGAAACCTATCAAGCTTCTGACCATAGCGCTCACCTCCTGGCTGATGCTGGCTGCTACCCTGCCGGCGGCTGCGGAGCGGGAGCGCATGCGGCGCAATATCACCTTTATAGTCCGCAAGGCTGACAAGGTAAAAAACATCGCAGCCAGGTTTCATGTGCGGATGAAAGAGATGAAGCCGCTGAATGCTCACCTGCGCAAAAACCAGATAGTATATGCCGGCAAAGCACTCGTCGTACCCGTCTGGCTAAAGCGCAAAAGCCATCTGCAGCGTGAGTCATCCGACTTCAGCATCGCAGACTTTGCACTGGACCAGGACTCGCTGGATGCCTACATAGGAGAGGATTTTGTAAATATGATGGACGTAGAAACGGACACCGTGCGCCGGGCTATGATAGACAAAGAGATACGCGTGCTGGACCGCAAGCTGAATGTGCTATATGTGAAATACGACTCTGTGCTCCGCGAGGAGAATGCCGCCTATGCAGATCTGTCTCTCAGAGATCAGAAGAAGCTGATGATCTCCCGTATGAGAAATAACCCGCATGCCGCGCTGGATGCTGCGATAGATACGCTCACTAAGCAAAAAGCCAGGCTCAATGCGGAAAAAAGCGGTATCAATGCCCGTGTGGCAGACTATGAGAACCTGATAGACAATGCTGCCTATGCAGCAGCACATCCGGAGGAGGCCCAGGTCAGTACCATCCATCTCAATGAGTGGGCAGATGATCCGGACAAAACTCCGGCCCAGGTTAAAAGTAAGAAGTAAAGCAAGTTGAAGGATAGATTTTTGATAGTGATAGTGGCGATCGTGCTGTGCTGTATGCCCTCCCTCACATCCGGTACTCCGGGCGGGCCGGACAATGTGTCTATCCGCAATGTGCCGTACATAGTGGTCAAAGGCGATAAACTCAAAAATATAGCTGTCCGATTTCTGGTGCCGGTCAAGACTCTCAAAAAACTCAACAGGCTCCCATCTAAAAATTTCACTTGCTATCCCGGCATGACACTACTCGTGCCGGTCAGGGTACGCCCGCGCGGATGGGACCCTGCCATGGAGGCCAGCTCCGATGCCGGCATGCTCAGTCAGGACAGGCTCCCGTCTGTAGACTATGAGGTGATAGGAGATGGTTTTGATCTTGATCTCAAAGATGATTTCATCGCGGCCTCAGAGGCGCAGGATGACTCAGTACAGTTTATACGTGTGGGCGATCACATAGAGCGCGTAGACAGGCGTATCAATGTCGTTTCGCATCACATGGACTCGCTGAAACAGGCTGAGTTCGGATTTAGCCATGATGATGATCTCAACTCCGTACTGGGCCGTATGCGCCTGGCACGCGACAGATACTATAGTAATGGGCCGCTTGGCCGTGAGATAGATAGCCTCCACAGGGTCAAGGCTACACTGAATAATCTCCGCATACGCCTGCGAAACAGGATCACTGAGAATGAATACCTCCGTGACAACGTGGCCTACGCCAAGGCCAACTACGAGCGCGAAGAAATGGCCAAGGACACCCACTGGGGCGACCAGATCACCTACGAGAGTAACTATGCACGTATCAAAGCGAAACACGATGAGCTGCTGGTGGAAGATACCGCAGCACGGCTACACACTGATACTGCGCCTGCCGCACCTGCTCAGGTAGCTCAGGTCAAAAAAGATACACTACCGGCTCCGGCTCCGGTAGTAGTACACGAGGTGCCTCCGGCTACAGAAAAGCCCGCCATGAAAGTACCACCTGTCTCTGCTCCGGTGGCAGAGACCCGGCCTGCGCCATCACCGGTAGCCAAGCCGGCTACAGCGCCTGCCGCCCCATCGGTGGCACCGGCACCTGCTGCTACATCATCTGTGCCCGCTGCCGCCAAAGGGCCATTTGGCCTGCTGCAGCGTGTAGACATAGCGCCGATGGTGATCAGACATGCGAAAGTGGACATCAAGGGCGCCCGGCCAGTGGCACACAGACTCCTGCCACTACCTGCGCCAGAAGAGATGGGCACAATAGCGCGCACTACTGATGTATCCATCTCCGCACCCACCGGTGGCAATGCAACCATACCGGCTACGAGCAAAGCAAGTATAAACACAGTCACAAAGACTATAGCCACAGCTAAGGCAGATAGTTTAAAGCATATCACTGCAGTGGCCCATACGGACACGATCAAAAGAAATACACAGGTGACCAAAGCTGACACTATGCACAAGGCCGTAGCGACAGTACCTGTAGCAAAAGACACCTCAAAAAACAGCACAGCCCTTTCAGCACACGTGGATACTGCTCACCATACCACACCGGTAGTCAAAGCTGACACTATGCACAAGACTGTAGCGGCTGCACAGGGAGTAAATGACACCTCAAAACACAGTATAGTCTCTGTAGCGCACCCCGATACGGCTCATCACAGCACCCAGATAGCTAAAGCCGACACCGCGCATAAGATGGCTAACGCGACGACCTCCGTGCATAAAGATTCTGTACAACATACTAGTGCCGCTCAGGCTACAGCCGCACAGTCCAAAGAGAAACCTGCTGCCGCCACACCGGCTCCTGCTACCGCCAATAACTTCTCTCTGGCAGAGGATAATAGTTTTGACGGTAATCCCGGAAATAGTCATAGCGCCACAGGTAAAAAACAAGAACAGCCGAAAGGCGATCAGCCTGACGCTATACGCGCAGATAATGACAACGACGCAGCTACAGGTGGTACGGGCAGAGCCGGCAGGAAGCCCAAAGAACAAAACAAAAAAGACAGGAAGGGATCTGATGCACAAGATCAGATAGCAGTCATAGACTCCTCAAAGATACTGCACGAGCAGGTGTACGTACCACTGGTCAGCCATGATAATCCGGAGATAGCAGTGCAGCCGGGGCCTCACTTCACATTGGATATGAAGTATGACTCCACTATGCTGTACCGCGAGAAGAAGATAAATGCAGACCCTCTGGCCAGCTACAAGACAGACTCCAACTTTATGGCTACAGATGTCATGCTAAAGGAGATACCCATCACAGAGGTAAAAAATAAGCCTAAATACCTGATACCGGTAGACTCAGTGAGTAAGATAAAAGGTGAGTTTTACCTCATACGTGCACGTCAGGTACTGGAGCGTGGCGACTTTAAAGAAGGTGATAAATACCTGCGCAAAAGCCTGGAGCTGGATCCTAACAATGCCTCTACATGGATGCTACACGCCGACCTCTGCCTGACCACAGGAGCTGCCGATAAAGCGCTAAAAGAATACGCCATCTCCAGCGAGATAGACTCTACCAATCCCAAAGTCTTTTACAATATCGCCCTGCTATACTCCAAGGCCAATGACAATCAGAAGGCGTATAAGTATTTCTCTCGCGCCACTGATGTGAATGACAAATACCTGCTGGCATATATGGGCCGCGCCACCGTGCTGATGGATGAGCGTGACTATGAGGGAGCCATACAGGACTATGACAAGACACTCAGCATAAACCGCTACTACTCTCCTGCCTACAAAGGTCGCGCACTGGCCAAGATGGAAGCGCATAAATTTGAAGATGCAGTAGTAGACTTCAATCAGTATCTCGAGATAGAAGACCCTGACGGCTACGTACTCTACCAGCGCGGCATAGCCAAGATACTCTCAAATAATCTGCTGCAGGGCTGCCTCGATCTCTCCTCTTCGCTGGAGCTTGGCTTCAAAGAGGCTGACAGGGCCATAAAGAAGTTCTGTCAGTAGATCTCCCTTTTGCGAGAGAAATTTCATCAAAAGAATTGTGAGATTTCTCCGAAGCAATCTTCAACTTAAACCATATTAACTTTAAAGTGTGGGGGCCTACCGCCCCACCTTCGCTTCCTCCACCTTCTTCTGCACCCAGCCCTTTTTGGCAAAGCTACTAGCCTTGAAAGAGAGAAAGAGGTTTGGTATGAAGCGCTTGATCCACCAGACCATCCGTGCCTGGAATGGATGAAAGATATGGAAGGTGCCATTACCTGCCTCAGTCAGTATTTTCTTTGCTACCTCAGATGGCAGTATCGGAGCCTTTTTGATCATAGCGCTACCTATGCTCATAGCGCTCTCAGGTCCGCGGCCCTGCGCCATCACATTGCTGCGAAAGAAAGTCGGCATCACCACGCTCACACCGATACCAAATGGCCTGACCTCGGCATTGATAGACTCAGACATGGCTATCACAGCAGCCTTGGTGATGTTGTACATACTCATGTTAGGCATATTGGCATAGCCGGCAGCAGAGGCTATGCTGATGATGTGGCCTGAGCCTTGTTTCTTCATGACCGGTATGGCAAAATACGTCCCGTAGATCACCGCCATCTGGTTGATGCCGACTATCCAGTCCCAGTTCTTGAGCGAGTATTCATCCAGCAGGCCGCCATCACCTACGCCGGCGTTATTGATCATCAGATCTACTCCCCCTGCACGGGCCACGAAGTCATCAAACGCTCCCTGATAGGCCGTCTTGTCAGACACGTCAAAGGCATACTCCAGCACCTTGCCGCCTTTGGATTCCAGCAGGGCCTTGCTCTCCTGCGCGCTTTGCGCCTTGATATCTGTGATGCCGATGGTCCACCCATCTGCTGCCAGCAGTAGTGCCAGCTCGCGACCCAGGCCTGAGCCTGCACCGGTGATAAATGCCCTCCTGGAAGGAAATCGGGATGTAAGTTTCAAAGCCATATTAGGGGATTAAGATGTATTGAATATATGCAAAAGCTCATGCGTCTGCAATATTGCAGAAGATTCTTAACATGCACATATCAGCATGCCTTCGATCTTTCCGTACAAATAAAAAAGCGACCGGATCTCTCCGGCCGCTTTACATTATTGATTTGGGCAATGAAAACGATCAATACTTGAGGACCTTGATCTCTGTCCTCCGGTTTACGCTGTGCTGCTCCTCGGTGCAGTCAGATACATTGGTAGGCTCGCAGGCGCAGCCATTCAGCAGCTTGTGCTCGCCATAGCCCGCAGCCAGTATACGGTTCATTTTCACTTTGCGCGATACGATGTAGAGTACTGCGGCCTTGGCGCGGCGTACAGACAGCGCATCATTATAGGCCATCGTCTGGCGGCAGTCAGTATGAGATCCCAGCTCTATTTCCAGCGTCGGGTTTTCCTTCATGATGCGGGCTACATTGTCCAGTTCCTTCGCAGCATCCTTGCGGATGTATGACTTATCAAGATCGTAGTAGATATCGTTGATCACCCATATCTGACCGATGTAGAATTTGCATGGCCCCTCTATCTCTTGTCCCGGCCTCAGGCCCTTGGTAGAGATAGTATCTATACGACCGTTATGCTCGATAGTATACTTTCTGTCCAGATTGAGGTCCAGGCGCACATACATCTCCTTATTAGGTTGTACCTCCTTACGCTCTCCTGTCTTCAGGTCAGTATAGGCTACCGTAGAGGTAAAGCAGTTGGCAGTGAGGGGCACCATTACCTTCAGCTCATTGCGGTCTATCAGATATTCTTTGGTCACTATACCCGTAGTAGGATCAGCATCTGCAGGGCTCACCGTGCCATTGATAGATTTGTACTCCGGCGAGGACACAGTATAGGTATTGACCGGCAGGTTTGTGATCAGCCAGCCTGTAGAGTCAGTACCATAGGTATAGGATGGCTGGCCGGCAGCAGTCAGGTAGATGCCGGCATTATAGATCGGCTTCATAGTCTCTTTATCCTTTACAGATACTACCAGGCGTATAGCCTTCTTCGCCAGCGCTATAGTGATCACTTTGTCCTTATCATTCGGTGTGATATCCACAGATAGCGGCGCGTAGTCATCTTTGGTAGCAGTCACCGAGCACTTTTTACCCTGCTCCAGTGTGAGCTGCTTAGTACCATCTTCACTGGTGAAAGATCCCTGATCCTTTGTCTTAGTACAGGTCAGCATCAGCGCCACCTCCTTCAGAGGCTGGTGCGTCATAGAGTCTATTACCATTACAGTTACATTGTACAGCTTAGGCCTGTTCATAGTAAAGGTGTAGATATCATCTTCACCTATGCCACCACTCCTGTTGCTGGCAAAGAAGCCTTTCTTATTGGCGCTATCTACTATGAAGGTAAAATCATCGCGGTTAGAGTTGACCGGTGCGCCGAGGTTTTCGGGCTTAGTCCAGGTACCACCCTCCATGTGAGACATATAGACGTCCAGGCCGCCGAGGCCGCCCAGTGCATTGGTAGCAAAGTAGAGAGTGCCATCGGCAGCTATGAAAGGGAACTTCTCATCATACTTGCTATTGATGGCAGGGCCGAGATTGACCGGTGCGCTCCAGCCGGCAGTAGTACCGCTGCGGGTGCACATATAGAGATCAGCGCCGCCATAGCCACCCGGCCTGTCACTGCTGAAGTATAGCGTATTGCCATCGGCGGAGAGCGTAGGCTGCGCCGTAGAGAAATCCTTGCCGTTCACGATCAGTGGTGTGATCTTGCTGCACTTCTTCTCTGTGAAGGTCATAGAATATAGCTCCAGATTTACAGTATGTCTGTCTGCTGCGCGCCTTGCTGTATGATGCTTATAGTTGCTACGGGTAAAGATCAGCTCGCTGGTAGCAGCATTGTACGCCACAGGACCATCATGAAACTTGCCATTCGGTTTGCACTTTACGATCTTCTTCACATCGTATGTAGTACCTCCTTCAGACTGTGGCTTGGCCAGAAATATCTGATAGTAGTTGCGACCGGTCCAGTTGTCCGTCAGGTTGTTATCGCGGCGGGCATTCTTATTGGAGGTGAAAAATATCTTGCCATCCTTGTAGAAAGCAGGACCAAAATCTGAGGCCGGTGAGCTGAAGTTTGCCAGCTCTACTTTAAAGATACCTTTATCCTTGCTCAGATCGCCTACATTATTCAGGCCGGCTATGATATCATCCAGGTTTTTATCACCCGGGTTTGTCGCCTTATACTTCTCGTACCACGTGCGCGCCTCGTCATACTTCTGATTGGAGCGGAGCGCATCTGCCAGGTAAAATTTATTGATAGGCATATCTGCCTCGTCAGCTACCTTGCGGTACCATACTTCTGAGTTCTGCGGCTGGTTCATCAGGCGGTAGGCATCAGCTATGCGCTGCTGCAGGTAGATGCTGTCACCCTTGTGCCGCTTCAGGCGGATAGAATAGTGATCTATGGCACTCTGAAAATTGAACACCTTGTAGGCCTTATTGCCGCGGCGGGTATGGTAGCCCCTGGTCTGGGCCAGGGCCGAAAGGCCGAGCAGCAGTGCGACCGATATTATGATTGTCTTTTTCATACTCACGATGGATTGTCTTTAGCGTATCGGGTTTAGAAATAAGTGAGATAGCGTGGAGAAGTGTAGCGGTTGTTGCGGCGGATAAACTCATAGCCCAGCATCACGTCATGTGAGCCATACTTGGCCACCGTGTTGAGGCCGCTCAGCGCCCAGTCAAATGCGTAGCCTATCTTGAGGCTCTGCGTCAGCTTCATCTCTGTCCATATCACAAAGGCTGTCCCTTTCTTATTGTCGTAGCCGGAGGCCAGGCGATAGGTACCCCCGAGCCAGAATCTGTCAGCAAAGAGGAGGCCGACACTCGCATCAAAGTCTGGTATATTTCTGTCCAGGCCTTGCACGTACTTCACGAGCAGAGACGGGCGCACTTTGATCACGGAGGTCTCCCGGCCTATCACTACACCCGCAGTGAGCAGATAGTGATTGTACTGACGGAATAATGCATTGCTCATACTCAGGCCTATAGGGCTGCTGACCTTCATAGGGAGGATATGCGGCACCGAGAAGCCAACATAGTACTTGCGGCTGTATACATAGATACCTGCGCCTACATTCGGCACAAATATGGATTTATTTACCGCAAAGGTATTGTCCAGGTAGCCCTGTGCGGTCAGCTCTGACGGGATCGCGTCTGTATTGCGCTGCATGTAGTAGGTGCCTCCTGCAGAGATACCGAGAGCGATCTTGCTCTTGCGCACCGGTATACGGTAGGCAAAGGATGCCATCGCATTGAGCGACCGGGTGAGGCCCAGCTGATCGCCGCTCACTACGAGGCCCAGCGCACAGCTATTGCGGCGCAGCGCGCCGTCTACACTGATATTGGCAGACTGCGGAGAGCCATCTACACCGGCCCATTGATTGCGGTAGATGCCCATCAGGTTCACCACCTCGTGGCTGCCGGTATAGGCGGGATTCAGATAGAGCCCGTTAAACATATACAGGCCATAGTGCGCATCCTGCTGTGCATACAGGCCCGTAGCCGTAGCAGAGAGTACGAGGCAGGCCAGGATCCATTTCTTCATCATGGAGATTTTTATGCTGTAATATTTTTTCATGATCGTGCTTTTGAGTTGAGAGCAGATTATCTGGTGATCTGTATGAATCCTACATGCTGGCCCTTGGTGCCGTCATTGTACAGATAGATATAGTAATAGGTGCCATCCGGCAGCACCTCTCCCCTGCCGTTCTTTCCTTCAAAGTTATTGGCATAGTGCGAGCCGCTATCCCATACCTGGTCACCCCAGCGGTTGAAGACCTTAAGCGTAGCCTGCGGATATTGATCATTACAGTTTACCATGAAGTTATCATTCTGACCGTCACCATTAGGAGAGATGCCTTTGAGCCAGTAGCAATTCGTATTGCGCTCTGTCACAGTGACCGGCACAGATACAGTGTGGCACTGCTGTGCCAGCGTATCGCAGACGGTCACGCAGAATGAATCAGCACCTGTATAGTTAGAATCTACCACATACCGCACACATACCTGTCCGGTCAGTTGATTTTGGGATACTACGGTAGCAGTGCCATGACCCGATGCACAAGACACCGTGACCACTATAGCTGTCGTATCTCCATACAGGCCGTAGGTGAAGCAGGCATCAGCCGATGAGTCTGCCAGTACGGTCACAGGGTCTATGCTAAAGCCCGGACCTCCAGTCACCACTATATAGATCTCAGCCGTATCGCAGATAGAGGTAGCCGTATCGCAGATAGCATATGATATAGAGTCTATACCATAGTAATCACTGGCCGAGGCATAGGTCACAGTGTTATCTCCGTTAGTCACGGCAGAGCCATGACCTGGTGCTGTGATGAGAGACACTGTCGTGGCAGCAGATGTTGTATCATTAGCAGTCACAGGTATCACCACGGGCTGCCCCTGAGTAGCCACAGCGCTGTCACTATTGGCCACTACAGGCAGTGTGACACAGATAGTGAGTAGTGATGTATCGCAGAGGTCAGGCGCACCGCCATCGCAGCGGGATACCGACATGGTATCACAGCCGGTATAGCCGGTAGCCGGGGTATAGGTATAGGTACCATCGGCGTTGAGTGCGAGCGTTCCATGAGCAGGTGATGATACGGTGGTATAGGTAGCTCCCGGGCCATCCACATCGCTGTCGTTGGTACTCACATCTCCGCTCACAGCGGTATTCTCTGTAGTCGTGCTATAGTCATCTGCTGCTACAGGCGCGTCGTTCACGGCAGCGAGGTTGAAGTACACCGTAGCAGTATCGCATAGATTAGGTGTGCCACCATCGCAGTGTACATAGCTGAAACTATCCGTCCCGTTATAGTTTGCAGCCGGAGTATAAGTGAAAGTGCCGTTAGACTGGAGATTGACACTGCCATGTGCCGGTGGTGAGAATATGCCATATATAGCAGACGGCCCATCAGGATCTGAATCATTGGTGCCTACACTGGCTGTCAGCACGCTGTCCTCATTTATATTAAAAGTATCATTCACTGCTACCGGAGGCTGATTGAGCGTAGTGACGGTGACGATCACATATGCTGTGTCGCAGAGATCAGGTGTACCTCCATCGCAGAGAGAGTAGCTGAAGGAATCAAGACCGGTATACAGGAGACCCGAAGCATACGTATAGGTACCCGCAGAGTCTATCGTAGCGGTACCATGCACAGGCGGAGATGCCAGTGTATAGATCGCAGCCGGGCCATCTATATCGCTGTCATTGGTAGCGGCAGATCCTGTCAGCGGTATGGTACTACGCGTAGTGCCGGTATCGTTTCTCGCTATGGGGGCACTATTCACATGCGTCACGGTGATATACAGGGTATCAGCGCCGCATTGTACCGGAGTACCGGTATCGCACACAGTGATGATAGCCATATCCGGCCCGCTATAGTTGGCAAATGGGATATAAGAATACAAACCACTGGACTGTATAAATAATGTACCATGCGTGGGAGACAACGCCAGTGTGGCAGATGCTGTCAGTACAGCACCATCCGGGTCACTGTCATTGGTCAGGATATTCCCATTTACAAAACTATTCTCCGCCACTATGACAGTGTCACTTACGATCACAGGCGGCTGATTTTGCGCCCATAGGGGCACAGACACCATGGCGAGAAAAAGGAAAGCGACACACCTCAGGACCGTAAAACTTTTGGTCATACTCGATATTTTAAATTTAAATCATACCTGCCACTACCTGCGATACGGTCACAGGCATAGCTAACCATCTGTAAATTTAGCCTATGCCATCCCGCTGCAAAATTTTCTACCTATTTAATATCAACACGCAGCGGCAGGTGTGTATTGCATAGAGCAAAGTAGCTGCTCTGAGCCATCTGTACTATATCATATTTTATCCTTCCGACCCAGGTCATTCATTTTTAGCATTTGGGGTATTGCTTTTCGATTAAATTGCCTCACCCCAAATTCTTCTGACTATGCCAGATATGTCTTTATCCCCGCCGGGCGGCAGCTATACCACGCTCATTCTTTTACTGACTTACCCTTTATTCTCAGTATGACCTTCGCAGGAAAAAGGAACACACTGCTACTACTATCCGTCACCCCCATCTTACTTATCATAGAGTTATTATTGGGATTCTACGCATATAAGAATTCAGAGCAGACCAATGATGTAGAGCACCGCAATACGCAGCTAGACACCTACCTCCGCAATACGAGCCGGTATGTGTCATTTGCAGAGTCGGCCCAGCGAGGCTATCTGCTCACCGGTCAGGCCAGGTATAGCGATAGCTTCTACGCTGCGCGACAGGAGCTTTTGAAAAATGAAGCATATTATGATACCTTATCTATAGATCTGGCCAGGGATAGCATCATAGCCCTACAGGGACTGGCCGAGCGGCGCATGGGCCGGCTACAGGCAGGTATCGACCTCTACGACCATCAGCAGAAAGACTCCGCACTGGCTATGGTGGCCTCTGCCACAGGCAGTATGATGATGGACTCTCTCCGTACTGCCTCGGCCAAACTGCGTACAGATCTCAATGCCGAGATACAGCAACACAAAGAAAGGGGCCACTATCTTTTCACATTCTTTCTCGGGCTGATTGTGATGCTGATATTTTTCAATACGATCCTGGCCTGGTATACTGAGCGCACACTGAGCCAGTATACCCGAAACCTGGAAAAAGCCGTGGACTCCCTCAGCAGGGCCAATGAGCGTATGGCGCAGTACACTAATCTCTCCTACCATGAATTAAAAACCCCGCTGCGCAATATAGCCGGCTTTGCCCAGCTGCTAAAAAAGAAGTACCAGGGGCACACCGCCCATACAGATGAGTTGGAGTTTCTCAGCTATATCATAGACGGAGTAAAGCAAATGGAAAATACGATCCGGGAGCTGCGGTCCCGGTATCTCGATTCCTGATCGTATCTGTCCGCTGTCCGCCTGGTGAGCCCTTAAATCACGCTACTGGTTATACCTACCTATGCTCGCCGGGATGGGTAATATCCTGCTCAGAGGAATCAAGGAGGATTTTCGGCAAGGCTTTTGTCCTTTTATCAAAAACAAAAGGTATGAAACGATTATTCCCTCTTGCGGTAGCAGCATTATTATTTGCAGCCTGCAGCAGTGATGATAAAGAAAATACAAGCCCCGGTCCGGCACCGGTAGATACCCGTAGTCAGGACGAGGTCCTCTCTACCTCTAAACCCGTGACGGACACTGCAGGAGGCATACCACAACCCGCACTGCAAGACAATGCACCGACAGCCAGCACCAAAACTATGAAAACTGAATCACGGCCTGGCACTATGGCCACAGAAATCAAGACAAAGGCAAAGGTGGAAAATGCTGCCGGTACTATGGGCTATGCACCTGCAGTGACAGACAGCAATATATATCTGGTGAATAAAGCACGGGAAGAAGCGCTCTTTCGTAAAAAGATACATGAGAATAACTCTATAGACGGAGGCGGACAATAGCAACGCAGCTATCGTGAGCCTGTGAGTACCAGATATATCAATAGCAGCAGGCCTATCAAAAAGATCAGCCCTGTGAGGAGCTGGATGAGCAGAGGAGAGTGGCGATACGCCCCATTGTTGAGTTGTACCTCCGTACGCCGATATCTGAGATATGATAGCAGTATGGTCAGTGTGCCGAGCGCTACCAGTGCTATACCTATCTCTGAGGAGTAGCCGCGCGGGTGTATCGTATCATTGCCCAGTGCGAGAGCTATCTGCCTGATGAATAGGGAAAACTTGACCACAGCAAAGCCGAATGCTATGATACCGATGCCCGTGCGTACCCACGCCAGCATAGTCCGCTCATTGGCCAGATGGTCGCTCGCAGTTTGCTTTTCCACGAGTTCACGTGTAGTATTTTTTGACTCCATTCTTTCGGGGTTTGCTTTTTGTCCAGCAAATTTCCCGCCACGTCTGATGATAGGCTATACAAAGAGCATATGCGTGCCCTCTCCAGCACCCTGATGGTAAAAATCTCCTACTGTCAGCACACCATCCAGATCATCTATCAGGTCCTCACGTTTGTAGTGAAACATATCCATAGCCAGTTTGCAGGCCCATAGTTTCACACCGGAGGCCTTGAGAATCTCCAGAAACTCATTTACATCAGGCATATCTATCTTTTCCATTTCCTTTTTCATCATAGACGTAGCCAGTGCCTCCATGCCCGGCAGGCCTCCCAGCATAGTAGGCATATGCATGGCAGGATTGCCCACGGTAGCCACGTGCAGGTGCTCCAGCTTTTTCTTGTGTATGGCCTCCAGGCCAAAGAAGGTAAAAAACATTTCTGCCTCTATACCTTCCATCCGCGCGCCGTTGGCCAGTACGAATGCAGCGTATACATTTTCGAGGGTGGCTTTGGAGAGGATGATCATCATCTTCCTGATCCTGCCTTTTTCTTCTTCCATATTACTTTTGGTTTATAGTCTACGTCATATACAACTTGCAGGCTTAGGTATGCCGGCTATTTTGGCTGCTGTCTTGAGCGGTGCGGTAGGAAAGAGTGCATAGAACTCCTTGATATCCACTACGCCGCTTTTGCCCACCTTGCGTATACTCAGGGGTACATTTTTGCGGTACTCAGACTGGAGATAGTCGAGCACCTCCCGGTGCCTCTGTGTGAGTGTGATACCGGCCTCCGCGGCCAGTGCATCTCCTACTGCCCTATCCCACTGAGAGAAATCTGTCATAAAGCCTTCGTCGTTTACCTGTATGGTCTTTCCTGCTATTGTCTTATCCATATTCCCTGTTTTAGAGTTTTTAAAAATCTTTCCCAGCCTCTTGCATGGTCGCACTCACAAAGGGTACGTGCGTGCCCTTTAGGAGCATATGCCAATAGATCCAGCGGAAAGCCAGTTTGCCCATATGGTTCATGCGGCTCTCCTTCAGCAGCCTCAGCGGCCCTACACCCGGTATGGGAAAGGTACCCTCTACAGGCTCATGCGTATAGTTGAAGTCTATGAGCAGTGCTTTACCGTGGCCTGTCTCTACGAAGCAGTTGGCATGTCCGTCAAATTCCTCTACCAGGGGTTCGCCCTTCACATAGCGTACAATATTATCTGTGAGTATCTCGGCCTCAAAATGCGCTACCGATCCTGCCTTTGAGGCGGGTATATTGGTCGCATCTCCTATCACGAATATGTTAGGGTGATCCTTTGACTGCAGGGATCCTTTATTGGTTGGTACAAAGTTGAGTTCATCTCCCAGGCCGCAGGTCTCGAGTGCATCTGCGCCCTTATTAGTAGGTACGGTGACCAGCAGGTCAAATGGCACACTGCGCCCACCGTAGTCTACTATGGCTTTCGCTTCATTGTCCACGTGCTCTATAGCAAAGTCCGCCTCCACTTTGATGTTTTTGTCGGTCAGCAGGTGCTGCAGCGTGTCAGTAGCGCGCGGCTTGGTAAAGGCTCCGCTCAGCGGTGTGACAAAAGTGATATCCACCTTGTCTCTCATTCCCCTTTCCTGAAAATAAGAGTCTGCCAAAAAAGAAAATTCCAACGGCGCTACGGGACATTTGATCGGCATCTCTGTGATATGTACCACCAGGCGGCCTCCCTCCCATTTGCGCAGCTTGTCTCTCAGCGCCAGTGCACCTTCATAGGTGTAGAAATCGAATATAGATCGCCTCCACTCCGGTCCCGCCATGCCCTGCACCTCCTGTGGTACGGGGCGGGCGCCGGTAGCCACTATCAGTATATCATAGCGCACAGATGTACCATCTGACAGCAGCACATGAGACTGATCTGGCTGTATTGATTCTATCCTGCCCGTGACCAGATGGACACCATCAGGCATAAACTCTCGTATCGGCTTGACTATATCCTCCGGCTGATAAATATCAAATGGCAAAAACAAAAATCCAGGCTGGTAATAGTGCACCTCGCGCTCATCTATGATCACGATCTCCCAGTCACGCAGTGCATGCTGATGCCTGAGATGATTGGCCATCATCGTACCCGCAGTACCGGCCCCGAGTATCACTATCCGTTTTGAATCCATATCCCTCTTTTGCTATGCAAAGGTGGCCCCTGTTTGTATGAATGCTCATGACGCCTGTCATAAAACAATTGTGATTTGCATCAATAGAATAAATCCTATGTTAAGAGTATTTGAAAATTTCATTTGTCCACAGTTTTTGTCTTCTGCACGTACTCTATTACTACTCAATACCCGCTTAACAAACTGATGATCTATCATTTAAAGAAAACTACCGCTCTACCGGATGCGTATATCCTTTGCGATATAAGCCTAACTTTGTATAGCCATGAAGAAGCAAAAGATCACAGACGCAGAGTTTGATGCACTGATATTGGAGGCTGGCAAAGTCTCGCGAGACAATATCAACTTTGACCGGCAGATGAAGACAGTAGAGGCAGTGCTGCGCGCCAATCCTCACCTGCTGCCCTCGCCTCGTCTCATCATACTGAGGGGTGCGCAGCAGCGCAATAAGGGGAAACTCAAAGAAGCCATTGCTCTCTATCGTCAGGGCGAGCATATGGCTATAGCACAAAAGAATACCGCTATGGAAGCGCTGGCGCTGCGTATGCTCGGCGCAGAACTGCTCATCACCGGCGATGTAGATGAGGCTGAGCGCTGCCTGCGTAGGACTATACAGCTCTCTGCTGCCATCGGCCAGCCATACCAGCAGGCAGCTGCACTCGATACACTGAGCAATATCTATCTCAAATATGCGGATTTTGAAAAGTACCTCGAGACATCAGAGGAGGCCCTCAGCGTTTTGAAAACTGCAGGAGTAGAACCTTTCGTATATGCACGCGCCTATAGCAGCACGATGAATGCGCGCTGCGTAGAGCTGTTAAACCTGAAACTGTATGACCGCGCATACGAGGAGCTGCAGGTCATCATGCAGTCGCCGGAGCTGGCGCTGGCAGGCGAGTATACACGTCTGAGCACCATGCTCACCTATGGACAGTATCTGTGTGAGACGGGGCAGTACGCGCACAGCATAGAGGTACTGGGGGAGTTATTGGACCAGTTTAGAGACGAACCGGTGAATGAAGAGATCGCTGCTATCCACAGCTATATGGCGGAGAATAGGCTGGCATTGGGCGAGTATGATCAGGCCCTGCGGCATCTACGCCTGGCAGAGGCTTTTCACCGGGAGGCGAATATGATCTTCTTTCTCTGCGAAAACCTCCTCTGCCATGCTTCGGTGCTCATCAGCATGGGCAGATCCAAGCCCGCAGAAAAGTGTGAGAGGGAGGCAGAAGAGATCATGGCAGAGAGTGGTTCTGATTTTCACCAATGGCAATTTAAGGAGCGCTATGCAGCCTTTGCCGCCAGGCATGGTGACTACCGCAGGGCATATGACCTGCTCATAGAGGCCAAAGCGCATCAGGCATCGAGTCTGCGCCGTGACTATGACAAGCGCATAGCCAGTATCAATACACGCTATGAATTGATAGAAAAAGAGAGGCAAAACGACCTCCTCAAAAAAGATATCGATATGAAAAAACAAGAACTACTGATGGCTTCAGACTTTCTCAATCAGAAAATGGAACTGCTAAAGGAGATGAAGGCTTTTATGAAAAATATGCGAAGGGAAAACATACAGAAAAATGAGATCATGAAGGCTCTCGATAGCAAAATCAGCGCGGCCATCAATGTAGAATATGAGCAGCAGGTCCTGATTGAGAAAATGGAAACAGTGAATAATGATTATATCACACGGATCAGAAAAACTTTTCCGCAGCTCTCTGCTACTGAGGCCAAGATATGCTCGCTGCTCAAAAATAATTTCAGTAATAAAGAAATCGCCAACCTGCTGGTCACCAGCCTGCGCACAGTAGAAAATCACCGCTATCGCATACGCAAGAAACTCAACGTGACAGCAGATGATAATTTATATCGCGTTTTGAGCGAGGTGTGATGCCCTTGCAGTGTTTCCAATCGTTACAAACAGCAAATTGCAGCTATATGTTTTGTACTGATTATTAGAGCGCTTTCTCACGGACTATTTTAGCCGTACTC
>JAFDYQ010000040.1 GCA_018267365.1 Bacteroidota bacterium | reverse complement strand
CACCGTTGTTGCAAACTGTCTGGTCTGCACTTGGATTGACTGTAGGTGTAGGATTCACAGTGATGTAGAAAGTATCAGGAGTGCCCGTGCAGGTCACTGCATTATTGGTATAGGAAGGCGTCACGATGATCATGTCGGTCACCGGAGTAGTACCACTGTTAGTAGCTGTGAAAGATGCGATATCACCATTGCCACTAGTGGCCAGGCCGATAGTAGCATCTGACCCGCTCCAGCTAAACGTAGTACCCGTAGTAGGGCTGGTAAAGCTGATCGCGCCTGTAGAACCGTTGTTGCAAACTGTGAGGTCAGCAGTAGGATTTACAGCTGGATTTGGATTTACGGTGATAAAGAAGGTGTCCGGAGTGCCGCTGCAGGCTACTGCATTGTTAGTATAAGAAGGTGTCACGATGATCGTATCTATGACAGGAGCAGATCCTGCATTAGTAGCCATAAAGGACGCTATATTACCGGTGCCGCTGGTGGCCAGGCCGATAGTACCATTACTTCCGGTCCAGTTATAGACTGTGCCTGCTATCGGTCCGGAGAAGTTGACCGCTGTTGTCATTCCGCCATTGCAGACGGTCTGGTCAGCTGTAGGATTGACCTTTGGAGTAGGGTTCACTGTGATGGTGAAAGTAGCAGGAGTGCCCGTACACATATTGAGAGCAGGAGTCACTGTCACGGTAGATACCTTCGGAGCGTTAGTAGCATTCACTGCTGTAAAGCTGTACAGCGTATCTGTATAATAGCCAAAGGCAATCTCAGCAAAACCGGTCACGCCCGGTGCACCGTAGTTGCTGCTCACCACCATCTTGATGTAGCGGGCAGAGATCACAGGGAAGTTAAACTTATCCGGCACAGATGTATCGCCAGTAGCCTGATGGAAGGTAGTAGTACCGCCGAAGAGTGGCGTGTAAGTGATATTATCTGTAGAATATGACAACGTAGCATCCTTCACACCGTTGATGCCGGATGCAGAAGGACCGCCATTATTCTGATTCCAGAAGGAGAGCGCATTGACATCTACGCTGCTACCCAGGTCAAAGGTGATCGTATTGGCCACTGAGGCATAGACGAATGAATTATTGAGGTACGAACCATCATGAGCCGCCGTCATGCTAGGATAGGTGAGCATACCCGCACCGTTGTAGGCATTATTTAAGTTAGTACCAAACGCCGGTCCGGTAGTGGCTATTGCAGCTACCGGTACGCGTAGGGTGGGCTGGCCGGATGTGGCCGGCTGTCCTATCCCGGTGCTGTAGGTCCACGTGTAGGCCGTGTTAGGCTGGCTACCGGTGAATATTACCTGTGTGGTAGGGCTGCTATTGCAAACAGTCTGGTCTGCGGTAGGGTTTACATCCGGGATAGGTGTCATCGTGAGATTTGTAGTGATGATGCTATCGCATCCATTGGCGCTACCACCTACTATAGTATCGAGGTATGTACCGTTGCTACTGTAGGTATGCCCATTCACTGTTATACTTTGACCTGAGCATATATTATATGATTGTGTATAGGTACCCTTTGGATTAATAGTGAGATTTATAGTCCAGAAAGTATCAGTACATCCTGCACCCGTTGTATCATAATATGTACCGGATGATGTATACGTATAGTTACCGCTAGGAGAGGTATAGCTGCCACAGGTACTAGCCGTGATCGTATCATATATATAGGTGGAACCTGCTGATAGGGTAGCAACCTCTGCTGCTGTCAGCGCTCTGCTGTATACACGAAACTCATCATAGAGACCACCAGCCGGTGCCCCTATATTCGCAGAATAGCCCACAAACTTGAATGGGCCTGTACCAACTATAGCTGGCGCTGTTTGTGCCACAGTATTGACCAGCACTCCGTCCAGATAAGCATATACATTATTAGCGGTCTGATCGTATACGAAAGTATTGATATGCGGTGCTGCTGTAGCACCACCATTCAGGTAGATGTCTGTGAGACCCGCACCGCGCAGTATCCAGTTATTAGGCCCCGCTACACCATTGGTGAAGCAACGGAAGCTATTTGAATTGGCATCACCAAATATATAGTAAAGCGCAGCCGTCGAAGAAATATTAGATGACCAGAAGGAGAATGTCCATGATCCGGTCAGGTTTGGTGCCCAGCCTGTATTGACATAGTCCGTGCTGGATGAATTGCCAGTACCTATCACAGCACCACCGCACTGACCAGTGCTGCCCTGAGTAAGGCTACCCATCAGTATACCTGTGGCAGTACCTGAAGGAGGCGCAGAAGCATCATTAGGTACAGTAGATCCCGTACCATCAAATCTATAGTAGATGACATCCGGGGTCGGAGCCTGTGCCCTGGCTACTACTGATACGAGGGTGCTGAAGGATAGCATCAGTACGACTGGGAATATCCCACCGATACCTAACCTGCGTCCACACATAGCGATGCCCGCCAAAACGTATGTCCTGATGTAGCTGGTAAAATTTCTCATGCAACTAATATTTACTATTATGGTTGAAATGGTCTATCGTATATCGTTTCCCGATCCGAGGGGTGCCATCTTCATATACATGTGGCCGATGCTGCCGGGTTGCTCACGGTTTATCAGGGGCAGCATATCTGATTCTTTTGCAAGTATAGACACTCGATGTTCTATTATTATTAACAAGGTATGACAATCAATACACACATGTGCATCCATTGTATTTTATAAAGGTCAAAATCATGTGTACCATACTACCTATCCTGGGCATAAGCCGCCCCAGGGTGCCATATAGGATACACTTTATAGTAGCAGATGTCTAGTTGTTCATTGCTTGGCAATATTCCGAGGCTTCCGTGGTTATATATTTACCATCGGTATGAAGCGCATCCTCATACGGGTATCTCTGGGTATCTTCCTTAGTATAGTCACGCTGGTCCTGACGCTGGCACTGGCGGGCTATGCCTTTCAGGATAAGGTCAAAGCGCTCATCATACAAAAGATCAACGAACAGGTCACGGTGCCCATCAGTGTCAGGGGCGGGGTAGATTTCTCTCTCTTGCAGCATTTTCCGTATGCGTCGGTCACCTTTCATGATGTATCTGTCAAAAATAAACTGAAGGGTGGCCGCGAAAACCTGCTGCAGGTGCGCGAGTTTTCCTTTCTCTTCAATATGTGGGGCCTTCTGAGCCACAAGATCGAAGTTTCACAGGTATATGCATCAGACGGCGCGCTGAATATGTACCTCGATGCCCTGGGCAATGCCAACTGGGACATCTTTAAAAAGTCTGCTGACAATAAACCTTCGGCGGGACTCAACCTGGACCTGCAGCACGCCACCATCCACAATGTGAAGTACACCTACCTGACAGGAGATGGCCAGGAGGACATCCAGCTCAACATCAGTAAGCTGGGGCTCAGCGGCAATTTCCGCGCGGCGCGTTTTGATCTGGATGCCAAAGGCACTCTGATGATAGACCGCCTGCAGATCAATGGAGACGAATACATCGCACACAAGGCCTTTGATGCAGATATCACGATAGATGTGGATCAGCAGCAGAAGCGCTTTGCGCTGAATAAAGGCAACATCGAGATCGAGAAGAATAAGTTTGTGGTCAATGGTTTTTTCATCAATAGCAAGCGAAGCACATATGTACAGTTCGAAGCCAACTCACACGGCAAGGATATATCAAGGCTGATCGCGCTCATTCCGCTCCGCTTCACCGCACAGCTGGCAGGTACAGAGGGGAGCGGCGGCTATACAGTGGCCACCAGGATCTACGGCTACATACGCCCCGGTATCAACCCGATCATAGAGGTGACAGCCGCGCTGCATGATGCGGAGATACAGATACCCAAGATCAGCAAGCCGCTGCAGCATGTCACCGCCCAGGGCTACTACCGCATGGACTCCGTGGGAGATGACAGGCTCACCGTATCAAAGTTTCACTCTGAGTTTAATGGCTACCCGCAGCAGTTTGAGCTGAAGCTGGTGCACCTCAGGTCTCCCGATATAGACTTCAGCGCAGATGGCACGGCAGACCTGCATGA
The DNA here is from genome assembly GCA_018267365.1 of Bacteroidota bacterium. GTDB lineage: Bacteria > Bacteroidota > Bacteroidia > Chitinophagales > LD1 > UBA1941. Next base: position 37,745 of record JAFDYQ010000040.1, on the reverse strand, counting down.
ACTGAGGACTTTCTTTAGTGATACGATACTACAGAGCGCCACGGGCCTCGTCACCTTCCGGCAGTTTCACATACAGGGCAATAAGCGCGACTTTGACAATGCGCAGAACGCTAACATCCGAGCCTCTGGTGAGTTTGACCTGAAGGATGTAAATGTACAGGCGGACAATATAGCCTACGAAAACATCAACGGCCACCTCTCCTATCACGACAATGATATCAGCATCCATGGCCTCTCTGCCAAATTTCTGAATACCGAGTTTGTCTTTGACGGCACGGTCAATAATCTCATAGCCTACTCTATCTCGCAGGACCGGCGCAATAATACTGCCGATATCCCGCTCGGCGTCAACGGCACACTGAAGATGCACAGCTTTGATCTCTCTAGCATCCTCCACACTTATGACAATAAAGGCAAACCCCATCACAATACCGGCAAGGCGAAACTCGATATCAGAGATGTATTCAACATGGATGGTCATCTGCAGGTGAGCGTAGACAAATTTGTCTATGAGCATATGCTTTTTGAAGATGTAAAGGCAGACCTCGGCCTGGTGCCGTACCGCATAGATATACGCTCGCTGTCTACCACCGCTATGGGCGGTCAGATCACAGATGTGGGCTATGTAGCCTTTCTGCCCAGCCGGCAGATGCTGATGAACCTCGGGCTCAATATAGACAAGGTAGACCTGCCCATGCTCTTCCGCGAGTTTGACAACTTCCATCAAACTACCCTCACAGACAAGAATCTTAAAGGTCGCGTCTCGGCTACCCTGGCGCTGAAGACCGTATGGAACAACTACAAGGATATAGATCTGGACAAGCTATCAGGCAGCCTCTCCTGCAGCGTACTGCATGGCGAACTGAATGACTTTGATCCTATCAAGTCTGCATCGGCCTTTATCAAGGTAGATGAGCTGAATCATATCGTATTCTCCGATCTGAGCAATACCCTCTCTATACAGGACCGCGTGATCACCATCCCGCGCATGGAGATACAGAGCTCTGCGCTGAACCTCATCATGTCTGGTACACACACGCTGGACAATCAGATAGACTACCACCTCAAAATAAATCTGCACAAGCTGCTGGCCGCAAAGTTTGGCAGCCGGCAGAGCGATGTGCAGTACATAGAGGAAGATCCGTATGCCGGCGTGAACCTCTACCTGCTCCTCACCGGAGATATCTCCAATCCTAAGATCAGGTACGACCGTGAGCAGGTGAAGAAGAAACTCAAGCAAGACCTCGCCGATCAGAAGGAAGAACTAAAAGGACTCTTCAAAAAAGACAAGACACAAAAACCCGCCAATAAAGAAGCCGCCCGCCGCGAGGAGAAGTACTACGATACCCGCAAGAAGCCTGAGTTCATAGACTTTGATGAGGAGAAGGAGAAATAATTTTCTACCTCAGAGGGAGAGAGGTAAAAAGCAAAATACATTTATCACAAAGGTCACGGAGAGCTGATCTCTCATAGAGTCAATGAGTTTTAGATCACAGAGACAAATTTCCCTGTGATCTAAAACTGGCCGCTCACTCATCCCTTTGTGTACTTTGTGATAACTTGTATTCCCTGTGCCTCTGCGGTAAAATACTGCCGTTTAAATTCTCCCATTATATTTGCTTCACTAACCCGTTCACTCATGAAGCAACTACTGATACTCTCACTCATCGCGCTCGTCGTTTTTACCTCTTGCAAAAGCAAAGAGACCGATGCAGATGTGCAGCGTCAGGCACAGGCATTTCTCGATACATACAATAAAGAATACCAGCGCCTCACCTACGCAGACAACCTCGGCCAATGGCAGCTTAATACTCACATCGTGGAGGGTGACACCATGGACCAGCACAATGCTTCCATCGCTACTGCGGCCCTGGCGGCCTTCACAGGCAGTGCAGCCAATATTGACAGCGCCCGCATGTACCTGAAAGAAAAGAACCAACTCACACCACTGCAGGTGCGGGAGCTCAATACGGTGCTCTTCCTTGCCGGCAATAACCCTGCTACGGCAGGTGAGGTAGTCAAGAAGCGCATAGACCTGACTAATGATCTCGTCGCAAAGCTCTACGGCTATACATTCAAAATGAAAGGGGCAGAGGTGACTCCCAATAAAATAGATGACATCCTGCGCCATTCCTCAGATCTCAATGAACGCCTCGCCGCCTGGCAGTCTGCCAAGGAAGTGGGCAAAGGCCTCAAGGACGGCCTAGCAGAGGTGCGCGACCTGCGCAATGCTTCTGTGACACCGCTGGACTACAAAGACTTCTTTGCCTACAATGCCTCTGACTATGGTATGAGTACCGAGGAGATGACCACGCTCACGCACGGCATGATACGCGATGTGTGGCCGCTCTACCGTGAGCTGCATACCTGGGCGCGCTACACGCTGGCAGAGAAGTACCACCAGCCTGTGCCGGACTATATTCCCGCCCACTGGCTGCCAAACCGCTGGGGCCAGGACTGGAGCGAGCTGGTAGATGTCAAAGGGCTGAATATAGACGGCTATCTGAAAGGCAAGGGAGCAGAGTGGATACCGCGCGAGTCGGAGCGCTTCTACATGAGCATCGGGTTTGACTCACTACCGCCGGTATTCTGGGAGAAGTCATCCCTCTACCCTGTCGCAGCCGGCGCAGGCTACAAGAAGAACACCCATGCCTCTGCATGGCACATGGATCTGGCAGATGATATCCGCTCCCTGCAGAGTATAGAGCCCAATACAGAGTGGTGGGCTACCTGCCTGCACGAGTTTGGTCATATCTACTACTACCGCTGCTATAGCAATCCATCCGTGCCTATCCTCCTGCGCAATGGCGCTAACCGCGGCTACCATGAGGCCTTTGGTACGATGATGGGCCTCGCCTCGCTACAGAAGCCGTTCCTGCAGGGACTCGGCATGGTAGATGCCAATGCTGCGACTAATGATACACTCCAGCTACTGCGCCAGGGGCTGCAATACATCGTCAATATACCATGGGGCAGCGGTACGATGACAGAGTTTGAGCATGCACTGTATAGCGAGAAGCTGCCCAAAGATCAGTTTAATGCGAAATGGTGGGAACTGGTCAAGAAATGCCAGGGTATCGTGCCACCCGCCGAGCGCGGCGAGGAGTATTGTGATGCTGCTACCAAGACACATATCATAGACGATCCTGCGCAGTACTATGACTACTCTATAGCCAATGTGCTGCTATTCCAGTTTCACACCTATATCGCAGAGCATATATTGCATCAGGACCCTCATGCTACCAACTACTGGGGCAATAAGGATGTAGGAGCCTTCCTGAAGCAGGTCATGGCCCCGGGCCAAAGCGTAGACTGGCGCGAGCATCTCCAGGCCACCATCCACAGCGATATGAGCGCCAAGCCGATGGTAGATTATTTTGCCCCGCTCATGGCCTGGCTGAAGCAGCAAAACAAGGGTAGAAAGTATACGCTGCCGGAGCAGGCACCATATTGAACAGCCACCTCATCCTAAATCCTTCTCCGAAGGAGAAGGACTTTAATACAATAATTACGGGCGATGCCATCCATTAATGGGATGGCATCGCTGCTCTGAGATGAGTCAGATTTGGATTAAAGTAGCGCTGCAAAATATATGTTTGAAAAGGCATACTAACGGGTAGATCGCTTGCGTTGATATCCTATCGTTCTCTCCTCTGTTTTAGTCCATTATTTTCAGCCAGGCACTTGTATTAGCCCTCTCCTTCGGAGAGGGTTGGGAGAGGTGTTATCATTTACTACATTCGCAGCCTCTCATGCAGGAGACAAACTATATCAAAAATTCGGTCCTGGCCACCTTCGGCCTCATACTATGCCTCGGCGTACTGTATGCAGTGCCGGAGTTTGATCTGGGCTCTTTTCACTATCGCCGCGTCAATATCCTGAGTGATATCATGGAGAAAAAAGCCGCTCCTGCGCAGCCGCAGTTTGCCTTGCGCAGTGACAGTACTTTCATAGAGATCAAGCCGCCGCACGATGACCGCTGCAAGCCGGGTATCACCTGCATAGAGGACTACAGCCCTGACAGCTCAGGTATGCAGGCCTACCTCGCAGCGCTGGACTCCACAGATCAGAAGGTGGTGCGTATCGCCTACTTCGCAGACTCGTATGTAGAGGGCGACATCATGCTGCAGCCGCTTCGCGATACTTTACAACAAGTATATGGCGGCAATGGCGTAGGCTTTGTGCCGATCACCTCTGAGGTGGCCGGCTTCCGCATCAGCATCATTCACAAATTTGACAACTGGACCACCTACTCTATGGTGGGAGATCGGAGCAACGAGCATCCGCTCGGCCCGGCCGGATTTTCCTTTGTACCCAAGGATGAAAACCAGGTCAGCTATAAGGCCAGCCGCTACCGTCATCTCACCACGCTGCCTACTGCACAATTATTCTACCGGCAATGTACCGGCCCCTGCGCTGTGGTGAAAAATGAAACTGACACGATAGGCCTGACCGGCGATAAGCCCGTGAACGTGATCAACCTGGCCAAAAACACCCCATCACTCAAGCTGAACTTCATAGCTGACTCCATGGACCTGTATGGTATGAGCTTTGAGGATACGCGCGGCATATCTGTAGACAACTTCTCCATGCGCGGCAACTCCGGTACAGCGCTGAACGCCGTGAGTGAAGGCATGTATCGCAGCTTTGATGCAGTGCATCCTTATCGCCTTATCTTCCTGGCCTATGGCCTCAATGTAGCCAGTGAGAAGCAGACAGACTACAGCGCCTACGGCAAAAGCATGACGCGTGTGGTAGAGCGTATGAAGAGTGCCTTCCCCAATAGTAGTATCGTGCTCGTAGGCTGTAGTGACCGCGGAGCCAATGTAGACGGAGACTACATGACCATGGAGAATGTGAAGCTCCTCATACGCGAGCAGCGCAAAGTAGCCGCTAAAAATGGTATTTGCTTCTGGGATATGTTTCAGGCTATGGGTGGCGACTCCACTATGGTGCGCTGGGTCAATGAAAAACCGCCTCTGGCCAATAGTGATTACACCCATCTCACATTTCGCGGAGGCCATCGTATAGCGGAGCTACTGGCGGGCACACTACTATATGAGAAAGAGAAATACGATCGCAGAAAGAAGTTGACAAAGAAAAAATTAGTAGCCGTTCATCAGGTCAAAGTTGCAAGCTAATAAACATACATATCACTCACAGGGGTACACCTACTGCTACCTGCTGCGCTCGCTCTGCCTGCTGCTACTGCTGCCGCTGCTGCACTCCTGCGGTGCCGCAGATCGGGGCAAGGAGGTAAAGTACACCGTTCAGAAGTATCCCTTCATCCATGCGGATCGCAATGAGATCATCCATGCGGAGTCTCTGGACTCAGTGTTTGAGCAGCTCTATCTTTTACGAGCTTCGCAGCCGCTGCGGCTAAACATCCTGCAGATAGGAGACTCACACATACAGGCAGACTTTATATCATCTGCTCTCAGGACCCATTTCCAAACCGCCTTTGGCAATGCAGGCCGTGGGCTCGTAGTGCCGCTGCATGTAGCGGGCACCAATGAGTCATTCAACTATCGTATCACGAGCAACGTGGTCTGCACGTCCAAGCGTTGTGTCTTTGTGAATGACCCGATGCCTATCGGCATTGGTGGTGTGACCATCAGGTCTTTCTCCGATAATACATCCTTCCGCATCCGGTCTTTCAATCAGCCGCCCCTCAATTATGCTTTCAGCAAACTGACCCTGTTTTATCAGAAAGATAGTTCTGCATTTGACTTTGATGTGCTGGATACGGCAGGTCGTATCATAGGCAGCCTGCATCATGCCCTGGAGGATGATTATCCTTTTGCCTCGCGCACTGACCTCCCGTACAATACAAATGACATCACACTGCGGGTCAAGAAACTCTCTGAGCAGCAGAACGAAACCACCGTATACGGCCTCAACCTGGAGAACGACAGCAGCGGGGTACTATTCCACTCAGTAGGTGTCAATGGTGCAGAGGCATTCCAGTATGTGCGTGCTGCTTTCTTTGCCGAGCAAACACAGGCACTGCAGCCGAGGCTGATCATCATCTCTCTGGGCACCAATGAGGCACAGCGGCTACCGTTTGATACCAAAGGAACGATAGCTAAACTCGACTCGCTGGTCAAAGCGCTGTATTTCTACAACCCTAAGGCAAAGATCCTGATCACGACCCCTACTGATTCTTACTTTCGTAAGAAGTACTACAATAACTCCCTGTCCGCGCTGCACACTGCTATGGTGCAATATGCCTCTGAAAATAATATTGCTATCTGGGATCTCTACTCTATCGGCGGCGGCTACAAGAGCTGCTACCAATGGAAAAGATACGGCCTGATGCGCAGTGATGGCATCCACTTTACTCGTCAGGGCTATGAGTTTCAGAGCAACCTGCTATATGAGGCTATAGTGAAAGCCTACAATGAATATGTACAAAACAAACCGGATATCCAGTAACCTATGCCTTCGATAGACCTACATAAACTACTCCATCAGTTCGCATATATCCCGCGTCAGCCGCTGATATTCAGCTCGGGATTGTTTTTGTTTTTATTTGCGGGCTTCATCAGCATCTTCTACCTCATCCATCACAAGCACAATGTGAAGCTGCTATATGTTATTTTGTTCTCGTACTATTTCTATTACAAGTCAAGCGGCATTTATTTCCTGCTACTCGTACTATCCACGGTTGTAGATTACAATCTGGCCAACATCATGGCCAATGCCCCCAAAGGCTGGCAGCGAAAGGGCTTGCTCATCTTCAGCCTCGTGCTCAATCTCGGTCTGCTGGGCTATTTCAAATACACCAACTTCCTCTATGAGATCTTCTGCGCGGCCAGCGGCAGTCACTTTAGTCCCTTCAGTATCTTCCTCCCGGTAGGTGTATCGTTCTTTACCTTCCAGTCGCTCAGCTATACTATAGATATCTATCGCGGCGAATTGAAACCAGTACGGCGCATGCTTGACTATGCCTTCTTTGTGTCCTTCTTTCCGCAGCTCGTAGCGGGCCCTATAGTCCGTGCCCGAGACTTTATCCCGCAGATATCGATGCCTACTATCGTGACTCGGGCCATGTTTAGTGAGGGGATGTACCTGATCATCTCTGGCCTCTTCAAGAAGGCGGTGATCTCAGACTACATCAGCGCCAACTTTGTAGACCGCATCTTTGCCAATCCTACGCTGTACACAGGGCTCGAAAACCTCTTTGGAGTCTATGGCTATGCGCTGCAGATCTACTGCGACTTTAGTGGCTATAGTGATATGGCTATCGGCATCGCGCTGCTTTTCGGCTACCGGCTCTGCATCAATTTCAATTCACCCTATCAGTCATCCAGCGTCACAGAGTTCTGGCGCAGGTGGCATATCTCGCTCTCTACCTGGCTGCGCGACTATCTCTATATTTCACTGGGAGGAAACAGGAAAGGACGTTTCCGCACCTATCTCAATCAGTTTATCACCATGCTGCTCGGTGGGCTGTGGCATGGCGCGGCATTTCGCTTTATCATCTGGGGTGCGCTGCATGGTATTGCGCTCGGCGTTGACAAGTGGATCAAGGAATACGTCAAGATACCTGATACCAGGTTTGTGAAGGTACTCGGCATCCTCTTCACCTTCCACTTCGTCTGCTTCTGCTGGATCTTCTTCCGCGCAGACAATATGCAGATAGCCACCTCTGTCATCTCACAGATCGCCACACACTTCACGCCGTCTATCTTCTTCAAATTTATAGCCGGCTATCAGAATGTATTGCTCATGATGCTCTTGGGATATATCCTGCACTTCCTGCCGCGCCATCTGGAGCTGGAGGCGCAGCAGGCTGTCTACCGTATGCCACTGCCGGCAGTGGTAGCGATGCTGGCGGTGGTAGTAGTCATACTCGTGCAGGTCAAGACCTCTGAGATACAGCCGTTTATTTACTTTCAGTTTTAGCAGGGGCAAAAGGCCATTCTTTAGAGAGATTGGCTTTGATCAGATAGAGAATGATTCCTGTCACTATCACTACCAGCGCACCCAGGATAAACTTCACATCTGCATAGCAGAAGATAAAGCCCCATACGAGCAGGGCTACGATAGCAGGCACGGGATACAGCCACATCCTATACGGGAACTTATCCTGCCTCATCTTAGCATGATAGAGCAGCAGACCTACCGCCTGCCCTACGAACTGTATGATGATCCGCATCGTCACGATAGCAGAGATCACCTCGCCGAGGCGGAAAAGCAAGCTGAATGCAAAAGCTACTCCTGCCATGACCAGCAGCGACACATAGGGGAAGTGCTTGGTAGGATGCAGGCGCGAGAAGATGCTGAAGAAATTGCCATCAGTAGCGGCGGCGTAGGGTACGCGTGAGTAGCCGAGCATGACGGCAAAGAGCGACGAGATAGCTATGAGCAGCACGAGCACTGTGGCCACCAGTGCCGCCGTATGCCCGTATATCCGCTCAAAGAAAAGACTGACAATAAATTTAGAATCCTTCGCCTCCTGCCAGGGTATAGTACCGAGCACTGCTGTGTGCATAGAGAGATACAGTATAGCGATACCTGCTATCGAGATGAAAATGCTGCGCGGGATATTGACCTCCGGCTCCTTGATCTCGCCGCCCAGATGGCACACATTGTAGTAGCCGAGATAGGAGTAGACCGTTTTCAGCGATGCCTGCCCGAGTCCAAAAAAGAATAGCGGTGTGAGATCAGGCACCAGTTCCTTTGCGCCTCCGGCGAAAGACAGCGATGGATCAAAGTGCGTAAAGCCACTAAAGATGAGCCAGAGTATCGTACCGATCACGATCATGCCCATCGCGACAGATATTTTGCCTATGTCACTGATCTTGCGATAGAGCAGTATGGTAATGAGTATGACGAGTCCGCCGGAGACTGCTTTCTGCTCTATGGGTCCTAGCGAGGGCACGAGATACGTAAGGTACTGCGCAAAGCCTATCGCCCCGGAGGCGATCACGAGTGGCGCTTGTATTGAGGTTTGCCAGACGTAGAGAAAGGCCATCAGTCTCCCCCACTTTTGCCTGCCATAGAGGTTTTGCAAAAAGGCATAGCTACCGCCCGCCTCTGGCCAGCGCGCGCCCAGCTCTGCCCACACGGCCCCATCTGCAAAGGCCAGCAGCGCACCCAGCAGCCACGCTATGATAGATTGTGGCCCGCTCATAGCGCCTATCACAAAGGGCATCGTGACAAAGGGGCCTATGCCCACCATGTCTATCATATTGATGGCGACTGACTGACCCAGGCTGAGACCGCGTACGAGTTTTGACATTTCACCCAAAATAACAAAGGTTTATCCTAAAATTGCAGCCTGAAATCATGCTACCGTGACTATAGATCAGTATACCCGCTCCACGCCCTTCATAGATAGTGACCATCCTGAGGTGATAGCCTATGCCCGTGCGCACACCACACCTGAGATGACCGACCGTGAAAAGGCAGTGGCACTGTACTATGCTGTGCGAGACGATATACGCTACGACCCGTATCACATCATCCTCTCTCCTGATGCCATATCCGGCAGCCTGACGCTGCAGCGCCGCTATGGCTACTGCATAGAGAAATCACTACTGCTTGCCGCCTGTGGTCGTGCTGTCGGCATTCCTTCGCGCCTGGGCTTCTCTATCGTGCAGAACCACCTCTCTACAGAGAAATTTATCCGCATGCTGCGCTCAGATAAGTTCGTATTTCATGGATACAACGAATTTCTGCTAGATGGCCAGTGGGTAAAATGTACGCCGGCTTTCAATAAAAGGCTTTGCGAATTGTTTGGTACTGTACCACTAGAGTTTGATGGCGTGCATGATTCTGTGTTCCAGGAGTTCTCGCCGGATGGGCAGCAGTATATGAAGTATATCCATGAGTATGGCCAGTTTGATGACATGCCGTACGATCTCTTTGTATCAGAGCTGAAGCTGCACTACCCGCACCTCTTTGATGAGCATGGAGTGATGCTGACGAATCTGAATGATTGAATCCCCTTTGAGGCGAAAGTAATTTCTCGCAAAGGCGCAAAGGGATAAAGGAAAGGCAAAGAGAATTGTATTTGATTTCATTTTCAAATTTTCAAATCATCTCATCTTCAAGTTACTATGACATACAAAGAAGCCGTAGACTACCTGCTCCATCAGCTGCCGATGTTTCAGCGTGTGGGGGCGGCAGCGTACCGCGCTGACCTGGGCAATATCATTGCTCTGTCAAAGATACTCGGGCATCCCGAGCGCGGCATTAAGTTTATACACGTAGCAGGTACAAACGGTAAGGGCTCCGTTACGCATATCCTCGCGTCTATCCTGCAGGCCCAGGGATATAAAGTTGGTGTGTTTACTTCGCCTCACTACCGCGACTACAGGGAGCGCATCAAGATCAACGGCAAGCTCATCTCACGTCCCTTTATCACGCGCTTTGTCAATGACAACCTCGGGAAATTTAAAAAGGTTAACGCTTCTTTTTTTGAGATCACCACGGCTATGGCTTTCTCATATTTTAGAGAGCAGAAGGTAGACTATGCCATCATAGAGGTAGGCATGGGCGGCAGGCTGGACTCTACCAATATCATCACTCCGCTCCTATCCGTCATCACAAATATCAGCTATGACCATACACAGTTTCTGGGCAATACGCTGCCGCTGATAGCAGGTGAAAAAGCCGGCATCATCAAGCCACACATACCTGTAGTGATCGGTGAGACACATCCTGATACGAAAGAGATATTTATCCGCACAGCGGAAAAGAATAAAGCACCACTCATTTTTGCAGATAAGGCTGTCAGGCTTTCCAATTTTAAAAATGACATCACCGGAATTTCTTTCAGCATAACTGACAAGTCATACAAGAGCGACCTGACAGGCGACTACCAGAGGAAGAACATCACTACTGCGCTCGCTGCCGTGCAGCAGCTACGTGCAGGTGGCATTACGATCACTGACAGCGCTGTAGCCAAAGGATTGAAGCAGGTAAAAAACTCGACCTACTTTATAGGCCGCTGGATGGTGATCGGCAAAAAGCCGCTGGTCATATTTGACAGCGCGCACAACGAGGGTGGTATCAAAGAGCTGACCACTCAGCTTCGCAAGCTGGAGTATCAGCAACTACACTTTGTCTATGGCACCGTATCAGACAAGGACATCACGCATATACTATCTCTGCTTCCTAAAAAGGCTACTTACTACTTCTGCAAACCAGATATACCACGCGGCAAAGACGCTGCAGAACTACAGCAAGAAGCTAGCACACAGAAGCTGAAAGGCAACATCTACCCCTCAGTGAAAAAAGCCTATAAGGCAGCCCTCGCTGCTGCCGGCAAAAAAGATCTCGTAGTAGTGAGCGGCAGCATCTTTGTAGTAGCAGAGCTGGTCTGAGTTTTATTTTGCTGGTTTTAAGTGATACTTTCGCGGCTATGTCACAGTATCCTGCAGTCATACTCCATCCACACAAGGCCGAGGCCGTCAAACGTTTTCACCCATGGATATTCTCCGGCGCTATCCAGCGCAAGGATAATAATGTAACCGATGGCGCGCTCGTAGAGGTGCAGGATGGTCGCGGCCAGTTTCTCGCGCTGGGCTACTACAGCTCGGGCAGCATCGCTGTGCGCGTGTTGTCTTTCGCGCCCGTTTCTTCTTTGGAGGAGCTCTGGCTGAATAAGATACAGTCGGCCTGGACGCTGCGCAAGAACATCGGCATTACAGATAGCAAGGAGACAAACGTCTTCCGCCTCGTGAATGCAGAGGGCGATGGTGTGCCGGGGATGGTGATAGATTACTACGCAGGTACTTGCGTCTTTCAGGCGCACAGCCTCTTTATACATAGCCAGCGCACGCTGATCACGGAGGCGCTAAAGAAAGTACTCGGTAAATCACTCAAAGCTGTTTATGATAAAAGCGAAGCCGTGCTGGAGCGCAAGCAGAAAGCCGATGTAGCAGGCTCCTACCTATACGGTGAGAGAACAGCCAATGAGGTTTTAGAGTATGGACATAAATTTCTGGTGGACTGGGAGGGTGGCCAGAAGACGGGCTTCTTCATAGACCAGCGCGAGAACCGCCAGCTGCTATCCAAATATGTAAAGGGCAAAAAGGTCCTGAATACATTTAGCTATACGGGCGGCTTCTCTGTATACGCTGCCAAGGCCGGTGCATCACTGGTGCACTCTGTAGATAGCTCCGTGAAGGCCATAGAACTGGCCGTGCAAAATATCAAGCTGAACAATATTCCTGAAGGCATTCATCAGGCTGCCGCGGAGGACGTGTTTGAATTTATGAAGCGGTCTCCTGACGGCTACTATGATGTGATCGTGCTGGACCCGCCGGCCTTTGCCAAAAATCAGCATAGCCGTCACCAAGCGGTGCAGGCCTACAAGCGCCTCAATAAAGCTGCCTTTGATAAGATCAAGCCGGGCGGTATCGTATTCACCTTCTCCTGCTCACAGGCGGTGGGGCCGGAACTGTTTGACGGAGCTGTAGCAGCGGGTGCCATAGAGAGCGGCCGCAATATCCGCATCATAGACCATCTCAATCAGCCGGCAGATCACCCGCAGAGCATCTTCCATCCGGAGGGATTGTACCTGAAGGGGCTGGTGCTGTCGGTGGAGTGATTTCGGATTTTTGATTTCTGATTTAGGATTTTTGATTGAATTTCGGCAGGATGGCGTCCAGCGGATTAATCTTTAAAACAGAGAACCACTCTTAAACAATTCCAATTCATCTAGATCATTAAACAAGCTCTCAAATTGAGCTTTATGATCGTAGATATTTTGAGGACTTACACCTCCAATTGTTATACTTGTGGGACTGGTTTCCGAATATAAATTCAGTAACTGTTCATATCGATTCTTCCAGTTGCTATTTATATAGCAATATAGATTTGCTTCCGATAAATGCTTGTAGAAAGGCACATCATTTATTTTACTATTCAACGTTTCCTCTATTGCAGCCTCTAGAAGCACCCAAGGGTAATGTGGCAGCTTTAAAGAATACCCATATTCATTTTGAAGAAAAGAAACGTAATTCTCTTTAATTGTAGAAACAGTCATTAGCAGGAATTTTATTAATGCACAAACACATTATTAGCTGACCGCAGCGCATCTTCAAATGCCTTGATAGAGAAGTCGGGGCCGAAGTCTTTGTGCGGGTCAAAGTAATTGAGGAGATTCTCTGTCGGCATATTGCCTATCAGGTCGTCGTCTGCCATAGGGCAGCCACCGTAGCCCTTGATCACCGAGTCAAAGCGTACACAGCCATTCTTGTAGGCAGCATCTACTTTCACGCGCCAGTTGTGCGGAGCAGTGTGCAGGTGCGCTCCTATCTCCAGCTGAGGGAAGCGCGGTATCAGTGTGCTGAAAAGATGTGTGATCGTATCAGGTGTAGCTACACCCACGGTATCAGACAGCATAAATATCTTGATACCCAGATGGCTCAGCTGCTCTACCCAGCGCTCTACTATCTCAGGGTTGTAGGGATCGCCATATGGATTGCCGAAACCCATAGAAATGTACAGTATCAGTTCCTTGCCGTGCTCGTCGCAGAGTTCTTTGATCTTCTTGACACGCTCCAGAGACTGCAGGATAGTCGCATGCGTATTGCGCATCTGAAAGGTCTCCGACACAGAGAAAGGGAAACCAAGGTAGGTGATCTCTTTATGCTCGCAGGCATTTTGCGCGCCACGTTCGTTGGCTATGATCGCTATGAGTTTTGTTTTGGTAGCTGAGAGATCCAGCCCGGCCAGTACCTCTACAGTATCTGCCATCTGGGGTATGACCTCTGCCGATACGAAACTGCCAAAGTCCAGCGCATAGTAGCCTACACGGAGCAATTTATTGATATACTCTATTTTGCTCTCGGTTGGGATGAAGTACTTCAACCCCTGCATGGCATCTCTCGGACATTCGGTCAGCTTGATCATACGGTCAGGTCGCTTTAGTGAAGGTGAAGGTGGGACTTCTTTTACAAAAATAAAAATCACACCTCTCCCAACCCTCTTCAGAGGAGAGGGCTTTCAACAGTACTATAAACAATTGGCATCGCGACGATTGCTCTGTTATGCAAAAAAGACCTCACTGCCTGGCTATCCCACCTATATACTATACTCTATCTGACAGTATGTCTATATTCACCATATGATACTGATAGACCAGCGAGATCATCATGACCCCTATCTGAATGCCGCCACTGAAGACTATCTGGTGCGCACGCTGGTGCCGGGAGATGAGATATATGTCATGCTCTATATCAATGATGCCAGTGTAGTGGTGGGCAAGAATCAGTCTATCTACAAGGAGGTAAACTTTGACTATATGCGCCGCGGCGGTACGGTGGTGCGCAGGCTCTCCGGCGGCGGCACGGTGTATCATGACCCGGGCAATCTGTGCTTTGCCTTTATCTGCGCATTTGACGACAGAAGGGTAAACAATTATGCCTACTTTAATCAACCGATACTGGATGCACTGCACGCAGCAGGTATAGATGCTGAGTTTAATAAGCGCAACGACATCATCTGGCAGGGCAAGAAGATCTCGGGCAATGCGCAGTTTACCGACAGGAAGAACATCCTTTCACATGGTACGCTGCTGGTAAATAGCGATATCAAAGCACTGCGCGGAGCACTGCGCAAGAATGAATTTGAGATAGAGTCAAAGGGCGTGGCATCCGTCCGGAGTACGGCGATGAATATAGCTGATAGTAGCGATCGCTTCCCGGATGCAGCGGCACTGCGTGATTACCTCCTCTCCTCTCTGCCTGTCTCAGAAAAACACGAGCTATCAGATAGTGAATGGCAGGAGGTATATACTACCGCCGGCAGATACCGCTCTGCTGAATGGCTCTGGGGCCGCAATCCATATACGAAGGTCACACGCGGAGATGTGGTGATAGAGATAGAGGAGGGTATGATCCGCGGCATCGTATCAGATGATCCTGCGTTGCAAAACCTGATAGGTGAAGCCTATCGTTATGACACTTTAGTCAACAAAGTGGATATTGCGACTCTTGCGCAGATCTTCTAGGTACGCCAGAAGCGCAGCAGTAGTACTTCTGCACCGAGCGCCAGCAGTGTGAGCACTATGAAAAGCTTCCACAGCGAAATGCCACGGTCCATCTCTTTGATCACCTGCGCTACCTCCAGGCCGACACTATTGGCTACATTGATATTGCTGCCGCTATATTTTGAGCGCAGCTCATCTGCCTTGTAGAAATTCAGGTCTGATTCCCCGCGGTCATAGTTCAGCGCGATCACATCAGCCGTGTCGGAGTTCTCCAGAGAGACTTGGTAGAAGCCCGCCTTTTTGATCTGGTCTTTCAGCCCTAGTATTACCTTGCTCCCCAGGGCAAACTGCTCCGGTATAAACTCCACATTATCACCTTTCACTTTATAGACCTTATCTGTGCCAGCACCTTTGCTGGCTATCTCTATTCCTTTCTTGTCGCCTATTTTATATGCCAGGTTATCTTCATGATTGCCCATTATAGCCATTTTGTAGAGCATCGGAGCAAAGATCGCATGGATGGGCAGATCGGAGTTCGCCTTGTCCAGCGGAGCAGCACAGACATATAGCACACCCGATTTGTAACCGGTCTTTGAAAGAAAGGCACCGCCATCCTTTAGCGACAGTATCGTCTGATCCATACCAGTAGAGCGGCTGCCGAGCGCATAATATTTTTTGGCCTTAGGCATGCTCATATTCTCCGGCACTTTATCAAAAATATCTCTGAAAAGACCCTGCTGCAGATCGATCCTGGCTATATCTTGTTCGGTCTCCTTGTATCCTCCCAGAGTCCCTGCGCCCACAGAAGATAAAAATGAATTATAAGATTCTGCGTTTACTTTCTCCGGAGGGAATAAGCATACCGTACCACCATCTGCCAGGAAACCGCTCAGCGCTGTAGCCAGTCCTGATGAGATAGTATTGATACCGGACGCCACGATCAATTGGTTGCCTTTGATACGGCTGTAGTCCAGGCTACCCGATAGTGCAGACTGATAGTCAAACTCAGGCTGATCTTTGAACACCGCATCTACATATGGATTCGCTTTAACCTCACTGATAGATAGTACCTTTATCTTGTCAGCCACATGATAGGCAAAGAAATAATTATCGTCATACGTGATCGGATAATCTTGTAACGTGAGTTCGGCCTTATTCCACCCAGCTTGATTGATCACAAATCCGATGGTGTCATAGGTGTATGATCCCGCGCTCACAGTAAAGTCGGCTATACCTTTATTCTGGCCGTTTATCTTTAATGATAGCCGGTTTTCATCCGTGGCCTTTTCACCGCTGTTGCGCACCTTTACGATCAGGTGGGCGCTCTGGCCCGGGAGCTGTACCGGCTCGCTAAACCATGCTGTATCTATATATACATTCTGCTGCACATCCGCTGCCAGCGGAATGAGATTATACCGGACTGAGGTATCCGGAGTGAAGTCTCCTGCATTATGCTGAAAGTCTGATAGCAGATAGGCCACCTTATTGCGGGAATTTTCCAGGCCTAGTGCATCTGCCTGCCTGCGGGTGATCTCCGTGAGGCTGCGCGCGGCAGGAGATATCTCTACCTCATCCAGCATGGAGAGAAATTCCTCCTTGCTCACCAGCCGCTGCTGTCTGCCCTGCAGATCGTTGGTCACCAGCTGAAACTGATCATTGGGGGCGTAGTTCTGTACGATCTCTTTGCCGGCTTGCTTGGCCTTGTCCAGCAGGCGTATACCACCACTCATTGCGCCCATGGAGAAACTATTATCTACATACACGCTTACGTATTTTTTGCCGGAGGCTATATTGGTATTCTTCTTGGGTATAAATGGCTGTGCAAAGGCAAGCACAAGAAATGCCACCGCCAGCATACGTGCTGCCAGTACCAGCAGGTGTTTGACACGAGAGCGGGAGGTGGTCTCCTCTTTTACCTCTTTGAGGAAAGAAACATTACTAAAGTAAACCGTCTTGAAGCGCCTGAAATTGAACAGGTGAATGATAACCGGAATAGCCAAAGCCGCGAGCGCAAAAAGAAACGACGGATATAGGAACTGCATATCCCGCTAAAATAGAGAATATATAGCAAGCCCAATGCAGATTTTGCCACTCTACTGTGGTACGTAGCTTTTCAGCAGGCGTGCCGCAGTATCTCCGGCGGCATAGGATGGCAAAGTGTCTCCGCCGTAGATGATATTGTAGTGATGGGCTCGCAGGAAGTGGTAGCCCGCGATGCCACACTCCGAGTAGGCAGGCACACCTATGTAGAACATCGCATTGATCTCCTGATGGGGTTCCAGATTTACGATCACAGAGGATGGCGGCAAGTGACCGGCCACGCTCCGGTACATATCGGCACGCGGCTGCAGATAGGCGCGTGTGAAGCCCTGCCAGGTATCTGTGGCAAAATGGTTCTCTACGATCAAAGGCCAATTGATAAACCTAAGCAGTAATGCTATAAAGAGTACCGAGCCTGCTATGTACCGCAGCACACAGTGGTGCCATACGGATGACAGCAGCCCTCCTATGACCGCTGAGATCAATAGCAATCCGATAGGGACCACCATCATCACATAGGACGGCAGCTTGGTCTGAGCTATAGTAAAAAAAGCATACACCAGGATAAACATAAATGAAAGGGCCGCAGATAGCCGCGACCTGCGGCCCGGCAATAAAGTGACCAAGAGAGCTACGCCGATCAGGTATTGCAAGCCCCTGTAATAGTCGGGCAGGATATTCAGATAAAACCATGCCTCGTGCCGGTGCCCCTCTACTACCCGAAAAAAGTGATTACTGTTATAAGCATACTCAAAATGCGCTTCTGCCGGGTATTGGCATAGAATGTAAAGCTGCCAAGGTAAAAATGTCAGCATACAAATACCAAGCGCCTTTGCCAGGCTGACCAGTGTATTTTTTGTAAAGAAGTCCCTGGTCAGAAATAAGTGGTAAAAAATAAAACCGGAAAATACCAGCAAGCCGGTGAGCCATTTGCAGAGTACTGCACAGCCTGCAAAGAAACCCATCAGCAGCAGATAGCGGCGGCTCCGGCGCTGCTCAAAGTATATCCACGCCCAGACAGATAAGGTGATGTAAAACACAAAAGCAATGTCATTGTGCTCCATACTCAGCATACCGCTATTCATCTCCAGCAGTGGCTCATAGCAGGATAGGATAAAGGCTGCAATATAGCCTGTGACACCAGAGAATACCTGCCGCCCTATCCGGTATACTATGAGAATAAGGGCTGAAGTCATGATCAGGCTCGGCAATCTGACTGCAAACTCCGTGGCGCCAAATATCCTGATAGATAAGGCCATCTGCCAGAGAAAGAGTGGCTGCTTGTGCAGCCATATATGCTCTGTGGTCCAATCACGAGGCGCATAGGGTAGCACGGGCTGGTCTATAAGCGTGGGCAGAAGCCAATGTTGTGAAAGGTTTTTAGCTACCAAAGCATGGAAGCGCTCATCCCAGTCATGCAGGAAGGGATCGACCGTAGCAAAGTAATACCTGAGGCACACACCTCCCGCCACCAGCACCCACAGCGCCCATCTTTGCCTGCCGGAAAGAAATAGTAAGGCACTACATAAATGCAGCGCCAGAGATAAATGGAAAATATTGTCTCCGGTCATGAGCGGAGGGCTTTCAGGATGGCCTCATTGACATCTGCTGGCTGCGTGCAGCCCATCACATGCGAGCCTCCGGTGATGGCTATAGCATTCTTTACATTGGAGAAGGGAAACAGGCGATCCTTCGTACCATGGATATGCACGACATCAGGTCTGTGGTCAGCACTGCCATCCCAGTGTATCACCTCATTGATAGCCCACTCTACAAAATGAGGATCAGCATCTTCGTGCATATCCAGCAGTAGCTTGGCAACTCGGGTATCCCTTTTTGTGATGA
This sequence comes from Bacteroidota bacterium, assembly GCA_018267365.1. Taxonomy (GTDB): domain Bacteria; phylum Bacteroidota; class Bacteroidia; order Chitinophagales; family LD1; genus UBA1941. The sequence continues at coordinate 18,910 of JAFDYQ010000040.1, read as the reverse complement.
GCAGGCGGATATTAGACTTACTAAAGTCAATAAACCTTTTTCCCGATAGCAGTTTGTGCAACCGGAGGTATTTCATGATACGTATCCACAGCGGCAGTTCTCCGCGATGCTTGACAGATGAGATGAGGATGACCTTCTCCGGTTTTAGTATACGAGCTATCTCCATAGAGAGGATGCCCCCCAGAGAGGTGCCTATCAGTATAAATGGCTCAGATGTGTCGATCCTGGCTGAGAGGCGCTGCGCATAAGTTTTTATATTCTCGCCCGGCAGTGGCTTTTGATGCTCCAGCACTTCATAGCGCTCCAGTATGCGCGTCTGTGGCTCATACATCCGGCGGTCAGCGCCGAGGCCGGGTATCAGGTATATTTTAGAAGTAGCCATCAGTTCAGTGCTTTATCCCACATCGCATCGTATTCGGGGTATTTTGGCAGATTGCCATGACCTGCCCCCTGCACCTCTATATAGGCAAACTGATGCAAACCCAGATCGCGAAACTGCCGTGGCGACTCCACCGGTATCACACGATCTGCCGTGCCGTGTATCACGTAGATAGGATGCTGTACATCTTTCAGATACTGATAGGTGCTGAGCGGGTAGCGCGATAGCAGTCCGACAGGCATAAATCCATAGCGCCTTTTGGCTACATCTGTGATAGAATAGTATGGGCACTCCAGTACCAGCGATTTAAACCAGGCGCGATCGCGCGCAGTATGAGCGGCGATGCCTGTGCCCAGAGACATACCATATATCACTATGCGGCTGGTAGGAAAGTGCGCCCTGGCAGAGTCATACAGTGCCAACCCGCTATTGAAGATGTTTTGCTCTGATATAGTGCCTGTACTCTTGCCATATCCTGCATAGTCCACCATCATGCAGTCATAGCCGCGGGCGGTAAAATAAGCAGCTTTGCGCCCGGCGCGATCCAGCGCCTCGCCATTGCCATGAAAGAATATCACGACTCCTCTGGCAGGCGTATCCGCATAAAAATGAAGTGCATCGAGATCGCTGCCATCAGCCAGGTGTATACGAAACTCATCATACCTGCCGGCAAAATCATATTTGTAATCCTGAGCTATCGGATAGGGATGAAAGAGTAGCTTCTCCTGATAGAAGTACATCACCACACACAGTAGTACGTACACTGATACCAGTGCGATAGCCAGGCTGCGCAGCCTCCTTTGCATATTCATGTGTTTATTACAAAACTAAGCATTGGAGTTACTTTTACTGTCAAAAATTGTATTTTAGATTTTATTACTGATTACAGCTATACATGTCCTCTACCACCCCGGAAATCCTCAAAGCTCTCTTAGGAAAGTCTGCAGACCTGGGTAAACTATCGCCCGACGCAAAAAAGCTTTTGGATACGATCCAGTCCGGGTTGCAGAGTGATGTTTTCACGCATTTTTTCAGCGAATATGAAAAGCTGAATAAAATCGGACTGACCCCCGCAGATCTGAAGCAGTATTTTGATGAGTGGTATACCGATGCTGTGTCTATCATAAATGATGCAGGCGTACAGCTTTTCATCAATGAGCAACACACCAAAATATTCGGGTACTCAGCCTCAGAGCTGGTAGGTCATGATACGTACGGCACTCTTTTTCCTGACGAGTTCAAACCCACTATCAAGGCTAAATCTGAGCTGCGCCGCAGAGGGATCTCTGATGTCTATGAGGCCCGCATGTATCGCAAGAATAGGGAGCTGATAGACGTGCGCATCACCGGCAAGCCGCTCTTCAATAGCGCGGGAATATACATAGGTGCCATAGCGATCATAGAAGATATCACCAGGGAGCGTGAGCTGGAAGACCGACTGCGCCGTACCAATGAAGAACTCGAAGCCAAGGTGCAGAAACGTACACGCGAGCTGACCATCTCAAACTATCAGATGGTAAACGAGATCAAAGAGCGCAAGCTGGCAGAGATAGCGGTCAAAAACAGCGAAAAGCGCTTTCGTGACCTTTTTTACAGTTCTCCCGAAGGTGTATTTGTAGAGGACTTTGAAGGGAATATATATGACCTCAATGAAGCCGCTGCCAAGCTGCACGGCTACCAGCGAGAGGAGCTGATCGGGCAGAATGTGCGCAAGTTTTCTCCGGAGGAGGACCAAAACGCCTATCAGATGCGCCAAGAGCAGCTCACACTCGGTACGATAGGATCATTTGAGGCTCGCATCAGGCACCGCGATGGCCATCTGATACCGGTAGCTGTCCGCACTGCGGTGATCGAGTATAATGACAAACCGGCCCTACTGCTCCATGCGCGTGATATCACAGACCGCATCCGATACCAGGAGACGCTGAAAGAGATGAATGTACAGCTGGAGCAGAAGGTAAAACAGCGTACAGAGGAGCTCGAGAATCTCAATACAACCCTCCAGAAAGAGGTATCCTACCGCAAGGAAGCAGAGAAAGCTATAGAGCAGCAAAAAGACTTTCTGCGACTGCTCATAGACATGAACCCCAACCTCATTTTTGTGCGAGATATTGAGGGCAAATATGTACTGGTCAATGAGGCTTTTGCCTACTTCAATCATACCACGCCCAAGGAAATGATAGGGCATTATATTGAGGACTTTCATCATGACAAGGCCCAGGCCAAAGTGTTTGAAGAAGAGGACCGCCGCATAGCTCTGTATGGAGAGACCATACAGCAGTCCGATCAAAAAATGCACCACCGCGGTCTCAATAAAGATATATACGTACAGCTGGTGAAGCGACCTATCCCCTCTCTGGATAGCACCGGGCAGAATATACTGGGTATCATCACAGATATCACTGAGATCCGCACAGCAGAGGAGAAACTCAAGCAGTCTGAGCAGCTCTACCGCCAGATAGCGCGCAACGTGCCCAATTCGGCCATCTTTATCTATGACAAGGACCTCCGCTATGTACTGGCAGAGGGTAGCCTCATAGGTGTGATCAGCCCGCCCAAGGAGGAAGTAGAAGGGCGGACGATCTATGAGATCACAGACCGCGACCTGATACCTGCACGGGAGAGCCGCTACAAAAATATCCTCCTGGGCAATAGCCAGGTGGAGCAGTTTGAAGAAGGAGACAAAACCCTCCTGACCAATGCCCTCCCTATCAAAGACGACCTGGGCAATATCATCTATGGTATGGTCATCATCCTGGATATCACAGACCTGACCAAGGCCCAAAAAGAACTGGAAGAAAAAGCCTCTACGCTCAAGCGCTCCAATGAGGAGCTCGAGCGCTTTGCCTACGTAGCCTCGCATGATCTGCAGGGTCCGCTCAGGACCATTACCAGCTATCTACAGCTACTGGAGCAGCGTTACTTTCAGGATCTGGGAGCGGACGCCAAAGACTTTATATCCTTCTCCGTCAGCGGTGCCAAGCGCATGCAGCAGCTGATCACGGACCTGCTGAACTACTCCCGCCTCAACTCTGTGCCACGGCCATACCAGAATGTAAACCTGAACGAACTCATGTTTGTGGTAAATAAGAATCTGGAAAGCACCATAGAGGCTAAGGGGGCCACCATAGAGTGCAGTAACCTGCCTACCATCTTTGCCGAGCAGTACCAGCTCACCCAGATGATGCAGAACCTGATAGACAATGCCATGAAGTTCATACCGGCAGACCGCAAACCGCTCATCAGGGTGACTTGTGACGAGGATATCGACTACTGGAAGATCAGTGTCTCAGATAATGGTATCGGTATCAAAGACGAATTTAAAGATAAGGTCTTCCAGATATTCCAGCGCCTGCATACAGACAATGAGTATCCCGGCACGGGCATAGGCCTGGCTATCTGCAAAAAAGTAGCCGACCTGCACGATGGCCGTATCTGGTTTGACTCTGAGTACGGACAGGGCACCACCTTCCATGTGACCATCTCAAAGTTTCTGAAGAACAAAATGTAGTAGCAGTCCCTACTGCGGGTCACTCGGCACCGGCTGCGCTGATGCGCCATGGATCACCCGCTGAGGGAAAGGTATCGTGATATTATTCTTTCTGAATGCCTCCAACAGGGCCAGACGCAGTTGGCTTTTCACGTTTTCTATACGGAATAGATTATTGCTGTAAAAGATCAACGCAAAGGTGAGCGCGGAGTCATCAAAGGATTCCAGCCTCACAAAGGGATAGTACTTTTCATCCTTCAGTATATCTGCATGATCCAGCCCGCAGGCCATCATGACCCTGGATACGAGTGCTGCATCAGAAGAATAATCCACACCTACGGAGATGGAGAAACGCGTAGGATGTAGGTTATTGGTCCAGTTGACGATTTTTTCCTCCACAAATTTATGATTAGGAAATATGATCACATTATCATCTCTGGTAGTCACTCTGGATGTACGCAGGGATATCTCATTGACCATTACGATCATGCCATCAGCCTCTACTATATCGCCGGCCTTGACCGTACCCTCCAGCAGCAGCACTATGCCGGATATAAAATCTTTAAAGATATTCTGCAGACCCAAACCTACGCCCACCAGCAGGGCGGCACTGCTCGCTATCAGAAAGGTAATATCTATACCCATGACCTGTAGCATAAAGATGATGGCCAGTATCCATACGAAATAGCGAATAAGCTGCGTAATAGATGCCTGGCGGCCATCTATGGTTCCTTTGCGCCGAAAAGACCTCCGCACCAGGTATGATGCAGACTTTACAAGAATATACGTGACGATAAAGATCCCCAGCGCACTGAGCAGGCTGCCAAAAGTAACGGAGAAGGATCCCGACGAAATAATATCGCGATGAAGAAATTCTTTCATGTCAGATATTTTTGGGAAACAAAGTGTAAAGTTAAAATAGTCTGCCCTGATTACGGCGAAAAATGGAGCAAAACGGAGATAGTATAAATGAAAAGCGCCTCACTATAGTGAGGCGCCTCTGTGGGAGCTACAGGGTTCGAACCTGTGACCCTCTGCTTGTAAGGCATAATTTTCTGGCTTTTTAGCCTAGATGACTTTTAATGCTGCACAGCTATCTGTCAGATTGCTAACCATTTGGGCCCATTTGGACCCATTCGGAAAGGCTCTTTACTTGCAACTTACTTGCAATTGCATTTCTTCCCCACACGTGCGATTCATCAAAGAGTATATGGTAAACAAGCGGAATTCCACCCCTTCCTCTATGGCTTAACTAATCATTTCCCATCCTATCCATGCATTATGTCGGAATCAACAAATCTGCGTCAGTACCGCAGCTTTCCTATTTCTCCGATAATGACCTCAGTTCATTACCAAAAACAATACAGCATGAGAACATCAATCGTACTCGCACTCGATACGCGTAGCCAGAAGGAGGATGGCACCTACCCGGTCAAGCTCCGAATAATCCACCATGAGAAGTCTACGGCCATAGGCCTGGGAATCTACCTGAAAAGGGAAGATTGGGACGAAAAGGCCCGATGCGTCAAATCCTCGTACAAGGGCACTGTGTCCGTAATAAGGCTCAACAACCTTCTTCAAAAGAAGAAGTCAGAAGCTTTGGACATCGTGACCAAGCTCGATGACAAAAAGACCCTCGATCTCCTTTCGGTAGTCCAGCTCAAAAACCTCATCCAAAGGAATTCGGACTCGAGCTCTTTCTTTGAATTCGGACAATCCCTTGTCGACGCATTCCTAGACACCAATCACCTCGGAAATTATCGCATCTACAAATGCACCCTGAGCGTTCTTAAATCCTTCAATGGAGGCAAAGACATGTCATTTAGAGACATTACCTACGCTCTTCTCACCAAATTCGAGCATGCTCACCTAAAGAAGGGCAAGACCCTCAACGGCCTCGCAGTGTACATGCGCACCATTCGATCCATTTACAACCAGGCTATCAAGAGCGGCTTAGTCGAACAGGAACTGTATCCGTTTAAGACCTATGAGATCAAGACGACCAAGACACGCAAAAGGGCCATAAGTATGGAGGCAATCAAATCCATCCAGAACCTTCAAATTGACCCTAAGAGCCACCTTTACAACGCCCGCAACTACTTCATGGCAAGCTTCTACATGAGAGGAATATCATTTACCGACCTCGCCCATTTGAAACTGTCGGACATCATTGACGGCAGAATCTTCTATGATCGCCAAAAGACGGGGAAGCCATATGACATCAAGATCACCCAAGAACTTCAGGCCATCTTAGATTTCTATCTTCCAGGCAAGTCAAAATTTGATTTCATCTTCCCAATCATCCAACAAACAGAGCTTAAGAAGCAGTACAAGGAAGTGCAGGACAAGCGCAAAAGGTTCAACGCGAACCTGAGGAGGATTGCGAAGCTTTGCGGCATCGGAGAGAATTTGACAAGCTACGTCAGCCGCCACAGCTTCGCTACGAGAGCTAAGAATCTGGGAGTTCCCATTGCGGCCATATCCGACATGCTAGGGCATGCCGACACTAAAACGACTGAAGTCTATCTTAAAGGGCTGTCCAGCGACATCATGGATGATTTTCACAGGAAGATCATCGAGTAATTTAAGGCCGCACCTGTGCGGCTTTTTTAATATGCCGGCCGAAGCTCGTTCATAAAACGGCATACCCATTTTGGGGTATTGTTTTTTTAAACTTAATATTTAAAATTTGCATTTAATTCTTAAACCGTATAACCGCTCATAACCAGAATCATTCATTTGTTCAGCAAGCCTAAAAGTGCTAGAATCTCAATGTCGTGCCTATGAGAATTGATATCCATACTCATACCCTGAAAGTGAAATCGGGAGACGCTCCGACCCGGGAAATTACCGCGGAAAAGTTTATCGAAACGATCAAAAATACGGATGTTAAGATTCTCGCCATTACTAACCACAATCATTTCGACTCAGAGCAATACGTGGATTTTAGGGACGGAGTCGCAGGAATCTGCCAAGTTTGGCCGGGAATAGAGCTAGACATTTTAGAAAACGGCAAAAGGGCTCACATGATCGTCATTTGCAACCCTAAGAACTATGTGCAATTTGAAAAAGTCGTCAAGTCCATTCTCGTAGGAACCACGGCTGATAAATTTTCTATTGGCATACGTGACACCGTTAAGAAGTTCGATGATTTGGACTGCATCTACATCGCTCATTATTTCGTTAAGAGGCCGGATCTCGGGGATGAGGAACTGAATTTGCTGGCAAATGAGGTTAAAAACCCCAAGCGCATTTTAAAGGAAGCTACAAATGCCATATCTGTTGGAATTTACATAAGCCACGGCCATAATTCCATCTATGGATCCGACGTGCATGATTGGTCGGATTACGCCCTTCATTCTCAAGACCTGCCTGAATTGCGCCTTCCCGTCGAGAGTTTCGAACAATTCTGCCTTCTTCTTGAAAAGGACGCGGCAACGATCAATACGATCTTGGACAAGAGGATCAAGGAGAACATAGAAATAAATATGTTTTCCATGGCGGAAAAACTGAAGTTGGACATCTATAGCGACATAAACATCCTATTCGGCTCAAAAGGAACCGGCAAGACCAAGATACTCGAGAATCTCTCGAAATATTTCAACGGAAAGGGGCATCGGACTTCCGTCTATATGTCCAATGATAAGCATATCGACGACGTATTCGACATTAAAGGCAATAACTATTCTGCCAGCGCCGCGACGTTCGGAATTGACGACTGCCACAGCGAAATCCAATTTCTGAAAACCGTAACGGAAAAAGACGTCACAAGCCTCCGCAAATATTATCTACATTTTGCAGGTCAGGTTGCCAATAAGAACGCTCAGAAAATTAAGATTAAGGATATTCTTGTGGCTGACGAAACCGAACCCGAGAGAGTCTTGGACGAGGTATCCTCAATTCTCGAAGAGTTTAAAGGGTTTCAGAATTACATCGAAGAAAACGACGATATCGACAATTATGTAGATAGCGCACTTTTGTCGGAACTCGTTGACGTGTTGCAGAGAATAACGGATCAACTTAAAGGAAAGACAGAATCGAGATTTTTCGAGTTAAAGAGCATTGAGCTCTTAAATGGGCTCGTAACACTCTTTACTAAAGAGCTGGCTAAAAAGACCGGTCAACCCCAGAAACCGACAAAAACCGGATTTGCAGATTATGCCCGCAATCGCATCAGTATCGAGCGCGCCTCTAGGAAAATCGCGGAGTGCAGCTCTAAGAAAATTGAACCTTTGATAGAATATGTCGGCAGTCTGGGGCTAAAGGGGCAACTTTCTTGCCAGACGAAAGTGGCTTTTCAAAATGGCACGCTTACGGACGCCTCCTATACTCCTGTAAACAATGTTAAAAAACAGCCACAAAAGAACTTTTCAATTGCGATACAATCTATAATGAACCACGTTTATTCTACCGAACTTTTCTCTAAAATAGCGGATTTGAACGCCGTGGACGGCATCGAAACGATAAAATCAATCAGCGACCTGCTTTTAAAGCATAGACATTTCATTTTGGACGGGAACGATTATCGCCCGTCCAACGGCGAATCGTCAATGATTCTTCTCCATAGGGAGCTGTCCGAAGAAAAGGATATTTATCTCATCGACGAGCCGGAAAAGAGCTTAGGCAACGATTACATTAGCGAAGTTATCGTACCTCTCTTGAAGGAAAAGGCCTTACTAGGAAAGAAAGTGATTATTGCCACACATGATGCCAATATTGCCGTAAGAACGCTACCGTACAATTCAATATATAGGCTTCATGATCAAGGTAGATATTTTACCATGGCCGGTAATCCATTTTCAAATTCATTAAAATGCATCAATCAGTCCCGGCCTGACTTGAATTGGAAGGAAATTAGCATGAAAACACTCGAAGGAGGCGCAGCTGCTTTCGGCGAAAGAGGAAAAATATATGGAAACTAAAAAAGCGACGATTTCAAGGAACAAAGACATTACTGAGTTACTGCTGCATGTGGGCGACGTGCCGCTGAAAATCATTCTTACAGAGGATAATCCCAAGAATGTAATGGCAACGTTCAATAGCCTGCTTAAGCGTCTAAAGGAAGGTCTTTTCGAGTTTGTTCTTGAAGACGACGTCCAAGATTTATTCATGAACATAAGTTCTGAATACATCACTCAGCTTAACTCTGAACTGACCGCTGTTCACAAAGACCTTGTAAATTATGAGCTGATCAATGATCCCGAATAAACTAATTTGAGATGGGCATCGAAATTGAAGTTATAAAGGCCAAATCACTCGAAGATATCCTAAGGCGGATTCTTAAGAACGACGATTGCGGCCACACCGTTTTCAGGGGAGTGCCGGATAGGGTTAACCACAAACTGGTTCCGTCTGTCGGAAGGATTGATGCTAGCCTCTCAAACATGAATTTCGATACATACGAGGTGGAGCTATTTGAAGACTTCAAGCGCCACTCCAAAAGCGAAATCCCCAATCAAAGCTATACCGATTGGGAATGGCTCGCAATCGCTCAACATTACGGATTGCCTACGCGCCTTTTGGACTGGACGACAAGCCCACTTATCGCCCTGTATTTCGCTACCAAACCACAGATAGGAATCGACGGGCATATCATGCCTTGCGAAAGGAATTGCGGCGCTTTATACGCTCTGCATATAGAAAATTACATCGAAACTAGAACTCATTCAAATCCGTTTCATTACAACAAGGCGGGCCTCATTTATCCGCCATACGTTGCAAAGAGAATAGTTGGACAGTTCGGATTATTCAGCTATCAGCCCAATCCCACACAGCCGTTGGAAAGCCAGCTAAACGATGACGGCAGGACTTGGATAAGGAAATATGAGTTCAGCAGCGCTACAGCGACGGAAATTCAACGCAAGCTTTTTTTCTTAGGCATAAGGCACCAGTCCGCGTTTCCTGAATTAGACGGCATTTCTTTCGATCTGAGGGTTAAGTTCGATATCGCGTGCGTTCATAGTACAAAACATTAATATCTTTTGTCTAATCCTAATAAAATGATAGCCCTTCTAGGACTATCCATAAATCGGATTGAGCAGGCGCCGAATAATTGCTCTTATGACTGGACTCCCAACAGCATTTCCCAAGCACTTGTAACGCTGACCGTCACTAATTCGTGTGAGGTTTCCATCTTTATCCATACCTCTTTCTGTCCAACCGACAGGAAATCCCTGCAATCGCTCCCATTCGGGAGGCGTCATCCTTCGGAGCTTTCCGTCAGGTGTTAGCGTGCAGGCCTCGCCCTTGGTCGTCAGAGCATGGGAAAGCCCCTTTGCAACCCTGCCGCGCCTGTGCTTTGAGTTAGGAAAGGACACGTCCACGCCGTCTCCTACGGCGGCTGCGGCATAGCCCTTGGTCGTCGCTTCGCGCACCACTACGACGGGTTCGCCTTGAACAATATCCTTCGCCCTCGCCTCTCGGACAGGAAATACTTCGGGTCGGCGCGCGCCTCTAATATTTCCGACAATGTAGACCCGCTGTCTTTTCTGAGCAAGCCCGAAATCTTTGCTGTCAAGCACCTGCCATTGCAAGTCATACCCCAATTCGTCAAGCGTACTGATGACCGTGGCAAAGGTTTTCCCTTGGTCGTGATTGATAAGCCCCTTGACGTTCTCAAGGAGCAGCAAGCGAGGTTTGCAATGTTTGACAATCCTTGCGATTTCAAAAAAGAGATTTCCTCGCTTGTCATTAAATCCTTGCCTTCTGCCAGCGATGGAAAACGCCTGGCAAGGAAATCCTCCGACCAAGAGATCAAAGGACGGCAGCTCGTCTGGGTTGATTTTGGTGACGTCGCCATAGTTTTTGTGGTCCGGGAAATGGGAGCGGTAGATGGAGATGGCATAAGGGTCAATCTCGGAATACCCGACGCATCGCGCCTTCTTGCCAATGCCCAATTCAAACCCGCCGATCCCGGAGAATAGGGATAAGTAAGTCACGTGAGTAGTGAGCTAGCTGATAATGTCCGGGCGGTTTAGGAAGGCGTTACCTTCCTTTTATTTTTTCCTTATGGCCCTAGCGTAAGATGTGCGGCATGACAACCAAGGAAAACGGAAACATCGCGCGCATCGACAAGCTCTTCACCCAGATCGAACGCGCCGACGGCGAAATCCGCGCCATCATAGCCGCCGAATCCGAATCTGCCCCGGACTTTTCCTCGGCGTTCTTCGCGAGATTGCGGCAACGCGTCAAATCGGCCCGGATAAGCGACCTTATGGTCCTCATGCTGGCCATGCACGCCGAATCGCGCGGTGGCGCTATGGAGGCCCCGTACTCGCATCGTGGTCGATCCCGGTCGCGCTAAACGGCTTGCTCGGAACCCCGTGTATCATCAGCTTCAGGAATATCGAGTAGTTGGGCAGATTGACGAAGTCGTCCGCAGCGAAGGTCGGATACATCTCGCGGGACAGGATCTGCGCGTCCTCGGTCCCGACCCGAAACGAGATGAGCGTTCCCGCGTTGCCGAGGATCGCCCTCCTCACGCCGTCGTCCATCTGGTGGAGGTACTGGTTGGCGAGTATCAGGCCCACCTTGAACTTTCTGAGCTCCGAGAACATGCCCATGAGGGACTGCGTCGTAAAGTTGTGGAACTCGTCCATATAGACCATGAATGGCACGCGCGCGTCCTCCTCCGTATCTACGCGGCTGAATGCGGCCGCATTGATGGAGCTTACAAACAGCGCCCCGAGCAAATGGGCTACGTCCTCTCCCACGTGTCCCTTGGACAGATTGACCAAGATGATCTTCCGCTCGTCCATGGCCTTCCTCAGGTATACCTCCTGGGGATTCTCGACGAGCACCCGCCGTATGACAGGATGGGCCAGCATTCCGCCGAACTTGTTAAGCACGGGCAGCAGGTCGAGGCGCGTGTAAAACGGAAACTCACGCTCCCAGAACATGCTGACACTCGGATTCTCGACTTGCGCCATGCACGAGCGCCTGAACGCCTTGTCCAATAGCAGCTTCGGGACGTCCGCAAGCGTGGCAGACGGCTGGTCCAAGAGCGTCAGGATGGAATAGCGCAGGATGTGCTCCAGCTTCACGCCCCACGCATCCGACCAGAGCTTCTTGAAGACGTCGAGGATGCTCGATGCCACGAGCGACCTTTTGTCGTAGCTCACCCGCTTGAAAGGGTTGTACCTCAGTGCCAGGGCGGGATCTGGAACATCGAAGTAAATGACATCCTTCTTCCTGTGCTCCGGCATAGATTCCCAGATGGCGGTCACGAGGTCGGAATGGGGGTCGAGGATGCACGCGCCGCGGCCGACCAAGACATCCTGCATGAACATGGTCTTGATCATGGTGGACTTTCCCGTCCCGGTCTTTCCCACGATGTAGGTATGAAGCAATCTGTCCTTCTGCCAAATACCAAAGGTCTTGCCCTCATTTCTGAAGTCAGTTTTTGCGAAGTACGTAATATTAGCGTTCATGCGCACAGTTTCGCAGGTGGCTCGCCGAGGCAATACCCGAGCCAATTTGTCGAAATGGAAAAATGCGCATTGTTTACAGCGAAATGAGACGGTGGGCTTGGCGAATGTCCATCAATGAGCAATTTGAGAACTACATGACACAGTGCGATCCTTATTTTAAGCGTCATACAAATCAGTGGTGACGTGACGCATGAGTTTAGCCAAGGGTTTATAGGGGAATGCCAAACGATGATAGTTATTTGTTACTTTAGCGATCAACAAGCCCTATGCATGGATAATTTTGACGTACTTATCCCCTTCGTCCTCTTGATAATAAGTTCGCTGTTGAAGTGGGCTATTGGTAGAACCACCAAGGGCAAGGACTTCTTCGAAGCACTTTTGGAACTTCCTGTTGACATGCAGTTTTTGACCGTATCCTTTTTGCTTGCCTACGTGCTTACACCAAATGCCAATGTCAAAATGGGCATTAGCTATTTTTTGATATTCCTAGTAGTTACAATAATCACGGTAATATTCTGGAAGATAGCCGTAGACTTGTTAGACCGGGTCAATTACTTTTGGATACTAATTTTAGTTCTAAGCTTGTTCATCGCATCAATTTCTGAGTTGAAATCGACAGCTATTCTTTTACGCAAAGACATCTTCCGTATTAAAGCCGCCCATACCATTTTTCAGTCCTCTAATAAATGAAAATGACTTTAAGCGAAATCAACATAACGACCGTCCTAACAGCAATCTCCGCATTGTTCAGCGTAGTAGTGAGCCTGCTTGCTTACCTAACCTATAAGAGTTTGCAAAAGAAGAATTACGATTATGAAAAGAAGCAGGTTAGGCTAGACGAACGGAGGGAAAACATCGAGGATCAGATTTACGCCTTGAATGAGCGCTTGCTAAAGAATGAGGACCGCTGGCGAGACGTTAATCACCTGCTCTTGCAGAAGACCTACCTTGAAAACCCTGTATTCTATGAAAATAGAGAAATTCACTTTTCCGAGTTTCTAAAAGCCAACGGGCTTACGAAAAATGACTTGAACATCAACAATAGGTTGGTGTTTGTGCTCACGCCTTTCAACAGCGAGTTTCATGAGGATTTCGTTACGATCAGAGAAACATGCTCACGGTTAGGTTTGCGGTGCATAAGAGGCGATGAGGAGTTTTTCAAGGGCGACATATTTCCGGAAATGCTCAAGTACATATCCCAGGCGCGCGTGGTAATTGCTAACATAAATGGAAGAAGCCCCAATGTCCTTTACGAGCTTGGAATTGCACAAGCAATGGACAAACTTGTAATTCTTGTTTCGAGGGACCCCAGCAACCTGCCAGTTGACGTCAAATCTCAGAGATTCCTCATTTACAAGGATTATAATTCTCTCTCTGAGATGCTGCATAATGAATTGCAAAAAGTACTTTAGCGATAGATGAGCAGACTTCAGGCAATTGAAACTGAACTTTCCGCAATAAATGCAGCGGCATTTCAGGAGCTTTGCGATAGCTTTTTAGCATTTCGCAATAGTAACTATTTGGCCTTCTCCCGTTCCGGAAGTCAGAAAGGCAAACAAAAAACCATAAAGGGAACGCCTGATACTTTTTTCCAACTTCCCAGTGGGAAATATATGCTTGTCGAATATTCTACCAACGTTACAAAGGGGGTCGATAAAATAAAGGATGATATAACAAAATGTCTTGATTATAGCAAAACACATATTAAAGCAGACCAAATCGAGGAAATCATTGTCTGCGCTAACTTCAACTTATCTGTTTCACAAATTCAGATACTAAAGGACTTATTGAAAAAAACGAGGATCATTCTGACGGTCTACGCTCTCGATTCACTATCTATAGAATTGCATTTGAACCATCGGGATCTGGTCCACCAATATCTGAACTTGCCCTTGGACACTGGCCAAATAATTTCTGTTGACCACTTTATCAAGGAATATAATAGCGCATCTAAAGGCATAGCCACTCCACTTAACAATGTATTTCATCACCGCGAGCAGGAACTCAATGAGCTGAAGGCAGTCCTCTCTATTAAAGACTTTATTATTCTTACCGGCCCACCAGGCGTCGGGAAAACCAAGCTGGCACTTGAAGCCATCGGACTGTTCCTGAAGGAAAATTTGACCTACTTCGCCTATTGTGTGTCATATAAGAGCCATACTCTACTAACAGATCTCTATCAATATTTAGATGCCAATGCAAACTACGTTTTGTTCGTTGACGACGCCAATCGAATTGACGCATTAGGCCAAATAACGGGGTTCTTCAGAGGTCAAAGAAGGGGCAAGGTAAAGATTGTTATGACCGTGAGGGATTATGCCTATCAAGAAATAGGCCTTTTAACCCGTGAATTCTCGCCCCATATCATAACAGTAAAAAAGCTGACGGATGCGGCTTTGATCGACATAATCTCTGGCGAACCATTTAACATCCGCAATTCGCTGTACCACACGCCAATAATAAATATCGCAGACGGCAACCCTAGACTAGCTATCATGGCAGCTCAATTGGCTAGGCAGGAGGAAAGCATTTCTGCCTTACATAATGTCAGCGAGCTGTTTGAGATGTACTTCTCAACTTTCGTTTTTGACAACAATGAGCTTGCCAATCCCTTGAATTTAAAATATCTCGGCATAATATCATTCTTCTATACAATCCCTTACAAAGAAAGAAAAACAACGGCAGATATCCTTGATAGCTTCGGTCTCGAATACCTAAGTTTCATTGAAGCCGTTGACAAGCTAGACAAACTGGAGCTTGTGGAAATCCAGTTTGACTACGTGAAAATTCCGGAACAAAATCTAGCAACTTTCTTTTTTTATAAGGCCTTCATCAAGGATGACATTCTTTCTTTCGAAACACTTCTACAAAAGTATTTCGAGCGGAATAGGAATAGGTTTAATGAGAGTGTCATATCATCAAACAATACTTTCGGCCATGAAGCAGTGAGGGCGAAGTTAAGGCCGCAAATAAGGAATTACTGGCTTTCTTTGGAAAATGGCGACGAAGCCTTGAGCCTTTTAGAAACATTCTGGTACTATCTTCAGGATGAGACAATAACTTACTTGCATGCGGCCATAATGGAATTGCCGGTTGTGTTGCCATCGGACTATACAGTCGAATACGACGCCAATTCCTACAACTTCGAGCATGACAGAATACTAAGCTTGCTGTCTAATTTCTTCCGCACGAGTCTTGAGCTTAAGTCGGCTTTGGAATTGTGCCATCAGTATTTACTGAGAATGCCCGATATGACGGCCTTTTTCATTCACCAAGTCAAGGAGCGAATCTCTTTTGATAGGGAAGATTTCGAAATAGATTTTGAAAGGCAAAAAATACTTTTCGACGTTCTCTTCGAAATAATCGATTCGAATGAACAACTGGGAATTGCACTTTTTTATGAACTCTCTAAGCACTTTTTGCTGTTCGTGTTTCGCCATTCGCGCGGCGGTAGGAACATGACCTTTCAGATGTACGAAGTTTATGTACCAAACGATGAAAGTATCCAAAAACTGCGTGCAAGGATTTGGTTGAAACTTGATGAGATTTTCAATCTTAACGCGGTCAAATCTCTTGAGGTTTTGAAAGCTTACTCTTCCGCAAGGCCCGATGTCGTGCCAGAAGTAATGGTATTTGACCTTCGATACTTAATACCCATTATAGAAAAAAACCTTACTCCTGGATCTTTCGAGCATTGCAAGTATGTTCACGAACAGATTCAATGGTTCGTTCGGAACAGTATTCATAGCGATGAGTTTCCCAATCTTGCCTTACGTTATACAAACAGGATATATGAGTTGTACTTGAAGGTTGATTGGGACAGGCTACGGGATAAAGAATCCTTTGAGTTTGACGACTACAAGGAGTACGAATCCCTCAAAGAGGCCGACATCAGGGAGGCATTTAACTTCGGGAATAATTTGGATGTGCTGCAATTCTATAATGACTTTTTGTATATAAAACAGCACGCGGACAACCACTACAGATATAACCTGAGCCTAGACATTATTATTGATCAAAACTGTATCGACGATTTCGAAATGGGTTGTGGAATATTAGAATTAATAATGGAAGGGAATAATGAGGTAAATTACGTTCCCGCGCGTGTCTTCAAAACACAATTAAAAAGCGATGCCAAAGCTCAGGAACTGTGGACTCTTATTGACAGCAAAAACTTTAAAGGGAAAAGTTCATGGCAGTTATCTTTCTTCCAATATTTAGATGACACTTTGGTAAGTTCGGACTATGCCGGCCTGTTAAGAAATACAATAATGAACCTCACAGGCACGGATTTCATTTATTTTGACGGCATTCAAAAGTTTCTTTCTGTGAAAGCGGACCTTTTCTCCTGGATTCTGAGGGCTATTGTAGAAAAAAATAACGAAGGCGGCGTTAAAATCGAATTCTGGGATGATTTGTTCATCAAACACTTTGATAGGCTTGGCGACGACATTCACGTCATCGAACAGGCTTACCTTCAACAATCCCGTTTTCAAGGACATTATGACTTTAAAGGCACAGGTCTTCTGAATATTTTAAAACGCGACGCGACTTTTCTTAAAGATTACGTAGATAGTCTGTATTCCCCCGAGAGGCATAGCTATAAGGACAACGGCACTCTTTTAGGGTTTGTATGGGAAATACAGTCCATCGGAACAGTATTAAACGACGTATTTGACACTGTAATAGATAATGAATGGTATTTCGGTATAAGCCAGCACTTTTGTAACACGTTCTTCAAGAACATTGGCACACAGCATAAAGAATCCGCAAGAAATTTTTTATTTGACTATTTGACAGCCAACTGTAATGATGTAAAGAAAGTAGATGCCATTTTTGACATCGCTAAGCATTCCATGAAAGAATACTTTGAGTCATTGCTAATCCATCTTTTAACTATTAATCCTGACATACAGTTGTTCAAAAAAATCTCTTGGACGAGCGAAGGAAAAGTACTTTCCGGCGATGTCAACCACGGTGACCTCGAGGCTGCTAAATGGCAAAATATCCTAAGCATTGTGAATCGATCGAATTTGGGGTTGAAAGTTATCCATATCAAGAGGCATATCAACGATATGATTGAGCATTCGTTACTTTCTGCCGACTCTGAGAGAAAAAGAAGATTTCTAGAACGCTTGTAGATTCCTCCACAGATACTTCCATCTTAGAAAATTGAGTAGGCAATTTAGGCCCCCCTGTATTTAGTTTAATATGACTATTTGGCATGGGAGGCAATAGCGCGGGATAAGGGTACACTCTTTGAATGACATTAAGAGAATGTTTTCAAACGTATATCGAAGAATGCAAGTATGTGAAAAGGCTGAGATTCGAGACTATGAAAAGCTCGACTGAATCATTCAGGCACTTTGCCAGTCTCATGCCCGAGATTATTAACCCATCCGATTTGAAAGCCCAGGTGATGGTCGTATTCTTTACGCGGCTACACACAAGGGAAAGAGTTCTGCTCAACGGAAAAAGGATCGCCGGAGTCAAGAACTCCACTGTGAAGACATATGCAAGCAGGCTGAAATCCTTTTTCAAATGGATGAAAAGCCGCGCATACATTGCCAATAATCCCTTGGACGACATGAAATTCCCAGCTCCAGTATATGATGATAATCGCGCTTTAAAGGGAGAAGAGATAAAACGAATTATGGGAGCATTAGTTCAAAATGCGCAAAGTTCACTCATACTCCAACGCGACTTATCAATGGTCGCAGTTTTGACCTTCTGCGGAGTCAGACGAACGGAACTGTCGCTAATGGAAGTAAGGGATTTGGACTTCACAAGTGATCTGGTCACGATTCGTTCCGAAACATCCAAGTCCAAGGTCACCCGGCGCATTCCAATGCATCCCACCCTAAAATTTCATCTGCAGCAATATCTAAAAGAGAGGAAAGGGCACCCGAATAAAACTCACTTGCTTTTCTTATCCTCAAGAGGAGATGCAGGATTAACGCTTGCCGGTCTAAAACATTGGGTTGAACGCCTGTCACGCTCTTCTGGCGTGAAATTCCACCTACATAGGTTCCGTCATACCTTTGCCACCAACTTGGCTTTGCAAGACGTTGGAATGTCAAAAATACAACGACTCATGGGACACAAGGATATCAAGATGACACAAGCTTACTTAAGGTCAATAGATACCGAAAAGATGGGCGAGGACATCAAGAGATTGACATTTGAAACCTTGGCCTAGTGATAACCCGACTCCTCGAAGCTAGATTCATTTTGTTTTTTCATTGCCGTAACTCAGACTTTAAGTAAAAAATGCGGTATTCTCTATAGAGGTACCGCATTTACAATGAATTGTACTTTGAAGTTAGTCTTCTTCGCCGGTTCCGTTACACTGCACACATTTTCCAGAGCCATAACAGACTGGACATCTTACTTCGCCATCATCCTTGATATCCCGAGGATTAGGATGAGTAACTAATTTTTTCCCACTTCCGCTTCCTCCACAACCTGAGCATTTTCCGTTGCCTCCACAACCTCTGCATTTTGCCATGATTCTAAGTTTTAGCTTCTAAATCGGTGATTTAGAAAAGTTAAGAAAATATTTGACAGCAAAATATAAATTAAATTATAAAAAGAGAAATATTGTTTGCGGCA